>JAEFDA010000157.1 GCA_016126025.1 Nitrososphaerota archaeon | reverse complement strand
AGTCGGAACACGCCCCCAGCCAACATGGGATTTAGATCAATTTTGGTCGAACTACTCTGTCCGGCACTATGCATATGAGACCGTAGCCGCCCCGGCATTTGGCAGCGCCTGTATCCAGCCCGAGCTGCAGTGAATAGCATGTAGATGACAAAAGCCCATCACGCATGGCGCTCGGCAGCACCGGCCACCAGCGGGGCTTGAACGGCCAACCACCTAGTGTATTCGGATCTCTCATATTCCGAACCGTGGGGTGGTTTCTGCCCTTAACCACGTGGCCGGACCGAAAGAGATCTATATCTCAGCATCCCCCGCACCCCCATACTGCGGCTACGCCGCAATATGACAAAAGGGCCTTGTCCAAAGAACCGTGTGGTTGAGATAGAATGTCGCGAAAATCGGTCTCCATGAGCGGGGACCACTCCAGCCGGACCTGAATGCGTACCCGTCGTGCAGGTACAGCCAGGACCTCTTCAACTGGACCGTCCCGGTGTCAGGATTCTCGGACATGTGCTCGATCCAGGTGCCGCGTCCGCTATACAGATCCTCCAAGATGGCCCCGGCCGGCTTCTTTATGGCCCTGTAGAGCGGATCCCCAACCACGTACGGGAATGCCCCGTCGGCCACCGTGTCCATCGTACTGGCGTTGAGGACGAACGGATAGGGCCGGCTGGTGTGGACGGGGGCGCCGGGAGTTATGTCCGCGAAGACATCCGTACCGGAGGCGCCGTACATCAGGAGGCCTCGACGACCACGGACACCACCTCCGACTCCACCTCGTCAAGCAGGCGCGGGTCGGCGGGCGGCTCCCAGAGATCGGCGCCGGCAAACGGTACCACGGACATGCCTAACCCCACAACCAAGACAGCCAAGCATATCGAACGGGATGCGCTCGGCAACTGCATGTCCTCGGACAAACACGAGGAATCGGGTAAATTATGAATAACATTCATGTCAACAGATACGTATTTCGACCTAGTTCTTGTAGTCAAGGCATGTCATTCCGAATTATGGAATAAATTTAGTATGTCCAGTGTATGCATTTGCACGTATTTGCATGCATTTGCACGTATTTATACTCATATGTACTCATATGCTTGCCCAGCTGCAGTATGTGAATGCGGTGGAGAAATGCGGGATCTAAACCTTCCGATTTAAATCGTTTTTATTGACGTGCAGAATGATCACTCGTCTCTGACCAGCACTACGTATACAACTAAAGCACAACTACACTTATATAATTATAGTACAGATGATACGACGATGCAATCAAAATCGCACACAGGAGCAGGCGATGGTACAAGACACATAACGCTGCGCATACCGGACTATGTGGCGGCGGAGCTAGAGTCGGACTCTGCCCGTATTGGCATCTCCGTCAACTCCATGACAAATAAAATCCTTAAGCGATGGGTGAGCTGGGACAGGTATATGCAGACTCTCGAGGTAGTTCCGGTACCAAAGCAAATGATCCCTGTACTCGTACCAGACGCTAACCAAGAGAACGTCCAGGATTGGATAAACGGCATACTTCCGATATTTCAGGAGGCAGTCATGCTGATAAAGGGCAAATACGACCTCAAGCACTGCATTGAGACGCTGGAGGATTATATGCGGGTGACGGGGATTGCCACTGATCACAAGGTAGATGGTCAGACTCACACCTTTACCGTACGGCACGGAATGGGAACCAACTGGTCCATTTTCATAAAGGCAATGCTGGGACGATTGTTTGGCGAGTTCATGCCGAACACAAAAGTCGAATATGAAATGCAGACAAACACCATATCCGTCAGGATTTCGTTGGATTCTGGCTGGACCGACTTGCCTGGTAAGTAGTTCCGCCCTTAGTGCGTGCCTGCATGTGGCCCTGTTAAGCGTCATCTTGGTAGGCAGTTCCTCCTATATATAGTTGGGATCATAAATAACCCCGTATGAATTTTACGTTGGCAGTATTTTGCACAGATCCCTGGACAGAATGTTGCGCGGATCAAACGTTATTTCAAGCGACCCGTGCACGGGCATCACCCTCCGCCTGGAATGGCTCCT
>JAEFDA010000081.1 GCA_016126025.1 Nitrososphaerota archaeon | reverse complement strand
CGTCAACGAGTAGACATCCCCCTTTTCCTATTTTCTCTGATACGGCGGCAGAGGAGCCGCTCGTGTGTCGGGACGAGCCGGCACCTCTGGAGGATCATACCGTGCTGCACCCGGCCATCGAGCGTGTCCCGCCGGATGAGTTCTACGCATCATGGGAGGCAGAGCATAAATGCGGAGTTTGAGTCTGTAAAGCCGTGCAAGAACCATCCTGCCATGGGGCCCATCCCATGCGGAGGCCGCACCTTCACAGGGCCCGTCCCGCGTCGGGCCATCGGTGGCGGCTCCGCGTTCCGCGCATGCGGGTAGGTGTCGCGGCCTGACCGGCTCCGGCCACAAAATCCGCCGGGGAGGGCCCGACCCGGGGCGCATCTCGGCCCTCTCCGAAAAGGTGTCTGGGCTGCTTGCCAGCCAGAGGTACGGCGAGGCCGCGAAGTACTGCGACATGATACTGTCAATTGATCCTAACAATACGGGGGCGCTGGAAGGGCGGGAGTTCGCGCTGATGAGGGACCGGCGATATGGGGAGATGATCAGCGTATGCGGCCGCATACTGGAGGGCCGCCCCGGCGACGTGGGCGCCCTATCTGATATGGGGCTCGGCCTGATCATGACCGAGAGGATTCCGGAGGGGGACAAGGCCCTTGACCGGGCGCTGGCTTACGATCCAGGGCACGTCCCGACGATGTGGAGGAAGGCCCTGGCGCGATCCCTTCTGAAAGAGTACAAGCCGGCCATCTCCTGGCTTGACCGGGCGCTAACCATTCGTCCGGGCAGCTCGCTGGCATACAAGCGGAAAGGTGATGCGCTCTCCAACCTCGGGCGGTACGGCGAGGCGATATCCTGCTATGACAAGTCGCTGACCATCCGTCCGGACTCCCCGTCCACGCTGAAGGGCAAGGCGCGTGCACTGCACAAACTAGGCAAACCTGATGAATCGCTGGCCTGCTACAGGAACGCGTGGGAGGCCGATCCCGGAGACTGGGGGGCCTTCTCAAAGTTTGTCCGGCTGCTGCTGGAGACCAAGAGGTACGAGGAGGTGGTACTCTACTGCAACCGCGTCCTGAACGCCGAACCCAACAACACGGACATGCTGCTGATGAAGAGCGCCGCGCTCTCAAAGCTTGGAAGGCGCGAGATAGTCGACTATCGTGATATCATTCTGGAGGTCGCCCCCTGGAGAATGGACACGTTGTGGGAGAGCGGCGCCGGCTCCCAGCTGGGTGGATACGGCGACGTGTCGGACTATTGCGATGCCATCCTGAAGGACGAGCCTTGGAACATCAACGTGCTGTGGAAGAAGGGCGTTGCGCTCTCGCGGCTAGGGGGCTCCTCGGGGGCGGCATCGGCAGGGCGGACGGGGGCGCGTCCCGGCGCAGAGCCGGCGGAGAGCACTGCGCCCGATCCGGAGGCGAATCCGGGCAGGAGAGACACACGGCCCGTCCTGGTGCTGGACACCAACGTCCTGTACGCGTGCTGCGCGCCCGGCAGCAAGAACCACGAAAAAAGCCTCAGCCTCTGGAAGGGCTACCTGCGCGACCACGCCTGCTATGTGGAATATACGGTCCTAGCGGAGATGCGCAAACTGCTGCGAGATGCCCCGGCCCGTAACATGTGGGAGCGGATGCAGGCAGATATGGTGAGATCATTCGGGCCTGATGCATCGGGATTCTTCTGGTTGGTCAGCCGGTACTCGGAGATCAGGGAGGATCAGTTGCGCGATGTACGCCAGTTTTACGCAGACATGCTGGATCATCCCGGAATGCGCGACACCATCACACGGTGGAGCGTCACAAAGAAGGACAATCCGGTGGTTAAAGAGAGGGGGGCGCGGGCGCTGCTGAAAAACTACCCGGACAACAACATACTAGCGTTTGCTGCATTCTGCGCTAGGGAGATGGGCGCGCCCACTACACTGCTGACCCGGGACAGCGACTTTCTGTACTTTGCAGAGCAGATCTGGTCCAGGTTCAGCGTGAAGGTGGCAGGCACCCGGGACGCGCTGGCAGGCCACGGCAGCCGCGGCGGCCATCCACGGAGTGCGGCGTCCCGGCGCACACAGGACGCCCCGGCACACGCCCGACATTACGGCCGCAGCCGCGGGCCCAAGCGGAACCGCGCAGGCCGCAGCAGGTAGGCCTCCTGCCGTCAAGTCCGCCGGGAGCAGTCGCCGGATGTTGCGGGCATGGAGGTTATCCGTCTGGTCGTTGCCTATGGCACAGATGGCCGTTGGCCATCCGTATCTGCCAAAGCCACAGATCCTCCCCTTTCCCGTATGCCCCACATGACAAGAGCCGACGGCAAGAAGTGGGCGGGAAGGACGGGCCGCCTTGGCCGCCGCTGCGGGAGAGGGTAGGCATCTTGGCTGCACGTCCGGGTGCGCACGATTTTGTGACCGGGACCGGTTCGCTGCTACGGGTGTGGCAACGCGTGCGAGCGCATCGTGGCACCGCCGATGCACGCCAGAATTTTTGAGGATCTGGTTAGGGCAACAGCAGGCGGCAGACTCCTACCAGACGGTGCCCCAAGTCACGACCGCCGTAGCAAACGTACCTCATCTTCTATCTGCCGCATGGTTTGGCTCAGGTTTGCGAAACGGTTCATGTCCCGCAGGACGTCTGAGCGCATGGCCTCTATCTCCCTCCGCATGGCAGACATCTTGGCGCGCTTCTCCCTGATGGTCTGGTACAACTCCGCTCCCTCCTCCCGCAGGGCAACCAACTCGTTGAGCAGATGATCCAACCGCGCCTGCTGCCGTTCGTTCATCGGGATTCCGCGATCAGTGCTTCCAACTCTGTCTCGACATCTCGCATCTTTTTGGCGAAGCTGCGCACTGTCTCGGCTTGTTCTGGCATATCCATATCATCAAGCGCATCGGCCGTTTCCATGCCGGACCGATAGAAGGCATTCTTGTCCATCGTGGCATAGTATACGGGCTTGGCGTTTAATAATCTGGTGTTGTGTGGTTCCCCCCGCAAGGACGGGTGGTCGGATTGCGTTCGGAACCCGGACGCTTGACGGCGCATTGTGTCTGCCATTCCCTTGATGTGCC
This sequence comes from Nitrososphaerota archaeon, assembly GCA_016126025.1. Lineage (GTDB taxonomy): Archaea > Thermoproteota > Nitrososphaeria > Nitrososphaerales > Nitrosopumilaceae > VYCS01. The sequence continues at coordinate 7,779 of JAEFDA010000081.1, read as the reverse complement.
GTCCATGGGGGTGTGCGGGCCGGTCTTGGCGGACTTTTTCAGGGCCGCCAAGGCCCGCCAGCGCGAGGGACACACAGAGGAGGCCGTCCGCATATGTCAGGATCTCTCTGAGTCCCTATCGGCCAACTGTGACGCGCTGGAGAACAGTGGCCACAACTACTCGTCCGTCTTTCACGAGACGGTGGACGAGATGGCCGCCTATGTGGTCAAGCTGGGACACGCGCACCCCCAGACCCCAGCACATCTCTTACCTACATGAACGGTTCACCGCCGAGAAAGACTACGGTTGGAGCAATGCCTACCATAGGGCACTCTTGACCGTATGCACCCGCGCGGCGGACTTTGAGCACTTGAAGGGCCTGCATGAGTGCATCCTACCGGATACCATTCCCCGCAACTATCCGGACAGAATCCGCACCGTCAAGATAGTGCTCATACAGGCGAAGGTACTCGAAAAACTGGACCGCAGGAGGGATTTGGACGGGCTATTCAGGAAGCACCGCGGCGCCGACTACGACATATGCCACGCCCACGTCAAGTATGTGGCCCAGTCGGATCCCGGCGCCGCTGCCAAGGCGGCAGAGGCGGGGGCGCTCCTCTTCCCAGCGTATCGCTCGGGCCTCATGCCCGCGGCTGGCGTAGGGGGCCGGTAGACCGCTGGAATGCGGTCACGGGCCACGCCGCGTATACAATCCGGACCCTGGCTGATGCAGCAAGCGGTGCTCTGTGCCGGGGCGTGCCTTGTGCCGCCGGCTCGCGCAGCGCGCCGAGCTGGAGCTCATCTGCGCCCAGCAGCCGTAAATCCGGCCCGGGCGCCCCTATCCCTACCTTGGCTTCCAGCGGAACTGGTTGTATATCAGCTCGGGCCGCACCGCCCTGAAGGGCTGCGCGCCGCCGTCGTACCACTTGGTGAAGAACTCGTAGAGGTGCAGCCTGAGGGCCTGTATGTAGACTATCAGCCCCTCGATCATCATTATCCCCAAGTTGCCGCCTATGATCATGGCCCAGGCGCCCACCGACTCGGCGCCGCCCATGGAGGCGTACGCGTTGTTTACGGTGAGCAGCAGGGCGGCGTGGACCAGCAGCATTATGCCTATACGCGCGTAGCTTATGGTATGCGCCAGGCTCTCCACGGTCTTTCCCAGCAAGACCTCCATGATCACGTTGGCGGCGCTCCCGCCCTCCTCGGGGTGTCTCTTGGCGTGGAGCATGCCGCCGACCATCATGGTGGCCATGGACGCTATCACCAGTACGACGGATATGCGGGTGACTATCCACACGGTGGCCCAATCGCCCAGGAACATGGTGACCCAGGGTACCGGCTCGTTGTGGACGCGCGAGTACATGTTCATCACATCATACTGGGCCCCTATGGCGCACATCATTATGACTACAATCCCCCCGTACAGGGTGATGTTGGGGATGGACTCCATGTATGCGGTGATCTTGTGGCCGGCCTTCAGGTTGCGCTTGACGCGGAGTATCATGGCCCACAGCAGGTGGACTACCCCCAAGAAGAGGGAGACCTTGAGTATGTCTATCACCTGCTCGAAGGTGAGCTCGGCCACGCTCAGTACGCCCACCAGCCAGGAGACGGCGTGCAGCGGCCCGCCCTTCTCCAGAAGCGACTCGAAGGGCTCCAGGTGGTCTATGTGGTACCCGAACGCCTCACCGGTGCCCACCCCGGCTATGGCCGCGGCGCCACCGGATATGGCTATCAGCATGCCCCACCGGGAGAGCATTCCCTGACCCTTCATCTTGAAGAGCAGGCCCATGCCCATCAGCAGCAGGCCGTGGCCCACGTCGGCGAACATTATCCCGTAGAATATGGGCCACATCATGGCGATCATGGGGGTGGGGTCCTCCTCGCCCTTCTTGGGGATGCCCTGGCTTCCGGTTATGACCTCAAAGGTGCGCACGAACCTCTTGTTCTGGAATAGCGTGGGGGCGCCGCTGGCCAGCTTGGGGTCTGTGATGTCCTCCACAACGGCGGTCCACTCCCCCGCCGTCTTGCGGAACTTGGACTCCATGTTGGCGGGTATGTACCCCTGTATGACGGCAAAGTTTCTGGTGCCCCCCGGCTTGCGGAGGGTCTCCAGCACGTCCTTGGCCACCTTGGCCTCCTCGTGTATGGTGAGTATGTCCCTGCGGAGGCTCTTTTGGAGTCTGGCCAGCTCCTTGGCGATGCGGGACTTTTTCTCGGCCAGTTCCTTGAGCTTGTCTTCTATGAGGGAGTACGCCTGGCTGGGGACCTGCGGCAGCCCCTCGGGTATGGCGAAGGCGGCGGCGTTGAAGTTGCGCAGGGACCTGAGGATGTGGTCGGCGTCGTCTGCCCCGCCTATGACCAGCAGGGCGGCCCTCTCCTTGGACTGGAGGTCGTACTTGTATGCGGAGACGCCCTCCCCCAGGGAGCGGGATATCTCCTCGTAGTCAGCCGACCCTATGATGAAGAGGTTGACGAAGAAGCGCCTCAGCAGCCCGAACCCGGCCAGGTCCATGTCCAGCCTCTTGGCCGTCTCTATGGCCTCCTTCAGGGAGCGGTACTCGTCCAGGGAGCGGTCGGTCTCGGCCGACTCCTCCAGAAGCTTGGCCGCCCCCGATATTATGCCCGGCGCGCGTTCGGCTACGTCTGCCACCATCGCCGCTATGTCGTCCATCTCGTACGACTTGGGTTTTATGGCCGTCCCCTTGAAGAGTATCTCCAGCATCCCCACTCTGGGGGGTACCTGCAGTCCCTTTACGACGTCGTCTATGGACTGGTAGGTCTTCTGGGCCTCCAGCAGGAGGTCGTCCATCTCGGGGGTCACCCTATCACCGTCCGTGTCTATCTTGTGGAACCACTCGAACTCGGTCAGGCGGGAGACGACCGCCGGCGACTCGCTCCGGGGCAGTATAACGGTGCCTATCTTGAGATCGGCTATGGCCAAGTCGGATGTAGCGTCCGGCGTTCGTGTTTAATACCTTTGGATGCCGGTCGCCCACCACAATGCCGCCTGCTGAACCACGTCATCCATACACGAGCGCGGATCCGGGGGCGGCATGGATACGTGCGGGCCTGAACGTACGCCCTTTTCCAAACATTAAAATCCGTTTTTCCGGCGATGGCGGCCGTTGGCGTCAGACACGCTGGAGCGGACCATAGACAAGATCCTGGACCAGACCCAGAAGAGGCTAGGTTCAGAGCTGGACGGAGCGCTGGCCGAGTCCGGCAAGACGCTGGACGGAGCGCGGGCGGGCCTGGAGGCCGAGTACGACAAGATCATATCAGACGGCCGCAAGGAGGCCGACAAGATCCAAAAACAGATAGTGGGTAGCTCGGACCTGGAGGCTAGGAACAAGCAGCTCCTGCTGGTCGAGGAGGCCGTCGACCGGGCGTTCACCCAGGCGCTGGGCCGCATATCGGACATGGACAGGGGCGACTCCTACGCGGAGCTGGTGGAGGCGCTGGTGCGGGAGGCCACCGACACCCTGGGCTCCACCGAGGTTGTCGTATACACCAGCGAGAAGGACCGGGACGTGGTCGGTTCGGTGCTGAACGGGTTCGCCGGCTCGCAGCTGGCCGACGATATCATAGAGTGCCTGGGAGGGGTGCGCGTCGTATCTACGGATGGCACCATGACCTTCGACAACACGCTGGACGCCCGGATATCGCGTTTAAAGCCTTTAATTAGGAAGCAAATTGCAGCCAAATTCGGAGTGGTGAACTGATGGCGGCCGAGGGCAGAATAGTGTGGGTCAGCGGACCGGCCGTAAAGGCCGACGGCATGGCCTCGGCCAAGATGTACGAGACCGTGATAGTGGGCGAGTCCAAGCTCATAGGCGAGGTGATACGGCTCACCGGGGACGTGGCCTTCATACAGGTGTACGAGTCCACCAGCGGGCTCAAACCGGGCGAGCCGGTGGTGGGGACGGGCAACCCCCTGAGCGTCCTGCTGGGGCCCGGAATAATAGGCCAGATATACGACGGCATACAGAGGCCGCTGAAGGCCCTATCGGAGGCCTCCGGCTCGTACATAGGCCGCGGGATAACCACCACCCCCGTGGACCTGACCAAGAAGTACCATTACACGCCGTCCGTAAAGGCCGGCGACCAGGTGCAGGCCGGCAACATAATAGGCACGGTACAGGAGACCGATCTCATCGACCACTCCATCATGGTTCCCCCCGACCACAAGGGCGGCACTATATCCGAGGTGGTGCCGGAGGGCGACTACGACCTGGAGACGGACCTGGTCACCCTGCAGGACGGCTCCACCCTCAAGATGTACCACAGGTGGCCGGTGCGCAAGCCCCGCCCCTACAAGACCAGGTATGACCCGACCGTCCCCCTGCTGACCGGCCAGCGCGTCATAGACACGTTCTTCCCCATAGCAAAGGGCGGCACCGGCTCCATACCCGGCGCCTTCGGCACGGGCAAGACCGTCACGCTCCACCAGATCGCCAAGTGGGCCGACTCGCAGGTGGTGGTGTACATCGGATGCGGGGAGCGGGGAAACGAGATGACAGAGGTGCTGGTGGAGTTCCCCCACCTGAAGGACCCCCGCACCGGCAAACCCCTCATGGACCGCACCGTACTGGTGGCCAACACCAGCAACATGCCGGTGGCCGCCCGGGAGGCATCCATATACACCGGCGTTACCATCGCCGAATACTACAGGGACATGGGCAAGGACGTCGTCTTGGTGGCCGACTCCACCAGCCGGTGGGCCGAGGCCCTCCGGGAGATGAGCGGCCGCCTCGAGGAGATGCCCGCCGAGGAGGGATACCCCTCATATCTGGCGTCGCGGCTGGCAGAGTTCTACGAGAGGGCCGGCCGGGTCCGGGCCGCCGGGAGCCCCGACCGGGACGGCTCGGTCACGCTGGTGGGCGCCGTCTCGCCGTCCGGCGGAGACTTTACCGAGCCGGTCACAACCCACACCATGCGGTTCATCAAGACGTTCTGGGCTCTGGATGCCAAGCTGGCCTACTCCCGGCACTACCCGTCCATCAATTGGATGAACAGCTACTCGGGATACCTGGCCGACATAGCCAAGTGGTGGGGCACGAACGTCAGCGAAGACTGGCTCTCGCTGCGCGGCGAGGCGTACGGTGTGCTGCAGCGGGAGGACACCCTCAAGGAGATCGTCCGGCTGCTGGGCCCCGAGGCGCTGCCCGACGAGGAGAAGATCATAATGGAGGTTGCCCGTATGATAAAGATCGGAATACTCCAGCAGAACTCCTTTGATGACGTGGACACGTACTGCAGCCCCGAGAAGCAGTACCGGCTGCTCAGGCTGCTGGTGGACTTTTACAACCGGGGCCAGCAGGCCATCCGGGAGGGGACCAGCCTGGCGGAGATCCGGGCCCTGCCGATAATCGGCACGCTCCTCAAGGCCCGGATGGAGGTCAAGGACGACGAGATGGAGAAGCTGGACGAGATGGACAACATGATGAAGGAGCAGTTCCGGGGAGCGGCGGAGGCGAAGGTGCGGAGTTGACCAGCGTGGGCGGGGTCCAGTACTCCAAGATAGCCGAGATAAAGGGCCCCCTGGTGATAGTGGACGACGTGGAGAACGCCGCCTTCGACGAGCTGGTCGAGGTGGAGACCGGCGAGGGCGAGCGGCGCCTGGGCAAGGTCCTGGAGGTGGGCAACGGCAAGGCCATCGTGCAGGTGTTTGAGGGGACCACCGGCCTCTCGGTCTCGGGGACGTCGGCCAGGTTTGTGGGCAAGGTCATGGAGATGCCCGTCTCCAAGGAGGTGCTGGGCCGCGTCTTTGACGGGCTGGGCCGCCCCAAGGACGGCCTGCCCGACCCGATAGCAGACAAGTTTCTGGACATCAACGGGGCACCGATGAACCCCGAGCAGCGCGAGTACCCCAAGGACTTCATACAGACCGGCGTCTCGGTGATAGACGGCATGATCACCCTGGTGAGGGGTCAGAAGCTGCCCATCTTCTCGGGGTCGGGCATGTCCCACAACATACTGGCAGCCCAGATAGCCCGCCAGGCTACGGTGGTGGGCACCGAGGAGGAGTTCGCCGTGGTCTTCGCGGCCATCGGCGTGCAGTACAGCGAGGCAGAGTACTTCCGGCGCACGCTGGAGGAGTCCGGGGCGCTGAAGCGGAGCGTCCTGTTCCTGAACCTGGCCGACGACCCGGCCATCGAGCGCATAATCACCCCCCGGGTGGCCCTGACGGTGGCCGAGTACATGGCCTTTGAGCTGGGGATGCACGTGCTGGTGATACTGACGGACATGACCAACTACGCCGAGGCGCTGCGGGAGATCAGCGCCGCCCGCGAGGAGGTGCCGGGCCGCAAGGGATACCCCGGGTACCTGTACACGGACCTCTCCACCATATACGAGAGGGCCGGCAAGCTGAACGGCAAGACGGGCAGCGTCACCCAGGTCCCCATACTCTCCATGCCGTCTGACGACATCACCCATCCCATACCCGACCTCACCGGGTACATCACCGAGGGCCAGATCGTACTGGGGCGGGACCTCTTCCGCCAGGGGGTCTACCCGCCGGTAAACATCCTGATGAGCCTCTCCAGACTGATGAAGGATGGCATAGGCGAGGGGCGCACCCGCCAGGACCACGGCGAGATCTCCAACCAGAACTATGACGCCTACTCCCGGGCCCAGGAGGTCCGGGCGCTGGCCGGCATAGTGGGCAAGGCCGGCCTAGCCGAGGTGGACCTCAAGTACATGGACGTGGGCGACTCGTTCGAGAAGGGGTTCCTCACCCAGGCGTTGGACGAGAACCGCAACCTGGAGGAGACGCTCTCCCTGCTCTGGAAGGTGGTCTCCAACCTGCCCCGGACCGAGCTCACCAAGGTCAAGGACAAGTACGTAGAGCAGTACTACCGGGGAAGCGACGCGTAGATGTCCTTTGGGCAGAACGTGGTCGCCACAAAGATCGAGCTGCTGAAGTACAAGCGGTCCAGCCAGGTCGCCATCATGGTCCAGAAGATACTCGACGACAAGCGCAAGGTGCTGCTCAAGAACATAGAGGAGATGATCGAGGAGGCATCCCGGGCCCGGGGCGGCATCTGGGACCCGCTCCAGGACATATACGCGTCCGTAAACGAGGCGTACCTGGGACTGGGGACCAGCCGGGTGGACTCGGTGGCCGAGTCGACGCCGCCGGTGATGGAGGTGGACGTGCAGGTACGGCGGGTGGTGGACGTCAAGGTTCCCGTGCTGGCAGTGTCCGAGAAGGACACCAAGTCCATGCCGTACGGCTTTGCAGACACCAACTCGTCCATAGACCGCGCCTCCAAGCAGATCAAGACGCTCCTCCCCCAGATATGCAAGGCCGCCGAGTACGAGAACTCGATACTGAGTCTGGCCAAGGCCCTGGAGAAGACCCAGAAGCTGCTCAACGCTCTGGAGAACATCATAATACCCCAGTACCAGCAGAGGGTCAGGTTCATACTGGCCACCCTGGAGGAGCGGGAGCGTGAGGAGTTCGCAAAGTTAAAAAAACTCAAAGAGTCCATGGAGAAGCGAAAGTAAGATGGCCAAGGCAGACATACCCGGACTACTGGAGGAGTCCAAGAAGGCGCTGGCCGCCGAGCACGCCGCCTCCGTGAAGGCCGTCCGGAAGGACCTGAACGTGTTCAAGAAGAAGACGCTCTCCAAGGTGTAAGGGCTCCCCGCCGGGGGGCATCACTCCATACCTATCTTTCCGTGGGGGCCAGAAACGAGTGGCGCCGCGGAAACTTTGCCAGCATGCGGGCGTACAGGTCCCGGACGCCCCCGACGCCCCCGACACCATCACTCTCCCGCAGGATGCT
>JAEFDA010000018.1 GCA_016126025.1 Nitrososphaerota archaeon | reverse complement strand
TGTTCGAGGGCGCCACCTCTTTCAACCAGCCCCTCGACACCTGGAATACCTCCTCGGCCACCTACATGGACGCGATGTTCTGGGGAGCCACCTCCCTCAACCAGCCCCTCAACAACTGGGACGTCTCCTCGGTGACCGACATGAGCCACATGTTCTGGGGCGCCACCTCCTTCAACGGCGAGATCTCCGCCTGGGACGTCTCCTCGGTGACCACCATGAGCCACATGTTCTATAACGCCACCTCCTTCAACCAAGACGTATCGTCTTGGGGCGTCTCCTCGGTGACCAACATGACCAGGATGCTCGACTTTGCCGCCTCCTTCGACCAGAACCTAGGCGGCTGGTATATCGTGATGGACAGCGCCTCCATCGACAGGGAGGACATCCCCGGCGTGGTCGGGACCATATCTGCCCTGAACCAGTTCTTGGGCGGGCAGAACCCAACCTACCAGATAGAGCCGAGCGGTGACTCGGACCGGTTCACCATAACCGATGGCAATCAGCTAAGCATGGTCTCGGCGGCCACCGACCGGACGACCTATATGGTCACCATCGCAGCCACCGGCGACTCTGTATTCGAGGACGGCAACAACCGGCGGACCATTCAGGTGACTTTGGAAGACGTTCCCGACGCGCAGCAGGCGCCGGACCAGCGCCCGTTTATCACCACCTGGAAGACCGACGCCGCCAACCAGACTGTTACCATCCCTCTGGCGGGATCCGGCATGACCGTCCACTGGGGTGACGGCGCCGTCAGCGCCAGCATCTCGGGAGCCGCAACCCACACATACGCGAACCCCGGCGCCTACGAGGTCTCGGTCTACGGCGGCCTCGCGGCCATCTCGCTGGGCGGCGGCCATGAAGCCTTCCCGTTGGAGGCCCACCCGGATGCTACCAAACTCGTGTCAATAGACCAGTGGGGCGACGCATCGTGGACTACCATGAGGTGGGCCTTCTCTGGCGCCACCAACATGGTCTACGCGGCTACCGACATCCCCGACCTCTCGCGTGTCACCAACATGTCCGGGATGTTCCGGTATGCGGCCTCCTTCAACGGTGACATCTCTGCCTGGGACACCTCCTCGGTGACCGACATGCGCGGGATGTTCCGGGCCGCCTCCTCCTTCAACGGCGACATATCCACCTGGAACACCTCCTCGGTGACCGACATGGCCGATATGTTTGACAACGCCTCCTCCTTCCGCGGCGACCTCTCCACATGGGACGTCTCCTCGGTGACCGACATGTCCAGTATGTTCTACGGCGCCACCGTCTTCAACCGGCCACTGGACTCCTGGGACGTCTCCTCGGTGACCGACATGTCCAGTATGTTCTACGGCGCCACCCTCTTCAACCAGGACATCTCCGCCTGGGACGTCTCCTCGGTGACTCACATGGGCGGCATGTTCCATAACGCCGCCTACTTCAACCAGGACATCTCCGCCTGGGACGTCTCCTCGGTGACTCACATGGGCGGCATGTTCTCGGAAGCCTCCTCCTTCAACCAGCCCCTAGATTTCTGGGACACCTCCTCGGTGACTCACATGGGCGGCATGTTCTGGGAAGCCTCCTCCTTCAACCAGCCTCTCCACACTTGGGACACCTCCTCGGTGACCCACATGGGCGGCATGTTCCATAACGCCGCCTCCTTCGACCAGAACCTTGGCGGGTGGTACATAGTGATAGACAGCGCCTCCATAGACAAGGCGGACGTCCCCGGCGCGGTCGGGACCATATCAGCCCGGAACGCCTTTCTGGACGGGCAGAACCCCACATACCGCACAGAGCCCGGCGGCGACTCGGACCGGTTCGTCATAACCGACGGCAACATCCTCAGGATGGTCTCGGCGGACGCCGACCGGACGGCCTATACGGTCACCATCGCCGCTACTGGAGACAGGATCTTTGAGGACGGCAACAACCGGCGGACCATCCAAGTGACCCTAGCAGGGTAATCTCCGCTACCCTACGTCAAATCATTCCAGTTCGTGCACAACCACCGCCACTACAGCCTCAACGGCAGGTTTATGATAACGCTGGACATGGTTCTGGATCGATTCGAGGGCAGGCAAGGCTTGATCACGTAGCCGGCCACGCGCCATACGGTTCTGCTGTCGTGCATTTGGATGTTGCCGACCACCGAAATGCCGGTGGGATGGCGTGCGCGGCCCGATCAGCTGTCCCCAACATTCGGAATATGAGCGTGCGCCATGCGTCACGGAATCTGCAAAACGCCCCCGGGCGGCGGTTGGGAATGCGCGAACCGCGGCCGCGCGCCGACCGCCAACGACGCGAGGGAGGCAGCCGGCGAGACTCGAAGCGTCAGCCGCCACCGGCCGGGCGCCGGTAAGGCACCCGTCCCTCGCCGAGCGGCACGGTCGTTTTGTAGAACTTTCGGCCCATGCTTTCCTCCGCGTGCGCGGGGCCGGCTAAAGGGGGTGGCGACAATAGATTGGGAAAAACGATAGGCCGTCCGTACTACCCGTACCGTCCCTTGCGGCAGAGAGCTGAGGGCGGCCGGGCGCCCGGAATGTCGGCCCGCGGGAACCCTCGGCGCCCTTGTATTTTCAAAAATGTTACTGCTTCGGGGTTATTTTTTGAAGAAACCGGCAATCTTGGACAGTGCCGCATCGATGACGCAGACGTCGCAGCCAGCTTCACCGTGGACGGACTCCATGTGTCTGTCGAATTTTTCCCTAGACCCAAAGACATTGTTGCACTTCTCACAGTACACCTTGGTCATACTATACACAACCCTCCCAACCCATATAAATTTAGAAAGACGAAATTTTCGCGCCAATACGCCGCGCAACGCAACCCATATTTGTCCGGAGGCGGGTGTAGTGGTATGCTGGTTACAGTGCGCGCTGTGTTTGGAGCTCGATACATTGCCATGGCCGTCGCCGTAACCGGAGCGATGCTCTTTGGGATGCTGCTGCTCTCGGAGTTTCTGTTTCTGGAGCCGTACGTGACAGGGCACATACCCCCCGGAACGGAGGTCGGATTTGTCCTCATACTGGCCATATCCATCCTGTCGGGTCTTGTAATACCGATGAACGTATACCGCATAGTGCTGCTGCGGGGCGGCGGCACCAAGATGGGCGGCGGCGTGCTGGGATCCTTGGTCGGAGCGGTGGCCGGGGCGTGCAGCTGCGGACCGCTGGGCTTTGCGGTGATATCGACGTTCGGAAGCGCCGGAAGCGTCGCCGCCTCGTTTCTCACCAACTACGAGATACCCATCAGGGCCGCGGCGCTGGCGGTGCTGGTGGTGGCCGTATACACGACCAACCGCTCGCTTAAGACCGAGTGCTCCTTGAGATAGGAACCGGCGCGCCATGGCTACCACAGCCCGGGAGGCCAGAGCCGAGGCCCTGGAGAGATGGAACCGCATGATGGCGTCGGCACCCGGCCTGTACACAGACAATCATATCTTGGGGGCCAGCCCCCCGTCCGTCTTCGTGGGCTCGGCCGGATACCCCAATGTTCTGGCCGGCCCGATGGTCCCCCCCAGATTCGGCGACACATCCATACTGGACTCTCCCGAGGAGTGGTCCGGCCACAGCCTCCAGGAGATAGTCTCGTACCGCCTGGGGCTGGTGCGCGGCGTCAAGAAGGTTCCGGTGGGCGACTCCCCTTCCCGATACGTGACGCAGCTCCAGGACGTGGCGATGGGGAGCAGCCCCGCCGACGCGGATATCACCTTCTCCGGCAGGATAACGGCGTCCGAGCTCGCCGACGGGCACAGCGCCCCTTTCGGGCCGGTGGGCAGCATAAGGGAGTCGCGGTTCTCCAACGTCTCCCCCCACCGCCAGATAGAGAGGTGCTACTACGACACCGACATGGGCGCCGCCGATGCCGTGTTGCGCCTGTACCGCTCCGGGACCGAGATCTCCCGGATTCAGAGGTGCTTCAGCGTGGGAATGTTCGGCAGGGAGAGGCGCCTGGTGCCCACCAAGTGGAGCATCACCGCCACCGACGACACCATATCCAAGAGTCTGGTCGGCGACATCCTGGACCACCCCCTGCTGGACTCGTGCCGCGTCTTTTGGTTCACCCATCTGGGCAACTCGTACGCGGTGGTGCTGTGGCCCCGAAGATGGGCCTTCGGGTTCGCCGAAGCGTGGTACAGCAGCGGCAGGCCTGCCTTCGGATCCGACTTTGAGGATGCCGGCGGGTTCCGGGGCTATCCGGAGACGGCCGGGGCGTACTTCGCGGCCAGGCTTGCCGTCGCCGAGTACCTGGACGGGCGCCGACGGCAGGCCGCCGCCATAGTCCTCCGGGAGATAAGCCCCGACTACTCCATTCCGGTGGGGGTGTGGCAGGTACGGGAGGGCGTGCGCTCGGCCCTGAGGGGACGGCCGGAGTTCCCCGACTCCCTCATCCGTGCCATGGACGCGGCGTGCCGCCGCCTCACCATATCCAAAAAGGAGTGGCTGGGCCAGCCCGGGGTGAGCCGCACCGTATTCCAGAGGAGCATCACCGACTTTTAGTCGTCGTGCCCCGCTCATCTGGTTTTTATTAGAACAGCACTGCAGCCGGGCCGTGCACCGCACAATGATCATGGGACTGGCAGTGGCTGCCGGCCCCATCGTCTTTGCCTTGGCCGCATATCCAGACAGCTTCAGCCTGAGCTGGAACCAGGGCAGGGGCGGGTTCCTGTTCGCCTTGGCGTTTATGGCAGCAGAGCTGGTGGGGCTTCGGCTGGCGCCGAGCGCCCGCAGGGTGTGGATGTCCGTACCGCTGGCCGCCGCCGCCATGGCGTACCTGGCCGTAGCCGAGGCCGGTCTCCACGACACGCTGGCCGCCGCCGCCGAGGATTTCGGTGTGCAGCTTGTATACTCGTGGATGTGGCTGTGGGACTATGTTGTTATGGCCTCGTTCTTGGCGGCGGTGTTTGCCATATACTTTGGGAAGAGGTGGGTACGGATAGCTCCCGCCGCGCCCATATTCCTAGGGGGGAGCGCCGTCATACTCTCACTGGACGCGTTCTTTCCGTATGACACGCTGGGCCCGCTCCAGTACGTGGTGCCGTACATGGTGCAGACCAACGTGTGGCTGGTGGGGCTGTTCGATCTGGGGACGGCCACCGGCCGGGACAACATCATGTTTTTGAGGGGCGACCACGGCCCCATGGTGCTGCAGGTCTTCTGGCCCTCGGCGGGGGTGCACAGCATCATAATATACTCGCTGGTGATGGGGGCCTTCCTTCTGAAGATGAACATACGCCGCGACCGCAAGCTGTTCTATTTCGTGGTGGGGATAGTGGGGACGGTGGCGATAAACATGATTCGCATATTCGCCCTGTCCTGGTACGCCCTCAAGGTCACCGCCGATCCCCAAAGGTGGGAGGAGTTCCACTCGGTGGCCGGCGAGATAATGTTCCTGCCCTGGCTCTTTGCGTTCCTGTTTGTGGTGATGGCCATAGAGACCAGAAGAATGAAGCGGGCTGGGCCTCAAAAGTAGCTGGATATTGCCTGCTGGCCGACAGCCTTGGTCAGGTCCGACACCTTGACGCCCAGCCGCCTGACCGGCGGCACCGTATCCCGGAGGGCCCCGTCCAGCAGCTGGCCGGACACCTCCTGCAGCTTCTCCAGGCTGTCGGCGTGGTTGCGCAGCGTTCTGGAACGGGTCCGGTTGGAGAGATCCGCGTGGACGAACTGTATGCCCACCAGCCGGAACCGCATTCCCCGTTCGGCCAGCGTACCGTGCAGGCTTCGGCACACCTCCTGCAGGGCTTCGGCCAACTCGCCCGGATCCGTGGTGTTCCGCTTCAGTGTCACAATCTTGCTGAACTGCACGCTCGGCGGTCTCTCGTGGACCGGATCCTCGTTTATTCCGCGCACCGAATTGTAGACGTATGTTCCTGTCTTCCTGCCGAACGTTCTCTGCAGGTCAAACACATCGGCGGCGCGGACGGCGGCCACCGTGGTCATCCCCGCCGCGCCCAGTCTCTTGGCGGTCTTGCCTCCTATGCCCGGAATGTCCCGCAGTGTGAGGCCGTCCAAGAACGATTCCTCGGATCCAGCCTCTACCACCGTGAGGCCGTCGGGCTTCTTGTAGCCGGAGGCGATCTTCGACACCAGCTTGTTGCGCGAGACCCCCGCCGAGCAGGTCATGCGCAAAGACTCGCGTATGCCGTTCTTTATCTGCTGGGCCAGGTGCGCCGCCGTCTTTAGACTGCCGCCGGTCCGCTCTGTGACGTCCAGATACGCCTCGTCGCGGCCCACGTACTCAAAGACGTCCGCGTACCCCTCCATTATGGCCATGGCCTTTTCTGATACGTCTGAGTAGTATTCAAAGTCCACCGGTATGAACCGGGCGTCGGTACCCTCCAGGAGACGTTTCGCCCTGGATATGGGCAGGCCGGACTTTGCGCCGAACTTCCGGGCGGGATAATTGGCGGTGGCCACCGCCCCGCTCTCGCCCCCACGATCCGAGTATATACAGACGCACACCGGTAGCGTGCGCAGGCTGGGCTGGCGAATCTCCTCGCACTGCGCATAAAAATGGTCAAAGTCAACGTGGAGTACGGCCCTCTCCTCCATGCCGTTAGGCTGCGAAGCGTCCCGTTATAACACTGCATACACGCAAATGCCAAAGCATGTACCTGTATACGCCCAGCACCAGCCAACGCAAAAATAGGCCGCCCCGGAGATCTTTGCCCGTTGGGCGATGCCATTACCGTAGACAAGGACGGGCCAAAGATCCGGCCAGAGTTGATGGAGACCGAGCGCATCTACCACTGCATATACAGGGATGTCGCACTGCTCTTCTTTGTGGACGAGCAGGGGTTCTTAAACTGCTACGAGATCGACGAGCCCGGCCTGGTTGAGAAGATCAAGGAATGCGGCGACATAGAGGAGGCCCTGGCCGAGTACGGATCCAAACCCGGCCCCAAATGAAGAGGCCGGCTGCGGCCACCCGACCGGGACGTCCTACAGGTAATGCATCTTCATGTGCGTGTTGTGCTCGGCTTCATACTGGGTGAGAAACCCGCAGTGGGGGCACGCGTACATCCCCTGATTGGGCCTCGACTCCCGCTCTATGACGTGGCCATCCAGGGACTTGATGAATATGATGTCCCCGGCGGCGACCACATCAAAGTGGCGGCTCTCCCCCATCGACTCCAGATACTCCCGGATGGCAGTCACGGCCAGCTTCTTGTCCAGCTGCTCGTCGTCGTCCACGGGCGTGAGTATGAACTCTGTGTTCTTTAACATCGGAACGGCCTCCACCTGGTCGGAGACGTACACCGCCAGCTCGTTCCGGATGGCCATCACATCCCCGCACCGTATCGTCAGCAACGCGGCGCCCCTTCCCACTCTATCTATAAAGAACTAGCGGACCCGTCTCCGGTCGGGCGCCGTGGAGTTATATCTTGCATTCTGTCGCACTGCGGCATGCTCGTCTCCCACTTCAAAAAGGGTGCAACACCCCGGGAGAGCCAGCGGTTCATCCTGGACAAGATGGAGACGCTGCTCAAGTCCGGCTACAAGAGGTTCATAGTGTCGGCGCCCACCGGAAGCGGCAAGAGTCACGTCGCCGGCGCCTTGGCAGACGCGCTGGGCAGCACCTTCATAGTCACATCTACCAAGCAGCTGCAGGACCAGTACGTCAGGGACTTTCCGGAGATGGCCGTAATAAAGGGCAAGTCCAACTTCGAGTGCCACCAGCTGATGAAACGGGAGCACATAGGGGAGAAGCGCCGGGCCCTTCAAAAGGGCCTGACGTGCGAGAAGGGCCAGTGCATGACAAAGAGGGGCGGCAAGGTAGTCGCCACCTGCGAGTTCAAGGCCCCCAACCCGGACGGGCAGTGCGTGTACTACAAGCAGAAGGAAGAGGGGCTGGCCCGCCCCCGAACTATACTCAACTATGCGCTCTATTTTTACCTGAAAAAGTTCCAGAGTGATTCCGCCGGCATCGATCGCCAAGTCACCATCTTTGATGAGGCGCATACCATAGAGAGCGAGGTGGTCCGGTTCGTCGGGTACGACATACCCGGCGGCTACCTTGCAGAGACCGGTTTGGACCAGAGGCGGTTTGACATCGAGTCGGTCCGTGGCATGCTGGGCCTGCTTGGCTCACTGAAGGATGCCTATGCCGAATTGATCAGAAGAAGTCACGAACCGGTCACCACGGCCGACGTGGTGAGGATGAGGCGCCTGGACCGGCGCCTGGATGGCGTGGTCAACGCGAGCCGGGACATCGGACGCGACGAGGACAACTTTATCATGCAGGAGCCGGAGTTTGACGCGCAGGGCAACCTCAGCCGGATATCGGCGGTGCCGCTGGACATCTCCAGCTACACCCGGGACCTTCTGGACTCGGAGATACAGGTGTTCATGTCAGCCACCATAGACAGGGACAACTTCTCCAAAAGCATCGGAATGGAGAACTGCGTCCTCATAGACGTGCCCAAGTCCCCGTTCCCCGCCGAGAACAGGATGGTAGAGTTCAGAAACACGGCGCGCCTGAGCAGCCGATCCCCCGAGTCCGACGAGATCAGGGTGGCAAACTCCATAGACAACATAATGGCGGCGCATCAGGACTCCCGGGGCCTCATACTGACATCCTCCAAGGCCAGGTGCTACAACCTGCTCAAGAGGCTCAGCCGGCGGCAGGCCAGCCGCATCCAGGTTGCCCACAGCAAAAACCAAGACAACACCAGCCTGGGCGATATTCTGGACGCGCATGGGACCACACCCAACGGCGTCCTGCTGTCCTCCTCTCTGTGGCAGGGCATCGACCTGAAGGGAGACCTCTCCCGGTTCCAGATAATAGAAAAGTGTCCCTACCCATACCTAGGCGACAGCCGTGTCGCGGCCAAGAACAGGGCGGACCGGAGCTGGTACGTATACCAGACCATAGTAAAGCTGCTACAGGGCTTGGGAAGGAGCGTCCGGGACGATGACGACCACGCCGACACGTACGTGATGGACTCGGCGGTGCAGGAGTTGCTGAGGCGGCACCGGACGATGGTGCCGGCCGCGTATCACGACGTCCTGTTTGCGCAGCAGACGTGACGGCCGTAGAACCCTACGCCAGATCCGGAGGCCTCAGGGACAGTGCACGTGACAGAAGAGCCGGACGCCCACGCCCGGCAGTGCCCTAGCCGTGACTGTGTAGCCCTCTGCCAAGCCGCGTCCACACACCGAGCAGTCCGCCGGCGTCGCCTTGGTAGAGACAACGGGTCTGTGCAGGTATATGAGAGACGCCTTGGGTCCATTCCTCTTTCTCATGGTATATCTATGAGGTACTGGTTATTAAATGTACCGTACCCTACAAACTCATACCGCATCATTCCAGTATTGGGTGGTGCCCGCTTTGTATTCACCGTATCATGATGGGTACATCGACCAGACATTCGGACGCACGCTAGAGTGGAGCGGCAGACGGTGGAAAACTCCCCGGCAGGCCGGACCGGCAGAGACAGGATTATGGGTGTCGCAGTACGGGTGCCGGAATATGTCAGTCCGCTCTGATGAGCGGGGATCCGGCAACCAGCCTATACCTTACCGTGAAGACTGCTATGGCAATCAGCCCGGCGGCCAACACCACCATTCCGATCTCGCCGAATTCGGGAACGGCTGCCGAGGTTCCCACAACCTCCACCTGCTCTGCGCCCGCTAGGAATTCTATGGTCAGTGTTCTAGAGTCGCCGGCCGTCTCGGTCTCCTCGTGCATGGCCTCCTCGCCGTCGACCAGTACAAAGAACGAGGTATCGGCGCCGTCGACAGTTTGGGAGTCCACCAAATCCCGGGGCAGCGTGATTTCCAACATCCCGTCCTCGGCTGCTTCGATATCGATTATCAGTGTGGCCGCCTGGGGGTTTGTGTACATGTTCTGGATCGAACCGCCCTGCATGACATGCGATGGCGCAAACTCGGTACCGTCCACCATCAATGCGACACTCACCGGCGTGATGGTGTCCTGCTCAATGTCAAATATAGATGCCTTCTCCCAGCTGTCGTCGGCAACGCTCCATATCTCGTAGTTGGCCGTGGCCAAGTCGCCGTTCCCGTTCAGATCGGTGGAGCTGAGAGCCCCGCCCTTGTAGCCAGCCGCCACGGCTGGCAGTACCGACACCATATCAGCAGGGTCGGCGCTGTTGGCAGCCTCTACGGAGAGGCCTGCAAGCCAGACCGCATCGTATCCGGTGTATACAAAGGCATCCGGTGAATTGCCCAGTTCGTCGGCTAGGCTGTCACGGACATGCTCAGCCTTCGGTCCGGTGCTAAGCAGCAGCTGAACCGCCGTAAACCCAATCTGCTCGGAGAACCGCAACGCCAACGGGTCTTCCACGATGGGTGTAGACTGGGCGACGGTCTCCGAACCAAACCAGCTCACAGCCCCAAGTATGTCGTAGGCAGCGGACGCCTGCAGTATTGGCACTATCTCGTCAAATGCCACCACCACTACGCCCACGCTCTCGGTGCCGTATGTGTCGGCCATGGCCTGCACCCTGTCGGCCAGCGCACCCACCGTGACGGAGAACTCCACCGTATCGGGGTTGTACCTTATGCCTTCGTCGGAGATGCCGCCCCGAGACTCAAAGTCCTCCACGGTCGCATCCCGGAGTCCGTCACCGTATGTGTCACCGATCCACAGCGGAACGATGGCCTCCATTCCGCGGCTCTCCAATAGCTTGCCTAGTGCCTTTCCCTGGTTGAAGTCGTCGGCCACCGTCCGGAATACACGGTCGCCTGGTATGCTCAATGCAGGAGATGTGGAACAGCATGAAAGCAACACCATATTGTTGGTGTCGGCGTAGTTCTTTACGGACGAGACTCGGGCCGAGCCGGCCGGACCAAAGACTATGTCGGCGCCCCGCGAGTGGAGGGACT
>JAEFDA010000070.1 GCA_016126025.1 Nitrososphaerota archaeon | reverse complement strand
CCGGGATGTTCCACAATGCGACCGCCTTCAACCAGCCCCTCGACACCTGGGATGTCTCCTCGGTGGCCAACATGGCCGGGATGTTCGCCGACGCCACTGCCTTCAACCGGTCTCTTGACGGATGGGATGTCTCAGCTGTTACCGACATGGTTTGGATGTTCGGCTCCGCTTCCTCCTTCGACCAGAATCTGGGCGGCTGGTATGTCGCGATAGGCAGCATGTCCATCAACAGGACCGACGTCCCAGGCGTTGTCGGTACCATATCCGCTCAGAACTCCTTCCTGGACGGGCAGAATCCGACCTACCGGATAGAGCCGGGCGGCGACTCGGACCGGTTTGTCATAACCGACGGCAGCCGCCTCAGTATGATCTCGGCGGCAGCCG
Organism: Nitrososphaerota archaeon; assembly: GCA_016126025.1. Lineage (GTDB taxonomy): Archaea > Thermoproteota > Nitrososphaeria > Nitrososphaerales > Nitrosopumilaceae > VYCS01. Next base: position 10,823 of record JAEFDA010000070.1, on the reverse strand, counting down.
ACCAGGCATTATACACGGTCACCATTACTGCCTCCGGCGATTCGATATTCGGAAATGACAACAGCCGGCGAACCGTTGAAGTGACCTTGGTGGATGATGTCCACGACACCCCGCCGGCTGCCGGGCGTGCGAGTCCGGTTATATCGGAATCGAGCCCGGTCCCGGATGGGTTTGTCGCCTTGGACGGAGCGAATGGTGTGGAGGTGTTCGGGAGCGGGGACCGGACGTACGCCATAGTGACCAGTCATAATGATAACGGCGTGCAGATCATGGACGTCACCGACCCGGCCAACCCATCCCCCGTCCAGCAGGAGGTAACCGATGGTTTGCTGTGGTCCTATGTATTGCTCCTGCCGTATCACATGGATGTGTTCGGGGGCGGAGACCGCACGTATGCCGTCATAACAACCATAATCGGCGGGACCCACATCATCATAGACATTACAGATCCGGCCAACTCAACACTAGTATGGCCTGTCGATAGCGCCTCGTACGAGCCCGGCCAAGGGTTCATTACGCTTTTTGCTGATGTATTCGAGAGCGGAGACCGCACGTATGCACTAACAGCATCTTTGCTTACCGGCACCAGGATCGTGGACATCGCCGACCCATCCAACCCAGCACTGGTCTAGACTAGCCTTGGTCTTGTACGGGATGGGTAATAGAGGTGTCCTAGTGGGGCGGCTGGAAACTTGGCTGGGATGAAGCCCTCTGGAAAATCCGGAAGATAATTAGAGAGAGGGATGAAAAATTAGAATTGTGCGGTGGCCTTGGCCATCTAGGCCTTGACCGCTGCCTGAATGAGTGTCCACCACTCATCGTTGCCCTCAAGTATGCCGGCGCTGATCTCACCATCCTCTTCCCTTCCAGCAATTCCTCATGTTTTCAACGGCATTCATCCCCACCAGGCTTCCGGCCCTAACCAAGCCGCGCATCTCAAATAGACGCTATTATTTGGACGCGACGGCACCAATACATTTTTACAACAACAGCCTGGTTGATGCATTGCGGATATTCGTGAAAAAAAACGGATGCCAAGCTGCTAACCGCCGAAAGTATTCTCGATGAAACAAAATCATCGTCCAAACGCAAGATGTCCAGGTTGTTTTCCGACATACCTCCAGACGGCATCATAGATGCTGTGACGATGTTCCTGCATTTGACCACAGTCGTAGAAATTAAAATACATATAGCAGATTTATGTCCGGGTGAGAACGTCTTGGTAAGGTCAATTGGCGCGATGGCCAAGCGTACGACAAACCGGCCGACTAAATGACGGCAAAGCATTTCGATCCGGCACAGTTGAAATTGGCGTCATGACGAAGGTAGATTATCTGACACTGTTAGCAAGAGATCATGCCATGCAAGGCGTCGGGCGCTCTTAAATGCCGGCCAAGAATCTGTCAGGGTGCAGACGCGTTGCTTGGCATGCATGACCGGCAGTAGCGGCCGAAGCGGTCCACTCATTCACATGCCCCCGCAATCGAAACAAAACACCCGCCGGAGGGCAGGCAGTCCACAGCACGATACCGGCCTTGCCATACGCTACGAAAAGTAGTGCTTCTTCCAGGTCTCCCTTATCTGATCCTCGGTATATCCCAAGTCATACAGGGGGGACATTGTCTCCTCCACGCGGTCCACGTCTATTATGACCACTGTCCCGATGGGGCTCTTTATCCCCATCTCCCTGAAGCGCGCCACCATGTCGTCGAACTCGGGATCCTCCCGGACCACCCGGCCCCGGCCCGCAAACAGGTATCCTCTCCGCACTATAGGACTGATGACGCTGACCTCCACGGCGGGATTCGACTCTAGGTTCGCGACGGTGTCCGGCGAGCGTATGTCCGCAAACGCTATGCTGGAGTCGCCGCTGCGCATCAGGGACCCCTTGGGGGAGATGTTGGGCGCGTTCTCCGGAGAGACGGTGGCCACGAAGCACAGCCGCTCGTTCTCTATGAACTGCGCCATCTCGTCGGTGATTCTGGCCATGGTATGTCACCGCATGAAGTCGGCTATATGACCGTATGCCATGTAGTAGGTCAGCCCGCCGGCCAGTATTGCTGCCCATATCACTATCTTTTTGGTCCTGGACAAGATGTCGTAGCCACCGCTGCTCCACTATTGAAGGTTCTGGCGGCCCCGGTCGTGCTCCCGCCCTATGTGCCTGGCCAGGCCGATCACGTCCCGGCCAAAAAGCCTGCCGCAGTGCGGGCAGCTGAACTGCATCTTGGGCACGGGGGCACAGATCCTGGCGGCACTAAAAAACCCGGTGCTACCCGTGTATGATGCAGTATTCGCACTCGCACTCCCTCTCGGGGGTGCCCAGGCACCTGCGGTGCTGACCGGCCTGGCACTGCACGCATACGTCGTCTATGTTGTCTATGTTGGTGTACTTGCGCGACTGGTCGAAGCCGAACCCGCCGTCCTGCGGTCCCACCATGGCATTGCGGTATCGGCGGGGTTATTTTTCGCTATCGGCGCCGTCGCGGCGGTCCCACATGTGCATGTTCCCCCGCAGCATGAACGCCCCCACCACTATGGCCGCTAGCCCCACCGCTACAAAGGCTACTCCGCTGATCAGTGCTCTGGCCAGACCCATCGCGCATTGTAGGGCGGCGCCGAATATATCCGGCGCGGTGCCGGCTGGCACGCAGGCTCCTGTACACACCCCCGAACGCCCGCCACGCATAATAGGCATATCCTGCCCCGCCATACCGTGAACTGCAGGAATGTCGGGGCGGGGTGCTACCATCTCCGGGCCGTGCACATGGACGGCCGCGGCCGGTGCACGATCCGGGGGTGCATGTGCGCAGGATTCGTCTGACAGACAAAAAACAGTAAAAAAAGTCCGCGCCCTAGCAGGTCCCCGCTTGGGAGGCAAGTATTCTGTCGATCTCGGCTACGGCCAGGCCGTCCCTGCCTATGGTGTCGAACTTTTGCAGGATTGCCTCGAACTTGGTCTCCTCCTGTACCTGCTCGGCGGCGAACCACTCCAGCAGATCAAACGTGGAATAATCGGATTTTTTGTGGGCCAGCGTCAGCGCCTTGTGGACGGCCGCCGTCACCGCCTGCTCGTTCTTCAGCGAAGCCTTGAGGGCGTCCTCCAGTGACTTGTGGCGTATGTTCGGGCTGGGCACGGCCGATACCTTTGCGGTTATGCCCAGGCTGTTGAGGAATTTTATGATCTTTAGCATGTGCATCCTTTCCTCGTCGGACTGGGCGTAAAAGTAGGCAGCGGCCCCCTCGTACCCGGACACCTCGCACCAGCCTGCCGTGGCCAAGTAGTACTGCGAGGCGCCGGCTTCCAGCGATATCTGGTCGTTGAGGGCCTGCGTGATCTCCTTTGAAATATTCATGCCCGTATTTCCCGCGGGGCTCATAAATAGTATGGGAAACGGGCGGTTTTTGTCCGTATTTGTTCGAACGGTGCAGAATTGCGCCCCTCCATTCTGGGGACGGCGGTTGTGCGAGGGCTAGAGTCGGTGCAGGAAGCAGCCCCGGGTGTGGTCGTTGACCATGCCCGTCGCCTGCATGAACGCATAGCATATGACCGGCCCCACGAACGTGAACCCGCGTCTTTTCAGGTCCGAGCTCATGCGCGCCGACGCGGGCGTGGAGGCGGGCAGCCGCTCGTCGTCGCCGAACGAGTTGATGACCCGCCCGCCTGCCAGCCCCCAGATGTACCTGTCGAAGCTGCCGAACTCCTCCTGTATGTCGCAGAACCTTCCCGCATTGTTTATCGCCGAGGCTATCTTGAGCCGGTTTCGCACTATGCGGGGGTTCTGGGTAAGGGCCCGCGCGTCATCGGAGGTGTAGGCGGCCACCTTCCGGGGATCAAATCCGGCGAACGCCTCCCGGTACCCCTCCCTCTTGTCGAGTATGGTGCTCCACGACAGTCCGGCCTGAGCTCCCTCCAGCACCAGAAACTCGTACAGCTTCTGGTCGTCGTGCTGTGGCCTGCCCCACTCGGTGTCATGGTATCGCACCATGGAGTCCCCCACGGCCCAGGCGCAGCGGTTCAACTCAGTCATTCCAGGCCGGGAGACCCTTGAGCCACGCTATCAGCCTGGAGTACATGCCGCTGCGTCCCACGTTCACCACGGGTATCTCAAAGTTGGTGGCCGACTTTATCGTTCTGGAGAAGGCCGGATACTTTGCAAAGATTATCTTGTCCAGGTAGGTGGTGCCGGCGATCTCCTTCTCGGCCAGCGCCTCGGACTCGGTCATGGCATAGCAGGCAAACAGCACCCCGTCGGTCCAGTACGCCAGGCTGGCCTCGGTGGCCGACATCATGGCTATAAAGTCGTCCAGATCAACCCGGATTATATCCCGGACGTGTACACTTTGGTATTCGTCGTGCGCGAACTCGGTCAAGCGGCGCGGCCTGCACGTCCGCCATATTATAAGTTTGAAAAACCGTCCGGCGGCACGCCCGTGTCCGTCCGGCTTTTGCACCCGGAGACGGACCCACGGGCGCGCCTCCTGTCCAACAGGAGGGGCCACACCCGCATGTGGCGGCCTGCCATGTGATGCTGCAGGCGCGCACCGTCCGGCGCCAAGGCCGGCATCCCCGCTCCCAACGGTTATAGCGGGTCTTCCGGACGTGCGGGCATGTACGCCGTCAAGCTCTCGGACACCTCGGCGTTTGTCACGCTGCTGACAGGCCGGGAGGTGCACACATCCCCCCATACACTGCGGTACCTGGACATGATGGACCTGTCCCCGGGGGAGGATCTCATACGCAAGTGCCTAAGGATATGGCCGCACCTGGACCAGCTGGTCAAGAACAGGAAGAGGTGCATCCTGGACGAGACGCTGGAGTGCCTGTCCGGCGGGATAGGGCAGGTGGTCATATTGGGCAGCGGAATAGACACGCTCTCGCTGGAGGTGGTCTCCAGAACGGAGGGGGTCGCGGTGTATGAGCTGGACACCGACAACATGGATACAAAGCGGCGCCTCCTGGACGAGGCCGCGCCGGAGCTGGCCGGCCGCATCCGGTGCGTGACCGCGGATCTGGGTCGGCCCTCTGAGGCGGCGGCCCGAGCGGCCAAGGCCGGATGGCGGGCGGACGTCCCGTCGGTTCTGGTGCTGGAGGGGGTGTCATATTATCTGGGGGAGCGGATCCTCTGGGATATCATACGGCAGTTCGGGGCCGGCTCGGAGAACCACGTCATACTGGAGTACCTGGTTCCGTTCGATTCCATAGAGCCGGAGAGGGCGCACATACCCGACGACGTGTTCGACGCCATCGGGGAGTACCTGTCCGACCGGCTGGACATATACCGGCTGGACCACGATATGGTGCGCAAGAGGGCCGCGGATCTGGGGGGCCGGGTGGTGCGCCGCCACACCATGCACACCATGGAGATACACAGGACCGGGGCCACCCGCCACTTTCCCACCGAGCGGAGCGGCTGGGTAGAGGTGTGCCGGATGCTGGCGCGTCCCGGGGCGGCGGAGACGCGCGGCGGTCCGTGACCGCACCGGAGCGGCTTGTGCCACCCGACCACACCAACTGCAGATGAGCCGTGGCGGCCGCGCATATGGCAAGACTGCGACATCCCGGTCCTGTGGCTGTGCTGCGCGCCCCCGCTCCAGGTCATGCCAAGGCGCCCCGCGCCACAAACACCCGGCGGCGCCGGCCACTCCCACACGGCCAAGCGGCGCCAAGGGTAGTGCGAACACGCATCATTTATCCGGATGGTGGGCCTCTCCCGCCCGGTTCAGGCGCCGCCCCCGCGGGCCCGCTCCTCGTCCAGCTGGCGCCGGACCTGGGCCAGCTCCTTCTGCGTGGCGTCCAGCTTCTGCCGTAGCGACGCCACAAGGACGGTGGCCGCCTCCACCACCCCCCTGTTCGGCTGCTGCCGCGGGACCGGCTCCCGCATCCGGGCCTCGGCGGCGGCGAGCCTCTGCTCCAGATTCTGCACCATCTGGACACGGGCGGCCAGCTGGGCGGCAAGCCTCTCCCGCTCGGCCTCGGAGGCGGCCAGCCGCGACTCGGAGGCGGCCAGGTCCGCGGACAGGTTCTGCTGCGCCTCCAGCTCGGCGTCCCGTTTCATGTCGGCCCGCCGCCGCTCCAGCCCCTCCAGCTCCTCTTTGATCTCGCCCAGCCGGCGCCGCGCCCCCTCCAGCTCCGCACCGGCCCGGTCGCGCCGGGCGGACTTCTCCTCCAGCTCCGCTGTGACGCGCTTCAGGTCCGCGGCGGTCCTGCGGGCCAGGTCCATGTCCTTGTGGCTGTCCCGTAGGGCGCGGCGCCCCTCCTCAATCTGCACCCGGATGCCCCCGCTCATGCGCTCCAGCCTCTCCTGCTCGCCCCTCTTGTCGTTGATCTCCTTCTTTATCCTCATCAGGTCCGACACCGTACGGTCGTATTCGGAGCGGACGTCCCGGAGCCGCCCCTCGGCCTCGTTCAGCTCGGACTCCTTCTCCCGCAGCCTGTCCTGCAGGGCGGTGACCTCCCCGGTCAGATTCCGGTGCAGATCCCGTTCTGAAAAGTCGCCGGATCCCCTCTTGAATATGCCCACAGATGTGGTATGTCCGGGTTATCTTAATCTGTTTTTCACGAAGCGCATGTAAAAGCCCAGTCCCCCCACCACCAGGCCCCCGATCAGGGCGGCCACCCCCAGCTCGGGCGCCGCGGGGTACGTGCTGGGGGCCACAAACAGCAGCAGAGCCCCCAATATTATGAGGGCAAAGTATCCGCTCCCCCGCCGGTTGTGCGCGCTGTGGGCCACTACGCATACGCCTCCAGCATGGTGGCCACCCTCTCTGGCCCCATATCCGATATGAGCGGTCCCAGCCGGGGGCCCCGGCCGGCGCCCAGGATTATCCGGTACAGCGTGGTGAACAGGTCGCGCGGGCGCACGCCCGATGCCCGGGCCGCCTCGAAGACGGCGCCCTGGGGGTCCGCATCCGGGGACCGGCGCAGGCTGTCGGCCAGCATCCCGATGGCCCGCCGGGAGTCGGGGTCTGCCTCCACCCGCTCCCGCTGCACCTCCCCGTATGTATCGGCGAACCGGCCGGCCATCCGTATGAGATCCAGCACCCGCCCGTCGGCCGCCTGCTCGTCGGGCAGTATGTTGTACCGCACCAGCCGCCGCACGATGTGGACGGGGCGGTCCTCCCGGAACACCCTGGCCAGCTCCACCAGCAGGGCATAGTTTACGTGTATGGGGGGGCTCTGGGGAGGCCGCAACAGGTTGGCGTACTGGTACAGGCCCTTCTGCCGGACGGCCTTCTCGGCGTTGTCGGGGCGGACCCTCCCAAAGTATATGTCCTCCAGCTCGTCGTACTCGCGCATCAGGGCCGGCACGTCCTCTATGCCCAGATGCCGAGCCCCCCGGATCCTCTTGTAGAGCAGCATCAGCAGCGACTGGGGGCTCCCCACCTCCAGCCAGTCCTGCGCGGTCACCACGTTCCCCGACGACTTTGATATCTTCCTGCCGCCGCGGTCCAGAAACATCTCGTACCTGGCGTGGTGCGGCGGCGGCCTGCCCAGTATCTCCTCTGATACGCGGTCGTTGACCGCCACCGAGTCCATTATGTCCTTGCCGTACGCCTCAAACCTCACGTCGAAGGCGCTCCACCGGGCCGCGAACTCCACCTTCCAGGCCAGCTTCCCCAGTCCTCCGTCTATGCTGACGGTCCCCCGGTGGCCGCAGCCGGGAACGGCCGTCCCCCCCAGCGTTATGTCGCCGCACTCGTAGTGGACGAGTCTGGACTCGGGGTCATACCGGTACGAGTTGGTGGTGTATAGCCTCCGGCATTTCCCGCATACGGCAAAGTATGGCAGCGTGTGGGTGTACTTGTCCTGGCCCACCATCTCCATTATCATGCGGCCTATCTGCTCGGCCCGCACCAGTATGGCATGAGTCTGGCCGGCCAGCAGGCCCTCCCGGTACGCGTCGTACGCCCGCCGGAACTTGTACCTCACCCCCAGGCGGTCCAGCCCGTCCAGCAGTATGCCGCTCATGTGCGAGCCGTAGGAGTCGCAGCAGCCGAACGGATCCGGTATGAGTGAGACGGGCCTCGCCATGTGCTCGGGCAGCCCGGCGGCGGCGTCGACGGGAAGTCCCTCGGGCACCCGGCGCAGGCCATCCATGTCGTCCGAGTAGGCCAGCAGCTCCGAGTCATACCCCATGTCCTCCAGGGCCAGCTTCACGCCGTACGACCGCACCGCGTCCCCCAGGCTCCCTATGTGGGGGATGCCCGACGCCCCCAGTCCACTCTCCACCCGCATCATGCCCAGGTCCCGGCCCAGCCTCTCCTCCCTCTCCACCATCTCGGCGGCCAGCTTGTCTATCCAGGTTCCCCTGCCTATCTGGGCCATCCTACAACGTCTTTGCCATGTACGGCCCATATAACGAATACCCCGACGCGCGGTAGTACTCCCGGGTGCCCACGGCGCTGGTCACCAGGACGCGGCCGGCGCCGTGCTCTCGGCGCGCCGCGCCCTCGGCCTCGGCCAGCAGCCGCCTCCCCAGCCCCGAGTGCTGTATGCCGCCGCGCTCCCCCAGCCCCAGAGCCCGGCCGTACACGTGCAGCTCCCGCACCAGGGCCGCCCCCTCCTCTGGACCCGCCCCATTCCCGGGCATGCGGAGCCGTATGAATCCGTATATGCTGCCGCTCCGGTCCACGTACGATATGAAGTTCTCATGCCCACCCGAGGCCGCATAGTCGATGCGCCTCCGCTCCAGCCCGGAGGGCGGCCCCCGGGGCTCCCGGCACCGGATGCAATCGCACCGGGTACGGCGCCGCGACATCTCCTTGTGAACCATCTGTCGCAGGTTGCCATATCTGGGACCCGCCACTATGTCGGCGGGGGGTATCTCCCTCTGCACCCGCATCACCCGCACCCACTCGGGGAACGCCGCCTTGGCGGTGGCCAGCACGTCCAGCATCGTGCCGGTGTCGTACGGCTTGTACTCCCCGGCCTTGTACATCTCGTACAGGGGGGTGTCCCGCAGCACCAAACACGGGTATATCTTCAGCATGTCGGGTCGGAGGCGCTCGTCGCCGAAGAGGCGGGCGAGATCCTCCTTGTCATCGTCGGGGGTCGCCGTGGGAAGTCCCGGCATCATGTGCGCCACTATCTTGAGGCCCGCGTCCCGGGCAGCCCGGAACGACTCGACCACGTCCCCGAAGGTGTGCCCCCGGTTCACCGTGCGGTATATCCGCTCCCGCAGGCTCTGCACCCCGATCTCCACCCGGGTCACCCCGTACCGCAGCATCGTCTCCACATGGTCCTCCCGGCAGTAGTCTGGCTTGGTCTCGACGGTGAACCCCACGTTGCGGACGGCCGCCCGCTCGTTGAGCCGCTGGGCCGCCTCCAGCGTCTCTGACGCGGCGCCGTTCAGCGCGTCGTAGCACGACTTTGCAAACCACTCCCGGTACGGGGCGGGCATGAACATGAACGTGCCCCCCACTATGACCAGCTCCAGTTTGGCGGGGCTGTGCCCGTATGCCACCAGCTGGTCCACCTTGGTGGTTATCTGGCGGACCGGATCATACCCGTGGCGAATGGCGCTCTGGGCGGCCGGCTCGGCGCCGGTGTAGCTGTTGGGCGTGTTGGAATCCACCCCGCCGGGGCAGTACGTGCACCTCCCGTGGGGGCACGCGTAGGGCATCGGCATGAGGGCCACCACCGCCACGCCGGAGCCGGTCTTGGCGGGCTTCTTGAGCAGTATGGAGTGGAGGCGCCCGTACCCCTCCGGACCGGCCGCCGCCAGTATCTCCTGCTTTTTGGGGATCCTCTCCAGGGCCCGCCGGGCGCACACCGACCTTACTATGCGGCGGGCATCCTCGGCGGTGGGCTCACTCGCCGACAGGAGCCTCCTGGCGATCTCGCCGCACGCGTCCACGATGGCGCCGCTCCCCTGCTGCATCATGGTGTTGGATCCTCTCCCGGGCCTTAAAATTCATGGCGGGACGGTCGCCCTGGCGCCGCCGCTCCGGCGGGCCCGGCGGGATTTTTTTTTTTTGGGTTCTTGGCGCGCATGCCCGGCTGCGCCACACCCCGCGTCGCGCTACCGCGCATATTGGCGGCCACAAGGATCCAGCACTTTTCTGGAGTCGTATTGGACTAGGAAAAATACAGAATCGTTGGCATGCCGCGCAAATACCCGCGCCGCCCTCCACGCTCTGGCCCGGAAGGCCGCCTGGCGCCGCAAGGCGGGTGTTCCGGAATGGCGTCGGTCGCCCCGAATATCTCATGCAAAAACCCGTCCCGCTGCGGCAGGAATCTACAGCGGTGGCGCGCGGCTGCCCTCCGGCCCGGAATTTTTCGTAGATTCGGACGTCTGAAGACAAACAGGCCGGAAAAAATGGCAGGCCGCAGACACTATGAACGTCGACACTCTGAACGCGGACATGCCAAAATATGAGGCGGCGCCATCTTCGAGACGCGGACGTTGTGCAGTGCAGAAAAAACGTCGGAGTTCTTGCTTTTTTTGATCTAGCAATCCTCTCCGGGACGCATTGCAATATGTGCAAAACCGCTCAAGCTTGGAACTGCTGCCGCGCGCCGCTATTTCAAACCAAAACCTGCCCGGCGGCGCCAAAAATGGAAATAGTACGAGTGGCGCGTTCATCCTCCGGGCGGCCACGCTTCCTTACGCTGCACGCGCAGCGCGCTGCCCACCTGCCAAGCGAATGACATACCGGATTGAAAGGCGCCGGCGCACCCGAGTGTTTTGTATCAAAAAAACAGATCCGAGGATGCTTATCCCCGTCGGTACTATGCCTGGTTTTTCCTAGGCCTGCCGCGCCGCTTGGGTGGCGCGTCGGGATCCTTGGGCGGGCGACCGCGCCTCTTGGGGGCGGGC
>JAEFDA010000055.1 GCA_016126025.1 Nitrososphaerota archaeon | reverse complement strand
ACGGTAACCTTCCCGGTGGCCGGGCCCGGGGGATCATCTTCTTTAGGTCCGTCAGCGTGTCTACCCCCCTGATCAGTTGGGTCATCCTGCGGGCGGTGGGCAGCACCTCAGAGAGGACGCGGTTGGATGCCTCCAGGGATCTGTTTATGTTGCTCTGGTCCACCCCGAACATGGCGGCCAGCTCGGCTTGGGTGGTCCCCCCTTTCTTGCGCATCAGAGAGAGCAGCAGGGAGTGCCGAATGTATAGCCTGGAGCGGTTGCCCGGGTCCGATGCCCGGATATCATCGTCCCAGAAGAGCGCCGTGTCCCCGCGTTCCTTTATCCAGGCGGTGTACCTGTGCAGGATGTAGTCGAACTGCTCGGCGGTGCAGAGCGTGACGGCGTGCAGCCTGCGCGGGTTTCTGATGATGTCGTCCAGAACGGTGAGCCGGGCCAGATGGACGTCCCGCTCGGGTCCGTACACGCGGTATGCCGCATCCTGACGTCTGGTGGCGGCTTGCAGCAAGGCCTTCAGTCGCTCTATTTCACGTTGCTGCCTGGCTATGATCTGTTCCTTGGTTTCGGGCATGTCTGAGGTGGGGCGTGATATACCCAGATCTAAAGCTTCCGGTTGGGCATGTACGAAATCGTTTGGTAGTGGTTGAATTGCGGGACGGTCAGGAAAGTGGCCAATTACGCATATTGTCTAGTGTGGCTGTGACGGTACGTGTGCATCATACGGGTGTTTTTGTAGGTGTGGGTATCTCTACGCGTTCCGGATCTGCGATGTGTCGGGCGTATGGGCATCTACAATCTTTCGCATGGCCCTGATGTGGTCGGGTCCGGTTCCGCAGCAGCCGCCCACTACTCTGACATTCTCATATTTGCCCAAGAAGCCGTCCAGTGCGGATGCCATCTCTCTGGGCCCCATCTTGTAGAGGGCCCTGCCGCCGTCGTTTTCTGGAATGCCGGCGTTGGGCACAACCAGGATGGGGTGGCGTCCCTCCTCGTTAAGCCATCTCACGGCCGGTTCCATCTCCCGCGGGCCAGTGGAGCAGTTTATGCCAAACGCGTTGATTCCCATTCCGGATACGGTGGTGTATGCAGCCTGCGCCGGGGTACCCAAAAGCATTGTGCTGGTCTGCGCCAAAGTGATGTTTGCTATAAGCGGAACCGCCCGTCCTGCGTTGTGCATGCCTTGTCCGGCTCCCTCGATGGCCAGCTTTACCTCCAGTATGTCTTGGCTGGTCTCTATGAGCAGGGCATCTACTCCTCCCGCGATCAGGCCCTCAGCTTGCAGCCTGAACGCATCCGATATTTGGTCCAGCGGCATCAGTCCAAGATCCGCATCGTTTGTGCTAGGCAGGTATCCGGTAGGGCCCATCGTGCCCACCGCATACCGCCGTCTGTCTGTATATTCATCGCAGACCTCCCGGGCCAGTCTTGCCACGGTTTTGTTGAACTGGGCCGTTCGGTTGCCAAACCCGTACTCATCTAATTTTACGGTGTTGGAACCAAACGAGTTGGTCTCTATGCAGTCTGCACCCGCGTCCAAGTAACTGCGGTGTATCTCCTTAATCCATTCTGGGCGCGTCAGGGCTAACCCGTCGTTGAAGCCGTCCTTGCTGTCGGGAAAATCCCCTGGTTCGGGCTCTCTATCCTGAATTTGTGTGCCCATCGCACCATCAAACAGCAATATTCTGTGGGCTAGCGCCTCCACGAACGACTCCATCACCTTATGGCTGCCTTGGCCAGTTTAATTTCTTGCGGGATGCGCCTAAGGACTGGCAGGCGGGCAGATGGCACGTGCGCGCAGGCCATGCGCCGCACGCGCCTGCCGGCGGCATGGCGTGGGGATGCGGCGGGATCTATCGAGGGCTGCCGGGCTCCACAGTGCGCATGCAGGCCAGCGCTCGCCGGAGATGCTACGTCTACAGCCTAGGGTGGATTTGGTTGTCCGACATGTTCCGTTGAGGGTTCCTGTTCGAACTGCTGGTATGTCCGTCGAACCATTTCTGCGTCGGGGCAGGTCAGGTAGCATCTAGGATGAAGCCGTATCACAAAATAAGGAGAATGTGCACGATTGTGTTGCAGCAATGCCCGTTGCATTTTCTTGTCTTCCATTCAGAACCTGATCTGCATGATATACTATGCGCTCTCCGGACCCCACTGGCTTTGGCCCCTCTGCGCGTCCACTATCGCGCTGGCCCGAAAGAGCCTGTTGCGC
>JAEFDA010000124.1 GCA_016126025.1 Nitrososphaerota archaeon | reverse complement strand
TGAATATGTCCAACTTGAATCTCATAGTCCGATAATACGTGATGATGGCATTGCACAGGTCAGCAAACGTTCGATAGTATTCTGATACGAGCAGAATCTGTTTTTCTTGGCGCCAGCATTCCTCAACCGCGTTGAGGTACGGGATCCTTGCGGAAGGTAGATGCTTCTGATGTTTTTGTTCTCCCGCAGCAGCTTTTTGGCGGCTTTTGCGCGGTGCGGGGACGCCCTGTCCATCACCACCACTGCCTTTCCGAAGTGTCTCCGTAGTTCCTTGAGGTACCAGACGAAGGTTGGCGCGTCAAACAACTCGCTCGACTAGAAGAGCTGCCTACCGTCTTTAGCGATGGCACCATAGACTATGATCCTCTTGTGGCTTCCGGTGTACGGCACGACGATCCGCTCTCTCCGTGAGGACCAACATTTGCGTCCAAATGCTACATCGTAGACGAAGAACGCCTCGTCCATGTCCAAGATGGTGAATCTCTTCTCCAAGCGCCAAACACGCCTGTCAAAGCGATACTGCCAGCTTCAAAAGGCATCCCTGCTGGCCCTGTTGATGTGTACTCTGTGGAACCTTTGGGGTCAGTCCGTACCGACGTATTGTCTTCCGGACGTTTGTTATGTGCAGCCTAGTGCCGATCTCTTCGCGTATTACCTTCTGCAGCTCCTTGGGGGTGCACTTGGGTTGGACGGATCGCTCGATTATCCGCGCCATGATCTCGCGCAGAATCTTTGGAAGCCGACCGGTTCTGGGAGGATCCCGGAGGCCGTCTAGCCCCCGGCATCGAAGCGTTCCAGCCATTCGTGCACCCACCGCTCGGACCGCATTAGGTTGGCGGCAGTCTCGCCTATGCCCATTTTGCGCACGCGGACCATGTGTACAGTAAGCATCTTGGGCACTGCCCTGGAATCCTTCTCTTTCCTGTACGCTTTCTCCAGCTCCTCCCGCTTTGTTTTGTCCATGCCACACCAGCATGGGAGGGGATCATTATTGGTTTCAATTTGAGAGCTTCAGTCTGAACGAACTTTTAGTCGACGCTATAGATTCCGGCCGGGACGTCCCCATTTGGTGTTGGTCTGTGAATGTTTCTAGGTCTCCGTGCTCTGACGTTTTGTTGGCAGTTGTCATGGGAATACGGGAGGCTTATCCCATATGATCACACCGGTTACTATGTGACCGCTCTACGGCATCCCGGAAGCAGGGGCGGGTATGTGAATTGGCCGTTGTTGGGACATGTGGTAGGCGGCATAGGCTTGTTCCGGCAATTGCTCTAATCTTAGTCGTGTTTTGTAAATTTCAAATCAAGTATGGGGCGAGAGGGTCTGCATAATCTCTATCCTTTTTGTCCAATACTATGCAGCCTGGCTATGGTCTGTTCCTTAGTTTCGGGCATATTCGAAGTGGACCATGATCTTTCATAATCTAAAGTGTTCGGTTGAACATGTACAAAATTGTTTGTCGGCGGTTGAATTACGGCTAGTCAAGAAAGTAGCCAATTACGCATATTATCTACTAATTGGTTACATACGTCGCCAGTATCAGATTCCATGCTGTGAACGCCTCCGTATACTCGCTCTCACACCAGACGGCGCACATACGCGCAACCGATACAGGCACCATCAACTATCCCACCCAAAGTTCCTGCCCAGTAGTTGTTGGAGTTTGACGTTGTGCGAGTGGAAGTGTTTGACTAACATCTCGCGCGTCTCCGGGGACATCGGGGGATATTTCCATTTATTGAGATTATGGTAGGTATCTTGCCGGACAAACGGCAAGCCGAGAAACCCGAACACCTTCTCCATGGTACCATTGATGTCGTTTTTCATCTCCTCCGTCGATATGATAAGGAACTGTTTGCGCGGGTAATGCTCAAACCAGTTGGCCAGCTGGTCGGCATAGTGTCCCTTGGCCAAGTACGAGTTGATTGCGAACGACACCGGGTCGTCATCCCGTAGCAGCCAACCGTTCCGGCCACCCCAATTGGCCTGCTCCGCATCCAATGCATCCTCGAAGGTAGAGGTCACCAACTTCTTTCGGAACATCATCTGGTATTGTGAATATGCCCTGTCGACAGGGTTACGCAGGACCACCAGCAATTTGGCGTCCGGTAGATATGAAGCCATCCTAGATGGGGCACTGGCATAAAGCATATAGTTGATGCTGGCCTCGCCTGTCATCTTTCCATCATCGATGGGAAAGTTTGACTGGTACCACCCTTGGCCGTACTTGTAGTTGATGGTGAAATAGTCTATCTCCTTGATACGCGCGGCTGTCACCCTAGGGTGGTCGGTGATAAACTGGTACAGGGACGTACTGGCGGACTTTTGTGTCCCGATGATGACAAAATCCGGCAGGCGCCGCCACTTGGCGGTAATCCACCTGTATGGATACCGTCTACTGATTTTGGCCGTCCGGAGAAACTTCCCGATTCCCATGCACAATCACCATGATAGTTGCATACGGTTCATGTCATCACATCAGCACGTTTACAATCTATCCATAAGTGTGGGAGTGTCATCAAAAGGTGGCTGGTGATGCTGTCATTATAAGTCCACCGGCGCGTCGAGTCGTATGCGGTTAAGTTCACTATGAACTACATTCAATGTCTGCATTCCGGATAGTTGTAGTCTAGGCCGCGCTTAGCGTCTCGCGCAGGTGGTCCATCACGTTGAGGTCCCTAATCCGCTAGGTAGTCAGGCAGATCAGCAACGTGTCGAATATCTTTATGTCTGCCGGGTTCATCAGCTGACCGCGCACCTTACGGTGGATAACCCCCTTGCGCGCACTTCACTCGGCCAAGTGTTGGTCGAAAGCAACCCCGGGTACAGCAGGAACACAGACATTATGCGTAACCTAATAAATAAATAAGAACCGAATGAAATAGACGCTGATACACTCCACCCGATCCACGCCACTCTTGGATGAGGCATGGGCGTGCAAACATTGCAAACTCTTGTAGAAGCATTCCGAATAGTCGATGATCAAACCATGACGCAAGCAGATCAGATCAAACGACTGAAACGGCAACTCGAAAAAGCTCGCGCGGAGCGGGACGGGGCCCTCAAGAATTTCAGACAGGCGGTAGAGGCCACCAAAAAAGATGATGCAAAACTAAACGACAACGCCGGGCATACAATTACCTAGAAAGGCAGCGGCGGACCCTCGTTGCGTTCAGCAACAGGTACAGACTGCTGGGCACCGACCACGACACCATGTGGAACCATGTCTCGGAGCTTACTGGATAATTGAAACCCCAAGCTGCCGAAGAGGATCATCGGGTGCACCCCCAAGCAGTTTGCGTTCAAACTGAGATTGTTCGAGCCGCTCGCCATGGAGTGTGGGCCCCTGTTCCGGGGGGACGGCCTGCGGGCCAGCGACTCGGGAAACCGGTGCAAGCTGTACCCACTGCATATACTGCTACCGGCGCTGGTTCGATACTATACGGGAATGTCAGAGGGCGCCCCGCAGTTGTGGCACGGAGTGGAACAGTCCGGCATGTCAAAATATCTGGACCTGGCCACCGACATACTGGAACGGATAGTCGCATCCCCAAAGTTTTTGCCCGGGCTGCTGAGCATGGCCGAGTCAGTTGATGGCATAACAGAGATGGTTCCACACTTGAGGCTGCTGGTGGACGGCATGCACATACTGTGATATAGGCTCGGCGACAGGATACAGCAGAAGACCTCATACAGCGGAAAGAAGAAACAGTTCACTCACAACGTGCAGGTGATCACCAACTGCGCCGGCCTCATTCTGAATGTCAGCGAGACGGTGGACGGCAGCACCCACGACTATGCCCTGCTCAAGAAGCAGCTAGCCGAGGCGGGCGCGTGGCTGCTGGATCTGGCCAAAACATGCAGCGCAGAGGGGAAAAGGATGATGGTCTCAGAGCTAGGGTACCAAGGAATCAAGAAGGACTATCCGCAGTTTGATCATATGCAGGGCACCAAACGCCTGCGCAAGGACAACCCCGGATATGAGCCCAGGCACGGCGGTCTGAGCGAGGTCCAGACAAAGCGCAACAAGGAGACGGCCAAAACCAGAATACTGGCGGAGTGAGCCATGGGCGACATAGAGCGGTACAGGCTGCTCAGGGGCCCATATACGGGGACGGCCCAGGATCTGGGGGCGAGACATGAACATAAGCCGTCCTCTCAGACATGAGCGAGCTCTGGGCCCACGGGAACAACAGGCCGGTCCGCTGCTGGCCAGACTCATGTCAAAAATAGAAGCCGGGCTGGCGTCCAGGATGCCGTCACCCTGACGCACAAGTGGCACGCCGCCACCCGTTCTGTATGACAAAACTCAAGGTGAGGGAGCCTGCGCACGGTCTTGCGTTTTTTGGTAATTTCCGGAGTATCTGGACTCCCATAACGGCCGCAAATGTTGGCTACCCGTGCATAGTGGTAGATTGTGGAGTATATCTGAGGCAAAATACTGTCTGATTAAAAATATTAGTTTCAATTACACATAAGGCCTCATGCTAACGCATAAGGACGGTAACATCCTGGAGCTGCTCCAAAAATATCTGTAGGCCGGGCCCCCGGACGACAAGTCTCCCGGCGATGGTTACGGCTAGCCGCGCGGCTGTGTGAATAGGGACCGACATGTATGCCACGCTGATATGGAGGATGGGGCGCGTATTTTTTGCGTGGCTGATCCCTAAAAATCACCTAAACACGTTCGTTAGAACAACTTCGGCAAGCTAGCCCACAGGAGTTGTTCTAACTACTAGCAAGAGGACAGCTGCCACAAGGCTAACATTAGCCAATATCAGGACGTCCTGCGCTTTCAAGAAGCTTCAAATATTCATTCATAGATGACCTTGCCCTGTATTCTATAACATCCCTTATGCGTTGCTTCGGTGTTTTTGGATTTTCATCCCACCATTCGGGATGGATTAGAACTTGTAAGTGGTGATATTTTCCGCCATATATCACGTCATATAGCCGATCAAACCGCCAGTAACCGTTAGAGTCTGAAACGTACTTGTGCGTCCTCATCACACTATCTCCGTATGCGTTTACCATCCCACAGTACGAGTCCTCGTTGAATCCCATTAGTCCAGCGGCCTGCGGGTTGTGGAAAGACATGGCTAGAACATCTACATTGAACCATTCTTCAACGAATTGTTTCTCCCGAAGAAGAAGATCTTCAAGTTTTTTCTTGTTCGCAATGTCGCCGTAAAACTCGGCATCAAAATGCAGTCCAATACGGTGACCCATGTCTGTTATGGCGCGCATCATACTATGAGTTTCTTTTTCCAATGGGTTGTAGAAGTCGCTATGTAGCCGCAAAAAATACGTAGAGAATACGCCACACTTTCTCTCAATGCGCGCAAGCCTCAGAGCGCGATACACGGACGTATCCAGATCGTGTCTCAGGAGGATGTGCGGGGCATTAGATGGCGTACCAAAAAAGACAAATTCATAGTGTTTTTTTGCCTCATTTAATATATTAGTATAATGTTTTTCCGTAAAGTCTTCGTAGTTGTAAACTGGCATACTGGCTGTTTTGGCATGGAAGTTAAAATCTTTTAGCATAAACCTAGCTAGGTCTGAAAGGGTCCCGAATGAGCGGGTCAGTCTTTTTATACCCCGGTCAAACCCATACGATCCACTTACAGCGTAGGTAGTAATGCCTAACTCAATGCCAGCAACAATGTCGGGTTTGAGATTCCCCACAGCAACGCACCTATCCTCCTTAATACTGTACATTTGCATCGCTGTGGAGTACAGTCTTTTTTTTAGCTCGGCTGGTCCGTCGGGTTTTAAGCCACATATGTCCTGAGCGCAAAGCACACCGTCTACGTGAGGGGTAATGCCTAGGTGATCTAGTATGTCTAGTACATCGTTCTTGTTATCCCTAGCGGTGACCACTACAAGTCGATATTTAGGGCGCAATAGTGACAAAAATTGGATGGTATCGTGCTTAACACTCAACAAGCTCCGTCCCTTATCTCCGGCCAGAAAAATTCGGCGATCTTCCATGCATTCATAGACCAGATGTGTATCGCCAAGTACTCTCATGAGTATGCTACGACTCAGCATGCCTCTCTGCCGCCATGTCAAAATGGTGGCACGATCGGGGCAATGCACACCACTCCTGTCTAGAACAAACCGGAAAGACGCAACGTCCGCGTCGGAATTGTCCAGTAACGTGTCATCCAGATCCAGCAAAGCCAGTCGATCCAACTTTACACCTCAACGAACAGCTCGCTGACATACCGGATCATTCGGATGCGCGCCTGTTTTAGATTTTGTGGAACCGGTTCGCCCAGTGCCATTTTTACGGCCATATACGGTAAATTGATCCCCGCTGCTGCGGGTAGTGCTATGCTCCCTCCCATCCTTGGGTTGATTTCTACCAACTTCAGTTTTCCATCTACAGACTCTTTTAGTTGTATATTAGTATTGTATGACAAACCAAACTTTTCTACAATACTTTTGCATATATTAGTGATCTTATCGTCTGCAGGCATAGTGGATGCTTCAAAGGTACGCGGCCCCACCATGCACTCTCGTAAGTTTGGCACGCAGTACACCATCTTTCCATGGTTCGACAACGTATACGTACTAAATTCCCGCCCGGGTAAGTATTCCATAACAAGCAGATCCAGCCGCTTTTTAGTCTCGGACATCCTACTAACCGAACCGTAGTCTATCTCGTCGGACGACACGACAGGAGTCATCGCATCGTTCGACTTACGCAGTACACGGAACCCTCTGGAACCTCCAGAAGCAACATACGACGACGGCTTGAAGCAGACCGGATATTCTGGATACCCCATGCGGTGTATGGCAGGAAGAAGTGATGAAGCATCAGCCACATGTTCGAACTTTGGAGTATAATCCTCATCTTGCAGCGCCCGGTAGGCCTCAGCCTTGTCCATCAGGGGACGAATCCTGTCATATTCGTCGACGGTTGCCGCCATGCCCTCTGATCTTATTCTAGCCAAGTGTCTTGATATCGCCACTATTTCAGGGCCGCTGCCCGGCAACATGACGTCCACTCCCTCCCGCTGACACAAATCTACCAATGAATCCATATACGAAGGATGGTCTCCGCGCGGCAGTATAAAGAACCCGTCAGCCTTGATGCTCAGTACTGGTTTAGGAGACGCGTCGGCGCACACCACCCTAACCTTCCTACGGTCAGGATTGCGCCTCATGCATTCTATTATTCCGGTTCCGCCTAAACCACCCCAGCCGTTCAGCAGCACACAGATGTCTGGATTGTCCAATGCTATTTGGCCTTATCTTCCACTCCTTTTAGGATGTTTCGCAGCGCCTCTATTTCATCTGGCGTGGCCTTGCCAGTCTGTATGTCTATCATGATACGGAATATCTTGGCATGAAGCGGACTCTGCAACATCTGAATTTCCGTCTCAACCTTGATCTGGGTCTTACGGTGCCAAGCTCCCACTATTATGGCCACAGGTACATACAAGAACACGAACAATATGCCAAACACCCACAACTCACCGAGCAGGTTGTTCAACCACTCTACACGCTCTATCAGCAATCTGTGAAATATTAGCATAAAGTTTGCAAATGACATCAAAAATATTAGGTATATGGAATGCCCCATGCGAAAGTCGAGCCAACGGCGCCGAACCCAAGAGCCAGTCATCCTTTGTCACTCCGTGCCATGACGTTTGAATAAGCGTTTGTAGATCCGGTCAAAGCTGCCCCCGCCTGTTCATGTCCGGCCCGGCCCTGCATACCACGCGTATGTCTAAGGACGGTTCGACTGCGACTAGGCCAAGCCAAGCCTTGCGCCGCTGAGACAGTATGGCTACCAGAACGCGTATAGGCCCGCGCACACCCACTAATTAACCGGGAGCAGCCTCTGTGTTTACGGTTGGTAGACCGTGAAAAGCCAAGTCGATAGGGGCCAGCTCTAGTCCCTTCACCATAGCGACGGCCTCCGCACCTCCCACTACATGTAACACTGCCCCGGTATTCACAAGGCCCCGAGATGTGGCTCCAAGAGGGACAAAATGGCGGCGGCAGGGCTCGACATACTTGGACAGAAGGGTCTTGGTTGCCGGCTCTACGGCCCTCAGCGGTCCTGCTTGCAACGCGATGATTAATGCTGTCCTGCTTCAAGCGGTCCAACCCGTTCGATATGGAGTGGCGCACGTCTTCAAGACAAGAGTGGCCAAAGTCGGCGACCATTCCAAGCCTAGTAACTTCCTCATGCAGCAGGCAGTATGAGGTCTGCTCCATCCCGAAGCTTGCGAAGTTCCGCGGTACACCAGCTAGCGGGAGCACCCACAGGAGTATCTTTTGGCGCGTCTCAGAAACGCCTGCTTCCATGCACGGCACCTGTCCGGACACAACATACTTGACCACACAGAGACCGACAGTACACCCTACCACGGGGCGGTCCTCGAACTTGATGGCCGGGCCGGAGGGATGCTGCCGGTTGTCCCATCCCGCATTTATCTGTGGCATATCACCACGGACAGGACGGTAGCTGAGTCCACTCCCCACATAAAAGATCACAACCAATACGCCCTATGAACACGAGTGCGGTATTAAAGTTATAATGCAGAGATAGGCAGCTTCATAATTCGAGGACATCCCTCATGGGTCCGTTGCCACAGCCAAGCAGACCTAGCCTGCATCGCGCGCCACAAGGCGGTTTGTGCGGGTCCCGAACCCAAAGCGTGTAAGCGGCACATCTACCCGCGTCATTTGGCGGCATGATCCTGGTCCTTGATAGTGTGGCGCGTGTAGTGCCATCAGGCGCGGCTGGGCTGTACGGCAGCGTCATGTCATCGCACACGCCACCCGGACTGTTCGGACGGTCTTGTCCCCGGCGTTCTGAGTGTGGTTGGAGGCGGTTATCTTGGCGATCTCGATACGGTGTACGGCAGGAGCACCCCCACAGCCCAAAAACGCGCTTGAATGCCGATGTCACGATCTCCACCAGCCGCCGCAGTCCGAACTTCACCCTCTTCCACTTCTTTTGTCTGGCCCGGCGCTCCGGTTTTGTCATGTGGTCTAGCTTCCGTCCGGTACAGCCGCCCCCTCCCCAGCTGCTTCAGCACGGCAAAGGGCGGGCCCGGTCCACGCAAGCCTACCCGGCCACCGCGTCCAGATGGCAGCCGCCTAACACTTACCCGCACCTAGCCAAGATGCGGGCATGCAGACGGCATCTCGTCTAATGCCGCCGAATGGGAGGGCGTAGCAGGCTGCCATCGTCTCAAATTCCCCCACTTTCATTAACTGATCCCGGGCATCAGCGTGGCGGGTAGCCAACAGTCAAGAAATGTACCAATCACGATATTCCAACCTCGCCCTCGCTTGCCAATGCAGACTACAAAGCCGCCAAGACGTGACCTTACCCACTTACCATACACTAGCCAAAGTCAGGCACATAGGGCGCCCTGATCGAACCCCTTGGGAACGACTCTATCTCTCCCTTGTACCATGTCTCCGGACCGCCGCGCGCCCCCCTGTAGTAGGCATCTATGCCAGCTATGTCCTCCTGCGGTACGTGGCTGCGCTCCAGACCTACGCGGTTTACCTTGGTGAACCTTTGCCGGTTCATCAGGGCAAACGGGGGAACGTCCTTGGTTATGGAGCTTCCCATGCCCACCATCGCGTATTTGCCTATGCGGCAGTACGGGTGTATCTGAGTCCCCTGCCCTATGTTAGCATAGTCGTGGATGTGGACATGGCCGCCCAAGGTGACCCTGGTCGTCATGATGACATGGTCACCTATCAAGACATCGTGGGCAATATGGGGGTATGC
Source organism: Nitrososphaerota archaeon (assembly GCA_016126025.1). Taxonomy (GTDB): domain Archaea; phylum Thermoproteota; class Nitrososphaeria; order Nitrososphaerales; family Nitrosopumilaceae; genus VYCS01. Next base: position 2,055 of record JAEFDA010000124.1, on the reverse strand, counting down.
CATGATATAGCAGTGGGAGCCCACTCGTGTAGCAGGAGATTCAGTGGGGCGGTGCACGGTGGCAAACTCCCGCATGGTATTGTTATCGCCTATCTCTATGCGGCCGGAGTCGGGCGGGTGCGAGTCCGCAAAGTCCTTGTGCTGCGGGCCCGTCCCCACTACGCAGTAGGGGTATATCCAGTTGTTGCTCCCTATGGATATGGTCCCCCGCAGGATGCAGCCATGGTCTATACGCGTGCCTGTCCCAATGGTTATGCGGCCCTCCAGTATCACGTTGTCCCCTATGTGGGCATCATCTCCCAGCGTGACATCCTCGCCTATGATGCAATTGCGTCCTATGTGCGGCACGATGCGGGCCTCCAACCAGACATACCAAGGGCGGCCACTCCTGAGCATGTCATTAGCCAGAGATTCCCGGGCGGGTATTTATAGAAAAGTGGTTTGGGTAGCCCCAAATCTTGAAGGATCTAATCGGGCGACGCTGTCATAATTGCGGCGCCGGCAGTGCCCCGGGCACGCGGGCCGGACTGAGTGGTAACAGTACAAGAGCGGATGTGCGCAAAAACGGATTCGTACGTGCGCATACGGCATGCTGCAGGCGGCCCCATGCAAGACCGCTCCAAACATGCAGGTTCTTGCTCTGCCTGGCCGGCCGCCTGGGGGTGGCACCCGCGTTTGCAGCAGAACCTACCGCCATACGCTTTAATTTGCTTGCCGCCCCACGGGCGCCGTGAAATATCTGATCCTGCCATTTATGGTGATGCTCCTTCCCATACTGGCCCACGCCGAATCGCAGACTACACCCACAGACGGGGGCATCCTGAACGTCCGGGTGACATACGATACCATAACCCCCGGGGAGCCCTCCCCCATCCTCATCGAGTTCGTGAACCCCCGCACCGGCCAGGTCCAGGAGCACATAGACTACTCCCTGATGTTAACCGACGGGGACCGTGTACTCTTCGGGACAGCCCTCACGCACTCCTCCACCGGAGTGGTGCAGGGGCTGAGCGCCACATTCCCCGAGGAGGGGGAGTATGCGCTGAGCGTGGCCGTGGAGGGCATACTCTTCAACCCCATAGAGCGGGAGTCCGCATCGCTGAGCATACCGGTGGCGCGGCAGGGCGGAGGCTGCCTCATAGCGACGGCCGCGTACGGCTCGGAGATGGCCCCCCAGATACAACACCTCAGGGAGATAAGGGACCAGAAGGTGCTGTCCACCCCGGCGGGGCGCTCGTTCATGGAGACATTCAACCAGATATACTATACTTTCTCGCCCACGGTAGCCGACATGGAGCGGGAGAGCCCGCTCTTCCGGGGGCTGGTATACGTCACGATACAGCCGATGCTCGCCTCGCTGCACCTGATGGAGTACGCGGACTCGGAGCCCGGCGTGTTGGCGTTGGGCATATCAGTCATACTGCTTAACGCGTCGGCGTATTTGGCCGGGCCGGTGATGTTGGTGGCGTGGGTGGCGCGCCGGTCACTAGCCGGCCGTTCCCGGACGGCTCCGCAGCCTGCCACCCGGAATACGTGGGCACGTTTTTATTGGCACGGGACATAGCCATCCCAATGAAAATTATGACGGCTATACCAACCGTTGTACTACTTGTAGCCGCGGTGGGGATGGTTACTTCCCCGGCGGCATTCGCAGACCATGCCACGGCCACCGTACACAACCCGCTGGGGTCCTCGGTGCCCGGATGCGAGGAGACCGACGAGGGATGCTTCATACCGTCCACGGTAACCATAGACGTGGGCGGGGAGGTCACGTGGGTGAACGACGACGGGGCGGCACACACCGTCACCAGCGGCGTTCTGACCGACGGCGGACCTGATGGTGTATTCGACAGCGGCCTGTTCATGCCGGCGACCTCGTTCTCCCACAAGTTTGAGGAGGCCGGCGAGTATCCGTACTTCTGCCTGGTCCATCCGTGGATGAATGGCTTGGTAATAGTACAGGAGGCCGCTGCAACCGACGACGCCATGGAGGACAAGGACATGCACGACGATACCATGATGGAGGACAAGGACATGCACGACGATACCATGATG
>JAEFDA010000027.1 GCA_016126025.1 Nitrososphaerota archaeon | reverse complement strand
AATCTGGCTCGGCTTTTTGGGGCATGAGCTTAAACTTTGCCCCATCACCCGGCGTTGCGGGAGGAATCTGGAATGTGTTTGGAGCGGGCCCCACATCAGGGTTAATAAACTCGGGGCGGCTGCCCCTCCCGTGGTGCGTGGACGATGAGGGTGATACTGAACGGGTTCGGGGCCGTGGGCCAAAATTTGGCCGGGCTGCTGGCGTCCCGGGACGACATATACACCAGCTATGGCACGAAGATCCGGCTGGTTGGGGCAGGCGACAGCGGCGGCGGGGCGTGCCGAGAGGCGGGGCTGGACCTGGCCGAGCTGGCCCGGGCCAAGCGGGAGAGGGGCACGGTGTCGGGGTGCGGCCGGCCGGCCGACCCGCAGGAGATGATCCGGGACTTGGATGCCGACGTGCTGGTAGAGGCCACGCCCAGCAACTATGTGGACGGCGAGCCGGGCATGACCAACATCATGACCGCCCTCAAGAGGGGCATGCACGTGGTCTCCGTGAACAAGGGCCCGCTGGCCCTGGCCCTGCCCAGCCTGATAGAGATGGCCACATACAACGGCGTGCTGCTGCGGTTCAGCGGTACGGTCGGCGGGGGCACGCCCATACTGAACTACGCCAAGAACAGCCTCCGTGGCGAGCACATCACCTCGTTCCGGGGCATACTGAACGGAACCACCAACTACATCCTGTCCAACATGGAGGACGGGATGGCGTTTGGCGACGCGCTGGCCGACGCCCGCACCCGGGGATACGTGGAGGCCGACGAGTCGTTGGATTTGGACGGCCTGGACGCGGCGGCCAAGCTCACCATACTGGCCAACTGGGTGATGGGCATGAAGGTCACGATGCCCGACGTCCGGCGGACCGGCATCAGGGACGTGACGCTCCAAGACGTGCGCCGGGCAGCCGAGGCCGGCTCCGCCATAAAGCTGGTGGCCGCCTGCGACGGCGGCTTGGAGGTGGCCCCCGTCCCGATACCCAGGTCGGACCCGCTGTGCGTGAACGGCACGCTGAACGCCATCTCGTTCACCTCAGAGCACTCCGGTACGCAGACCATCATAGGCCGGGGCGCCGGGGGCATCGAGACGGCCAGCTCCATACTGCGGGATCTGCTGGACATCCGCCAGGCGGTGGCGGGGTGAGATCCCACCACATCTCCAAGAGCCAGACCGCCCAGACCCTGGCGCTCATATCGGAGAGGTGGGGGTTTAAGCTGCCACGACTCCGCAATCTGGTGGTGCACGACCTGACCGGGGGAGCCCGGCTGATGACCGGAGACGGCACAGCCATACTGGACTTGGATGGTACGTACCTGCCCTTTCTCTCGTGCGATGCTCTGCTGGAGAGGTTTCCGGCCGTGAGAGTGGACAAGGGGGCCATCCGGTTCGTCTGCAACGGCGCCGACATAATGCGGCCCGGCATAGTCTCGCATGACGGGTTCGCCAAGGGGGACGTGGTGCGCGTTGTGGAGCCGGGCGGCAAGCATTTGGCGGTGGGGGCGGCCCTGGCCGACGGCGCGGACCTGGAGTCCATGGAGCGGGGCAACGTGGTCAAGAACCTCCATTATGTGTCCGACAGGTATTGGGAGACCGGCAGGCCGCTGGTCTGATATCCAGAATTGTACGGTGGGGAGTGAGGCTATGCAGTCTCGGAGTATTGCTGGGAGCCGTTCCCGTCTATAACCAGAATGTCCAGCCCGTCCCCACTGGCCGCGTCTCGCTGGGCGGCGGCCCGAATGGCCTTCTTGGCCAGGTTTACACCCGCCTCGGTGTCCATGTCATCGGCGTACTTGGGGTCCAGCACACCCAGAGCCATCTCGGCACCAGTCCCCACCGCCGCATAGCGGTCGGGCAGTACAGAGCCCAGCGGATCCAGCGTGTATATGGCCGGCTTGTCCACCATGCCCCCCACTACAACCTGGGTCAGCAGCGGAAAGAACCTTCGCTCGTACATCATGTTAGACATCATCTTGGCTATGGTGTTGGGCGGCACGTCGCGGCGGGTCTCCATGCGGCGGATCTTGGCCAGCGCCGTAATCTGCAGCGAGAGCAGCTGCATGTCTGCCACCAGTCCGGCACACGCAGCACCCACGCGGGGCGTTATCTGGAAGGTCTTGCGGGTCGACTTGCTCACCAGCATGTGGCCGAAGGCGATGCGCTTTTCGCTGGCACAGACAACCCCGTCCTTGCATGCAATGCCCACCGCGGTGGCGCCGGGCATGTACATATAGGACATA
>JAEFDA010000020.1 GCA_016126025.1 Nitrososphaerota archaeon | reverse complement strand
CGGCGGCTTTTTTCAGGCAAATTGTCCGGAACGCACCGCGTTGACCGCTTGATGCCGCCCTCCGACATAAGCGGTTGCTGCCCCTCTGCGAGCCAACGGATACGCCGTGCCCGATACCAGGACATACTACAGAGCTAGTCAAGATATGAAAAACTGGCCTGGGGTCGAGCCGAGGGTTCTGGCCAAACTAGCTTTCATGGAAGAATATGCGCAGATTACCGTGCTGAAAATCAGAGCCGGCATAAAATCACTCCATATTCCATTCGTGGCTGGGTCCGTATACATCTCCCATCACCATTTTAGGAACAAAAATTCCCTCTAGGAAATTACTGCGTGTCACGCCCACCATGAAGAGCAGCTGCCGAGAGCATCCGGGTTAGTTGTCCTACATGGCCGGAGCCCGACATGCGCAGCGCCGTTTATGGTTCTACAGAATGGCCACCGCATAATTATGCAGGCTAAGCCTGCCCTTGGAGGAGTTTTTTGCCAGCCTCTTTTTCATACCGTCACTTATGGGCGAGGCCAGCATATTGACTGTCTGGCACAGCTCGTTGGCCAGTCTCATATTCTGCGCTGACATGTCGGGATACTTTGTAAAACACCAGAGCACAAGTCTCCCGAGAGCCCATACAAAGAAACAGTGCGGCGGCCCCAGCACGTCTCGCCCTATCGGCTCCGTCAATATGGCATGCGGCGCTTATTACAACTTTTTCTGATCTGCCATCGCCAGAAATTCGGGTGCCAGACCGCATATTCGCTCCATACCCTTCAGCATGGCCCTGGCTAAGCCAAAATACCTTGACATATCAGCATACAGCACCGGAGGCCGGCCCTGGCCGTCACCTTGCATGGATATGCTGTCTCATCCTCACCAGACATAAATTGCCTGCCCCTGCACGTCCCCCTCGGGGATTGTAGTCTAGCTTGGCATGATTCTGGTTTTGGGTACCAGGGGTCGCAGGTTCGAATCCTGCCAATCCCATTCAGTACAGCCGCCTACGGGAGCGTATGCTCACGCTCTTCTGGTACATCTCCTCCAGCCTCTGGGCCGTCTCCAGGGGCAGGCGCACCGACGAGAGCGACTCGGCTGGTATGCTGGCCGTGTTCATGTCCGGCAGCACGCTGATCTTTGGAAGTCCGCGGTTTATCCACTGCTCCACCACCTTCTTCTCCAGCCGGGAATCACGGAAGCCGGCGCCGAACCTCTTTCTTATGTGGGACACCAGGGTCCGGTCGTCGAAGACGGCGCCCGGCTCCAGAGTGCGGGACTCGTCGGCGTACACGCTCTCAAAGAGGTTGCCCGTTATCTCGTCGGAGAGCAGGTCCCCCCGGTGTATCCGCCTCATCAGCTCCAGATAGTGCAGGAACTCGTGCGAGAGTACGGCGTGGACTGCCCCCTTCAGGCCGTACGCCACCAGCGGCGCCGATATCTGCACCACAACGCTGAAGTCGCCCTCCACCACCACCGGAACCGTCCTGGCGAAGAGCACGCCGTACCCGAACTGGGCGGCCGGCGATATCACGGCGGCCGGCTCCACGTAGGCCGCCGGATAGGCCAGCCCCGTGGTGCGCTCGATGCGGTCTATGCCCGGTACCACTATTCCTGCAAAGCGCCGCAGCACCAAGTCGCACACCTTGTCGGGCAGGACACCCTGTAGGCGCGCCTCCTTCAGCCGGGCCAGCGGATCCATCACCGTGTCTCGATCTCGGCGGCGTAAAAAATCTTGAGTTAGCGGAAGGCCTGTCCAAAATCCAGGGACGTACGGGGATGGATCGGCCTAAGGTTCGAGCCTAACAAATACGTGCTTGCCCGTTCCGGATCTGGACCGAAGCCATTTCCGGCGACATCCGGCGGCGGTTTTGGGCAGTTCACAGACGCCCTAGCGCAGCATCTTCCGTACGGGGAGCAGCCACTGTCCCCGCGCCCCAGCCTTCACGTGAAGGCCATTCCAGGGCACATTGACGGCAGTTCAGCGATCCGGGTGCGTTTTGGTGACTTGAACCGTCCCGCCGAATAGATCCGTGGAATAGTACTGGTCATAAAGAATGGAAAACGGGGAACGGGCAGAAAGAGAAGGTATAGATCTCCTCACCTCAGACATCAAGGTAATTGCGGACGGTGGAGATCCGCGGGCTTGGCTCACTGGAAACGTATGTCGGCTGAGCCGCTTCCGTGTGCCATGGAGTCCGGGATGATGGTTACCGGACCGCCTATCCGGGCAGCAGCCGCTCAAGCATCTTGACTGTCGGCATCTCTTCGTTGCGGATCATCTGCCTGATGGCATCCCGCATCTTGTCCAGATCGAAGATGCTGGCGATGGCAGCCTTGATCTCCTGCCATTTCGGCCTCTATGGGGTTGAGATGTGGGTGCGGGGCGGCAGGTACAGTATCTCCACGTTGCCGTCCGCATCGGCCAGGTACTTGCGCATAGTACAGCCGGTGAGGACGCCCGCATTGTCCGCCAGAATGCCCATATTTCTGTAACGCATGCGCAGGTGCCCTGCAAGCGCTATGTAACTGCCCGCCGCCAAGTTGTCATGGAACTGCAGCTCCAGCATGTCTCCTCCCAGGGCCCCGACCACATGGATGGGTTTTTTGGAGTAGTTGACGGATACCGTGGCCCTTCCGCCCGGTGCCTGAGCCCTCTATAAGACACCGGCGAGTTGCGCAATGTGGACGCGTCGACGGCCACGGCCATGCGGTTCCCAGCCCTCCATCCTGCGGTAGTCTTCCCTCCCCTCTCGGTGAACGCCTTCTGCGCCTATGGCGTGGCTCCGTTGTGTGGGACGCGCCGTGGCTTTCTGACCGAAAACCCAGCCGTGGGCCAGCCTCAGGGCCGACCTCCGTCCACACGGTATATCGAACCGTTCCGGTATGCGCCTAGCGGCCATCCTAGCGCTACAGCTGCCGCAGCAAGCCGCTCCCACGTGTCGACTCAGCGAGATCCTCCTCGATGGCACGCTCCTGCTCTGGGCTCAGGAGACGCGGCCTGCCCGGACTCTTGTTATCATTCCTGTCCTCCGGCCCTTCGCGCTCCATCCTAGACAGCCACCTGTGGATGGTGCCTACCCCGCGCCCCATCATGTCGGCCATCTTCTCGAGCAGCTCATCCGGCTTTCTGAGTATGGCCACCTGCAACCTTTCCTTGGATTTGTCGGAGGGCTCGCGCCTGTGCATCTCCCTGAGTTCGGCCAGCGGCGCGCCGGGAAGGTACTCTTCTCTCATCTTTACCAGCACTGCCTTTGGCACAGGAGTCCGGGGGGACGGGGGATCTAAGTTTTTTGGTCATCTGTTTTCCATTCTTGATGGTCAGTACTACGCAGACCGTGGCAGACTTGAGTATCCTGTGATGAGATCAGCCTGTAGCAACTGGCGCATGTCCGGCCACAACCACATATCATGAATCAATCATATTACGAAGCGTATTGGCTACTTCGGTAAGTCGTGTCACCCGGGCTGCTGCCTCACTGTGTGCCTCCTGCGCCACTTCCAACTCGTCCATGACAATCTCGTAAATGCGGCGTATATCTTTCTTGGTGTGGTCTTCCAAATTTAATTCATGTACCATCATACAAGAAGTTTATTAAAGCGTTGGTAGTATGTAGCGGTATGGGACGCGTAGAAGAGCTTCGCGAGATCGAGAAGCGAACCGACGATCCGGAGGTGGCCGCCATTGCACGGAAGGCCATTGAGGCCATCGAATCCTGATCATGCCAGCTTTTCTGTTTTTCGCGGACTGGAACGTCTGAGGCGGGCGCGTGTTGATGTACGGAGAGGATCCAAAGCCGGCAGCGCGGTCACGCCCAACAACATCGGAGCGCGCTGCCGCATGGGATCAGTAGGATGCTGCGGGGTTATTTTGGGGCAAGTGTGGGCATTTTCCGAAAAAGAATTCGATCGGGACCTTGGGTGCGCCGGAACGAGCAACAAGCAAACCACTCACACTCGTGGAGATAAACGGCCGCCTACAGCCTACCCCTGGACTTGCCGGGGCGCCCGCGCCTGTACGTCTCTTCCGGTTCGGGCAGCCGCACGCCGGGCGGGTGCTCTTCCCCCCTCCTTGCCGGTGCCGCCTTTGGAATTGGTGTCTGGGGAAGAATGGTCGATCTGTGTTTTTCGGTCCACCGCTCGTTTTTCCGTTCTTTTTTGCCAGTACTATGCATCCGTGGCAACATGGGCACTAGAGCGGACCGTTCCTGCCGAAATCTGCCCGAAACAGGCCGCGAACCAGAGAAGATTGCGTCGCTAGGCGCCGTTTCACCTTTCTGGACAAGTCCCGAAGGTGGGAACTCACCCAATTGAATGAAACGGCCGGAATCGGTTCCCGGTTGGACAGTTTTTGCCGGAACCGAGTCGCGTGGCAGTCTCGGTGTCATCGTAATGGTCGGATGTGATCGTGTAGCCGAGGCGGCGCACTCAGATGGGCAAGTCTTGGCAGACTCGTTCTTGCCTGATCAACGATCGGCCGACCTGAGTGCCTTTTGGTCCCTAGAGGGCCTCGTGGAACTCATTCCTGGGCAAGACCGTCAGCGGGCCTTGCCGGCCTTGGACTTTTTGGTGCGCCGGCGGTCGGCCCTCTGGTCGGCCCACCTCTTGTGCTTTCCCTTCTTTCTCAGCGGCATGCGGGCACGCCCGGGGCCCCTTTGTTAACTGTTCCCAATTATATCTAGAAAGTCGAACCGGGCGCATGCGCACTCGGTCCCCAGGACGGAGCTGACCGACGGCTCCACGCCCTCGCCGCTCACCAGCCGCTTTATGGGCGTCCCCCCCTCCACCTCCGCATCCATCCGGAACGAGTCGGCGGACATGCGCCGGTAGCGCACCGAACCCACCTCCTTGGTAGACGGCCGCCCCGGGCCGGTCGCCACCAGTACCCGGCCGGCCAGCGTCCTGATGAGCCTCAGGTCCGGCTCCCCCCCGAACCGCACCACAATACGCACCATAGAGCGGAACGGGGGGAGCCGGGCGGGCACGCCGGCGGCCGCCCGCATCCCCGACGCCTCCACGCCGTCCAGCGATGTGGACTCCGGCAGGGCGGCGGCGGATCTCGCCGGGTTGCGCACCCGGGCATACACTGGCCGGCCCCGGCCCAGGACCAGGCTGTCGCGGTCCTCTCCCCCCACCCAGGTGAACCGCACGTCGGCGCCCCCCAGCCTCTCCAGCAGGTACCCGGCCAGCACCCCCTCTATACTGGGCCCAGACCCGGAGAATCCGCATTCGCCGCACCCCCTTCCGTCGCACGAACCACATGCAATGCGCTTCTGAGGCACGCCCCGGCGGGTCTTGGTGTACCGCATGTATACCACTACGGGGCGGGAGCGGACCTCGCAGGATCCGAACCGCGTGTCCAGCAGTACGGTGAGGTCGGGGTCGGCACGGTCCACCCTCTTCTTGGTGCGGCGGGACATCATGCGCCCCACCTCCCCGGTCAGGGCCGACTTTATGGAGGCGGCCCCCGCCGCCCCCGTCCGGGATCGGATGTAGTCGTCGCGGTCCAGCACCGACGGCTTCAGCGTCGCCCCCACCGTAAACGTCTCATAGTCGTACCCCGATATGCGGTCCAGAGCCACCTCGGCCAGCCTCCCCAGCCCGTCCATCAGTCCCCGGCACACGAAGCACTCGGCGGCCAGGTCCGGGTCCAGCGGGCGGGGCGGGCCCCGCCTCCGGGATGCCACCCTCCCCAAGCAACTGCGACACAGGCCCAGCTCCGGGTGTATGGCCCGGGCGTCCTTGGCCGGGCCGCCCATCACCCCATGCCCATCCGGCGCAGCATATCCTGCATCTTGCGGCCCTTGTTGGACTTGATTATGTTTCTGGTGTGCTCGAACTGCTTGAGGAGCGTCTTGACGTCGCGCGCGGTGCAGCCCGAGCCCCTCGCTATCCGCGTTATGCGGGAGCGGTTCAGTATGTCCGGCCGGGACTGCTCCTCCTCGGTCATGCTCTGCACTATATACCGCCACTTCTCGATGTTCTCCTCTGCCTGGGCCATGCTCTGGTCGGACATCTTGCCGGCCATCCCCGGCATGCTCTCCAGCAGGTCCTTCATGGAGCCGGCATTCTGCACGTTTACCAGCTCGTTCAGAAAGTCCATCAGCGTCATCTTGCCCCGGTATATCCTCTTGGCGCGGTCGTCATCCATCTGGCCCTCCAGCTTCTTGGCCAGGTCCAGCACGGCCCGGACGTCCCCCATGCCCAGCATCCGCCCCACGAACCGGGTGGGCGAGAACGGCGCCAGGTCGTCCACCCTCTCCCCGTTGCTCACGAACATGATGCGGGCGCCCGTCGCCGCGGCGGCCGCCAGGGCCCCGCCCCCCTTGCCGGAGCTGTCCAGCTTGGTCACCACGATGCCGCCCACCGGCACCGTACCATGGAATGCCGCGGCCTGCCGGTGGCACTGCTGGCCTATGGTCCCGTCTACGACCAGCAGCGAGACGTCCGGCCGGGCCACGCGGCTAATGCGTTTCATCTCCTCCAGGAGATCCCCCTCCTCCTTGTGGCGGCCGGCCGTGTCGATTATGATTGTGTCACGAGAATCCCCAAAGTGCTCCAGTCCCTCCCGCACTATATCGTCGGACTGCGCCCCCGAGTCGTTCCCATACACCTCCGTCTTTGACTTTTCGCACATCGTCCTCAGCTGGACCAAGGCCCCGGGCCGGTAGTTGTCCGCCCCTATGACGCCCACCTGGCGGCCCTGCCCGGCGAGCAGTTTGGCCAGCTTGGCGCAGGTGGTGGTCTTGCCGCTCCCCTGTATCCCCAGAAGCAGTATCCTGGTGGTCCCCTCCGGTTTCAGCGGCAGGGCGTGCTCCTCGCCCAGCAGCGAGGAGAGCTCCTCATACAGTATGGTGACCACATGGTTCTTCCGGGACAGGCCCGGGGGCGGCGTCTCCTCCAGGGCCCTCTTCTCCAATCTTCCCGTTATCTCCACCGTCAGGGCGGCGTCCACGTCCGAGAGCAGGAGCGCCCTCTGCACGTCCTTCTTGAGCGCCTTGATCAGGTCTGCGTCCACGCCCTGCGACTTTACTATGCGCCCCACCGCGCCCCGCAGGCTGCCGCGGAGGCTGTCCAGCATGTTACCCGGTCACCCCCCGGGAGCCGGCCAGCCTCTGCCGGTACCGGCGGTTGTACTCGTTGCGCCGGGTCCGCCACGCCTCGGCCAGCTCCGGGTCGCTCCGCCTCGCCCGGCCATACCCCCGGTAGTACAGCCTGCGGTACAGCCGGAGTATCGTCTCCCGGGCGTCCCGCACCATCCCGGCGTTGGGGTATGGCGGGTCGCCCGGCATGGAGCCGGGGGCCACCTCCATCACCAGTGTATCGTGGGCGTCCGCGTTCCGGGCCGGCCATCCCTCCACCGTCAGGGCGCCGCTGCTACGCGCCGAATCCGGTCCGTAGTGGTAGTGGATGGTGGCGGCCTTGCCGCTCTTCTGCGCGTACGTGGCCGCCCGGACCATTGCCCGAATTAGGGGTTCTGAGGTGCCCCTCCGCATCTCGTATCTTCCCAGCACCCTGCCCATGCGCCGGGGACGCCGCGGGATTATATTACGATTGCCTAGTCGGGGGCCAACGTTCGCGTGAGTCATGGCATGGGGTAGCATGGGGTAGCAGGCGTGGATTGGCCGTAGCATGCGTGGGGTAAAAAAGGCCGGGCCGCCGGATCATGCGGCCTGGATGGGTACGGAGAGCTCGCTGTCGCCCCGCACACTGATGCGGCCTGCTCCGACGTGGAATGGGCTGGTAGGCCTAGGGGGCCGCACAAAGTCGTGGTGAAGTTTCAGCCCGGAGGGCACACACCCAGATCATGCATGTCACGCCATACACTGGCTCGCGTAAACGTTGCAGTCCCAACCAAACCATAAAACCGCCCACATACTACTACATCATATGACCGATAGCATGCGCGAGCTGCATGATCTTGAACGTCGGCACGACGCGGTTATGGTCGCGATATCTGATATGCGCGCAAAGATCGACAGGCAGAAAAACCGAATATTGGCAGAGGCTGAATCCTACCGCACGCTAGAAAAGCAGGCCATCGCACTGTACGACGCCGAATCGGAGATGGCCGCCAAGATACGCCGCCTCAGGAGCGAGCACGATCAAGCCTAGCCAACTCCTGCTGGAGTTCGGCCAGCCTGCGCTCGTTGGCGCCGATGTCCTCGGATAGCTCGGCCAGCTCCCGCCGGACTCTTTCATCGTCCATGCGTATAGTATGCAGTTTCTTGATTTAAGTGCACTGGTGCGCCTGGACTGTAACGTTTACGTGAGTCGCAGATGGGGTAGCAGGCGTGGGTTGGTAGCATGCGTAGGGTAAAAAAGGCCGGGCCGCCGGATTATGCGGCCTAGATGGATGTGGAGAACTCGCCGTCGCCCCGCACGCTGATGCGGCCTGCGCTGATGTGGAATGGGCCGATAGGCCTAGGTAACCGCACAAAGTCGTGGTGCAGTTTCAGCCCGGAGGGCACACACCCAGCTCACGCATGTCATGCCATACGACTCGCGTAAATGTTACAGCCCCCTAAGGGGCGCTGCGCCCGATATCTCCAGGACGCCCCGGTAGCCGTCCCAGACCGGGCTGCCGCACAGCACTATGCCGAACCCGAACAGGGGGCAGTCCACCACCAGCGTCTCGGCCTCCCCGCCCTCAAAGTCGGCGGCCAGGCCGTGCGAGGCGGCCAGCGAGTCCAGGCGGTCGGCGTCATCCCCGGTCACGACCCGGCCCAGCCAGGAGCCGTCCAGGCCGCCGGCCGAGACGCTGACGACGACGAACCGGAATCCCGCCCCTATTATCTCCCGCAGGTACCCGGCGCCCCGGCCCCAGACCGGCGCCACCGCCTCCAGCGAGTGGCGGCGACACAAATCCTCAAAGCGCCTCCGCTGGAACTGGCTGCGTATCCCCCCGTGCAGTATGCCCTCTATGCGGTGCTCGGCCACCGCCCTGCCCACCATCCAGTCAAGTGCATCTGACTCGTCGGACTCTTCTGCCGATGTGGCCGCCTGGCCGTACCACGGCAGGCCCATGGATCTCGCCTGGAGGCGCGCTACGTGCGTGCCGGGATGGTGCAGCAGGGGGCTCTCGGGCGAGATGGGGTGGACGGTCATCAAACAGCAGACCTGGTGCCCGGCCCTGGCCGCCTCGCGTATGGCATATGTGCTGTCCTTGCCCCCCGAGAAGAGGGCCCCCAGCCTCACCGCATCACCGCGGACGCCTCATAACTCATAATCCTCATCACACCTCAGACGGCTTTTCCGGGAATCATCGGCGTCCGGCCTAGTTTTTGATCCGCATTATTTTAGTCCTGTCCATGACCTTCCAGTACTCGACGTTCTGGCCGTTCTCCAGCCTGTCCCGGACCTCCTCCTCCACCAGGGTGACGTCTATGGTCTCGAACGTCTCCGAGTCCATTATCTGGATGGTCTGCTCTATTATGGAGATCACCTGGCCCGTCCTCTTGTCTATGAGCGGAACGTGCACCTGCATGCTGACGGGCCCGACATGGGGCCTCTTCTGGCCGTCGAAGACCCCCACCCCCACGATTCTGGCCTTGGCGGCGCCGTGCTTTCCCGGTTTTGAGGTGTCGTACTCGGATATGCGGCAGGGCTCCCCGGTGGGCTGGTCGCTGACGGGCAATAGTATGTAGGAGCCGGTCTTCAGGGACCCCAGGTCCACGGGCTTGCTCATGTGTGGCAGGGAACGGCGGGGCGTATTTATCTCTATATGGGCGGCGGGCACGCCGGATGGGCCGCGATTCGATAATTATTTATGATGAGTGTGGTGCCGTATAGGCGTCCCAAGCTAGCTCAGCCTGGTAGAGCTCCCGGCTGTAGTTGCCGGCTTAAGGCTGGCCAAAGAGCAGCATATCAGGCAGACAGAAACCGGGTTGTCGAAGGTTCAACTCCTTCGCTTGGGACTACAGCCCGGGGCCCCGCCCCGGGCCCCCAGTCGTTGCGGCGCACTCCTGCCGTACGCATCACAGATGCTCCTTTTGCGCCCCTGATATAATGGCCAGAGAACTCTCCCGATTCACCGCGGCGGCCGGAAAGGCGCTAACGCCTGCACGCACTCTCAGATGCGCGGGCATGCACGAGTGGAGCCGCGAAGGGCGCCCAACCAAGGTTTATATGAAAAACTCCGGGGACCGACACAAATGTCCCTGATAACGACGGTAAGCGACCTGAGCAACGACTTTCTGTCGCGCCGTGAGATAACCTGCAACTTTGCCGGACTGGGAGGCAAGCTGAAGAAGATGGAGGCCGTCCAGATGGTCACCGAGCAGTACGGGCTGGACGGCAAGGTGGTCATACCCATCAGGCTGCAAAACCAAGTGGGCAGAACCAACGTGTCGGGCACGTTCTACGTGTACAGCGACGAGGAGCTGGCCAAGAAGCACGTCAACCCCACCGTCTTTGCCAGGCTGGAGCGAATCAACAAGGGAGAAGAGTCAGAGTAATGGCTGGCAAGAAGGGCTTTAGTCCCAAGGTTTACGGATACTACAAGGTGGAGGGCCAGAAGGTGACCAGAACCAAGAAGATATGCTCCAGGTGCGGCAGGGGCGTCTTTATGTCAGACCACAAGGACCGCAAAACCTGCGGCAAGTGTGGGCTGACCGAGTTTGTTTGAACCGAAATCAAATTAATACGCCCGATTCTATGTGTGGCGGGCTCGTTGCATAGCATGGATAGTGCGAACGCTTGCGGAGCGTTAGGTCGGGGGTTCGAATCCCTTCGGGCCCGCCAGTCATGCGGTACAAGTTGGGCGCCTCCGGGTCTGTTGGATGAAATTGCCCGTCCATAAGCTAAAGATGTGATATTGGATTGTAAGATACATGCCGTGAATTAAGACAAACCAAGAAACCGCTATTACGAGGTCCCCCGCACCCTGCACTAGACTGAAATCTTGTATGACGTCCACCGACTATTCTTCCTGCTATTCTATGCGCGTCTTCAGAGCAGGGTGTTAGCGGCTGCAGCATTAATGATGGATAATGATGCAGCGTGTATCGCCTTGGAAGTAGTATCGGAGCCACATACCATAGGATGCTGGGTGCAGGATGGCACAGGTGGCCTCGCGTAACCCGACGGGAGGCGCCGAGTTACAAGCGCCCGGACAAGGGGGTCAAGCCGGGCGCCTGACTCGTTGGCATATACTGCTCCTCCCCAGCGGCATGCAGACTTTATGGAGTGAGCGCATAATTTGACGCTAGCGGCTAGACGCCAGCATCTTGACAACTTCACACCGGGTCACAGGTTATAACGCAGAGAGAATGCGTTACAATATGTGCTGGACGCGCAGTCCCCGCCCGTCCCACGACTCGCGTAGGGGCGGCCTCATGCGGTCCGGCTCATTCGTAATGGCAGCGGTCATGGTCTTTCTCTTAGTTCATGCCGGTAGCGGGGAAGACGCGGTTGGCGATACCGCTCTTCCAGGGCAGGTCAGGACGGCCCACGCGCAGCATGCTCCAGATCAGATACCATTCATCACCACCTGGAAGACCAACGCCGCCAACCAGACCATCACCATCCCTCTGAGTGGATACGACCTAACCATCCACTGGGGCGACGGCACCAACAGTACCGAGGTCTTTGGACCCGCAACCCACACATATGCGAATCCCGGCACTTACACGGTCTCGGTCTACGGCGACCTTGTAGCCATCTCGCTGTACGACCACTCGGATGCGCCTAGGCTCGTGTCCATAGATCAGTGGGGCAACATGTCATGGACGACCATGAGGTTGGCCTTCCAAGGAGCTATCAACATGGTCTACGCGGCGACCGATTCCCCCGACCTCTCAGGCGTCACCGACATGTCCGGTATGTTCTTTGATGCCTCCTCCTTCAACGGTGACATCTCCTCTTGGGACGTCTCCTCAGTGAATGACATGTCCGCAATGTTCTTCGGTGCCGCCTCCTTCAACCAGCCCCTTGACGGCTGGGACGT
>JAEFDA010000017.1 GCA_016126025.1 Nitrososphaerota archaeon | reverse complement strand
CGTGCGCCACCAGCTGTCCACGATGGAGGGAAGGGAGGTCTTCTCGGTGCTGGTCTCCGTGGCGCGCACCTGCCGCAAACTGGACATCTTTCCGCGGACCGCGGTCGAGAATCTGATCAGGGACCCGGACTGGAGGCTGTTCAAGCCGCCGCCCGATCAGGAACGCCAGAAACTGGTCGCGCCGGTCGCCATAGCGTGCTGATGCCGGATTGACATCGCCGACAATTGTAAGGATGTCCAATATGGCCGCTTTGGGGACCTGAGTCCATACCGCCACCACCACGGCGGGATCCATGGATGCACGGACGGAGCGGTGCATGCTTGGCCCGGGGGTCGGCGCGTCTAGGTCGTCACTGCGTACAGGCGTCGGCAGTGAGCGCCAAGATCAGCGTTGCGGCGATTGCTATGTGGCGGAGCACCATTCCATAGTTTTTGGGCAGAGGACAGTCGTACTGCGGCACATAGCTGCCTGTGTCTCCGTATTATTCTCGAGTACCTGCAGCTGGTACCGTGCCAAGCTGACGCGTTGGCCGTACACGAGGGTCGGTGACATGCGTGGCGACTCAATCTTGGGAACGCGCCGCAGGATGGAATCGCGGTGCAGTGCGGCCTTTGCATGCGTCCTGGGACGCGATCCGTAACTAGAAATCAAGTGGTATACTGTAGGAGGATCTCTGACTCCTCGAGAGACCGCGGCCTACCTCTCTAGCAAGGCATTGCTTGGTTTCTAATCTGGACTGCGTCTCTGTGTTTCCCGTATTTGCATGTGCGTGGAACCTGAATGAACCCTTTGGAAGTGGTGGACCGAAGGGGTCCTGAACGCCATACCGTGCATTGTTTGGTTCCAAAACGGCGGGATCCGACAGATTCATGGACCGATAGGCCGCATCTTCAGATTCGCGGACGGCCGCGCCGCCCCCTCCCCGGCATGCCGCCGGGTACGCCAACAACCGTTTAATCCGCCCGCCCATACGGATGGCTATGCGGCAGTTTCGCAGGGGGCTGGACGTGCGGCCGATGCACGGCGCCTGCATGGAGGATATCGGGAAGCTCAGGATGTCGGCCACCGACGCGGCCGCGGCCCGGGACTCGCCGTTCTCGCTGTACTGCAGGTCCTACGGGGATCCCGCTAGGATGGACCCACCAGATCCGTTCCTCTAGGCGCTTTCCGTAAAGGGGACGGAGCCGATGATTTCCCGGACAACCGGTTGCCCGGCGGCCGCCCGCCATGCAGCCTCCGTGCTTGTGGCAGTGCCGGCCTGGGGTCCTAACCCATTGTTAGGGCAGCGTGCGCGCACAATAGGCAGGAGAGTCTGGCATCCATCCGCTCCAGACGTTTCTCGCGCATGCCGGTTGCCTCACGGACCGGTCTCCCGTATAATTCCCGCACGTGATGGTAGTCGGATACGCTGCCGGCATCTGCCAGTATCTTGGCCATGTCGGTGGCAGCTGCCTTGCCGTCCCGCCCGTCCAGCACCTGTCCCATCAGGCGGTTCAGCACCCTGAGGGACAGAATGTTGGCATGGTGATCGTTCCTGTAGTACGGGACTTCCTGCGAGATGTATGCGGATCTAAAGTCCTCGTAGTTCTTCTTGCCTGCTCCTGTAAATCTTATGTCTCCTGCCATATCCTGCATCCGGGCCAGCGCTGCCCCGATGCTGTCCACGACGGCCCGCGCCCCAAGTTCCGGCTTGCTGTGTATCGTCTTTTCTGCGGTCAGCATGTTGGCAAACTCGGCAAAGAACCCGGATATGTCCTCAACTGTTGCCCCGCTCAAGAGGATGCCGACATCGAACACCTGCTTAGCCACCTCGCCTACCCGGTGTTCCTCCACCCCTATGGTGCCCATGGCAAGCGTTCCAATCTTGTCTGCCATCAGGGCGCTTCTCGTAAGTATCTCCATCTCGTGCGGTATTTCAAACCCGATGATCTCCGCTCCGGCCGGCACGGTACTCGTTTCGTAGTCAAAGTCTAGGCCGTACAAAAAATCCACCTTGACGCTTGACATCGGGCCGACACAGGACTTGTAGTGGACATCGTAGGTGACTAGGTTGTTCTTCGGGGTGGCCTTCAGGGGTGGATCGTGCATCCTGACCTCTGTGACGTTGGGCAGGTCGGCGGCGAGCTTTGCGGCCGAATCCACGCTGGCAGGCGGCAGCTTGGTAGCTAGGTCGACGTCCACGCTCAGGCGCTGTAGCGTTCCGCCGGACTGGTAGAATGGCATGCACATGCCCCCCTTGGTGACGCACCTGATGCCCTCGGTAACGCGCTGGTGGACCAAATAGTCCATCAGGAAATGCTCCACTATGTCCTGCCTGAACCCATGCTCCCTGGCGATCTCATCTACTCCTTCCGGGGTGATAAACTCCAGCAGGCCACGTCCCATATCATCATCACCCCGGAAGGAACCTGCCTACTTGGTCCAGCGTCCTAGGACCTCTTCTTTTTGCAAGGGATCTCAGCCTAGATGGCCTGATCAGGTCCCTCTCCAAGAGGTCATCGAGTATGTAGACCAGTTCGCCTCCGTACGGTGCTGCGCCGCTCTCCACTTCGATATACAGATCAAGCCACGCCTTTTCCGGAGATGCCCACGTGTAGGTCAGCCTTTCAGAATGTTCGCGTATGACAATCACGGACCGGTCCCCGGTTCCTTCAAGATATGTCGAGAGCAGTTCGGGGCTAGGATTGAGCAGGGGTCTGCCGCTTTTTCCGTGTCGCGCTATGGTCTCCAGCAGCTCTTGGCCAGTGCCGGTCTCCGTCTGCACGTTGTACGTTAGTGTGTGGTGGGCGTTGTGCAGGAACGGGGTTAGGGTGCTCAGGCCGGTAAACTGGAACCGGTGGGGGAATGCCTCTCGCAAGTAGTCGTGCAGGTCTACAAGCTCTGGCTGTAGCGTGTAGTATGGCAGAGGAACCGGCGCCTGCCGGGGGCCGGTCGGCCTCGTGGCGGGCGCCTTTTCGGCGGGCAGGAACGCGTCGACGAACTCGGTCCACAGCCGGTTCCTTTCGGCTACAGCTGGCTCCGACAGGCCTAGCCGCCCAAACACTTCGGCTTCGATCTTGATCAGTCCCAAAAGGAATAGAGGGTTCTTGAATGTCTCAAACATCCTGTTGGAGGAGTTGACAGTCACCTTGGTCTTTCCTGAGTCGGATTTGGTCTTGTATAGGGCATTCTGATGATCCGCCTGGCGCTTGATGATGATCTTGGAGCTTCCCGACTCTACCGAGGTCCCGTCCAGGCTGTGCAGCATGCTTTTCCCCCGGGCCGAGCTCACTTTCATGCTCAGCGGCGTGGTCTGAGCCGGATCTAGGCCAAAGTGCAGCACGCGGCGTACCTCGTCACCGTCGGCCTTATCCCCCGACGACATGCTCCGCATCAAGTCGACCACAACCGGATCCTTCCTGAAGTACTCGACGGCCTCCCCGTACTCGCCGGTATCTTCCAAGAAGCCTGTCTTGTGAAAGTTGACCGGGACATGATCCAAGAATATCTCGCCGATGAATTTGGAAATGGATGGGTGCCGCTTCATCCCAAACTCGGAGTATGCCTCCACCAACCTGTTCCGGTTGTATATGTGCAGGCCGTAGTCACCCTTGATTGAGCGCTTCCTCAGCAGGCCCACCCACCCGGCGATTGTATTTCCACTGGGAAGGCGTATGTTTACGCTCCGCTTGGTGCCCTCCTCCAAGTCCGGCTCACTTGGATAGCACGGCCGCGAGTTCACGGTTATCCCCACCTGCCCGTCCCTTATGTACGGGCCATACCTCATCCCGAATCTGCGTCTGAACTTGATCATCTGGTTGGGGTACAGGGGGACATTCAGCTTGCTGATGGTTATCGTCGTACCATGACCGTTGCCCGAGCCATCCAACCCTATCTTGAAGTTCTTCCAGTTCAGATTCTGCTCGCCCAGCCACCTCTCTTCGTCATACTCGGCGACCAGCGTCTCTTGGCCGGCGCGGGCTGTTCTGATGGAGAACGTCTTTCCCAAGTTGGAGCAGGCGCTCTTCATGCCTAGGCCAAACCGCCCGAGCCGCCCGTCTGTCTCCTCGGGATCCTTGGCTATGGTCAGCGCGTCCTTCAGCTCGTCCAAGTTCATGCCGTGGCCGTCGTCAGACACGGTGATGCACATGAGGGCAAAGTCCAGCACCACCTCCACGTGCTCTGCTGTGCCATCCAGTCTAGCATCGATAGAATTGTCTATCAGCTCCGCTATCGCCTGTTCGGTCCGGTATCCGGTCATGCCCAGCTTCTTTATCAGAGTCTTGTCCGGGGTGATGTCTACCTCTCTTGTTTCCACAACTATTGATTACGGTTTTGTAAATATAAGGGTTTTTTACACAATATGATTCAGGTTATTGCTAGAGTGGCAGCCGTGACGTCGCAGTACAGGAATAGGCGTTACAAAGACACCATACGGCCACCAGAACGGTACTCGTTCCTAGCGCGCCATGCAACAACAGTAGTGTATGCTAATGAATGCTACCCTCGACATCTCCAGGCCGCTGTTTGTGGCGAGTCGGCACTTTGACCTACTGACAAACCCGGCGCCTGAGCGTAGCCTGCAGGGCTAATGCTGTACTGATGAACGTCGTAGCGGCCCTCTATACGGTGTATACATTAGTTGTTCTTTGTATATGCTTAGAAAACACCAATCATGATACAAGCGTAAATCAGATAGAGTGTCCAGTAGAGTCATAGAACTGTGGTAGGCACGCCCTTAAGTGCCGCCTCGGGATAATTGGCTCCGTTCCATCTGCGGGTGACGAGTTCTCCAAGCGCCGCATTGGCACAGCTCGGACGCACCTTGAAAATTTCGCTACCGGATGCCCTTGGCAGTCTGCACGTTAGACAGACACCGTTGTGAAATCACCAAGCCTGTCACCCGTAGATGTGGTAGCCTGGCAAACTTAGCACAGTTAAGCGCGAAGCCTTCTTTATCATATATAAATGGACCGAAGGGGATTTGAACCCCTGACCCCCCGCGTGCAAGGCGGGTATACTACCAGTCTATACTACCGGCCCGGTGTGAGGACTGTCCAGATTGGGAATTTTAAGTTTGACAAGGGTTTTATGACCGGACGAGGCGGCAGGTGTTATGGTACTGCTGGAGTCCAGCGTGGTGCTCAAGACCGGCCAGAAGGCTCCCGACTTTGAGCTGATGGGCGTCGACGGCAGGGCCCACTCCAGGGCCGAGTATGAATCCAAGGATGGCCTGCTGGTGGTATTCATGTGCAACCACTGTCCATATGTCCAGGCAAAGACCGATGCCCTCAACGAAATATACCGAATATACGGGGACCGCATAGGCATGGTGGGCATAAACAGCAACGATGCGAAGTCATACCCGGAGGACAGCTACGACAACATGAAGAGGATGGCCGCCGAGAAGGGGTACGGGTTCGACTATCTGGTGGACGAGACGCAGGAGACGGCCAAGTCGTACGGAGCCATGTGCACCCCAGATCCGTTCCTGTTCGACTCCAAGCACAGGCTGGTCTTTCACGGCCGTCTAGACGATGGCCATGGCCCCGAGGGCCGCGTCACCACAAAGACCATGCTGGAGAACATAAAGACCATGCTGGACGGCGGCAACATACAGAAGGACTTTGACCCGTCGGTCGGCTGCTCCATAAAGTGGAAAACCTAAAATTGCCTACGAGGGGCCGGGCAGCTGCGATGGGCTCGTAGCTCAGCTTGGCTGGAGCGTTCGACTGATAATCGAAAGGTCGTGAGTTCGAATCTCACCGGGCCCACTATGCGCTTTTGTGTACGGTATCGCACCACTGTAGTATGTCGGCCAGACTCTCGGAGGCCACGTCGGCACCCAGCCGCTTGCCATCTGTCCTGCTGCAGAACGCCAGCCGGATGTTGCCGGGGGTGCCCTTGCGCACCGTGTCCACGGATCCGGCCAAAAACTGGAGCGCCTCTTCGTCGCCCCCAAAAACCGCCAGTACCATCACGCCGGGAGTGCCCTTCCAGACGCGGCCCAAAAGCTTGTGCAAATCCAAATCAAAGAATACGTCCACCGATGCGGATATATCCCCGGGGAGGTGGACGCGCCATCCCTCCGAACGCAGGGCAGCGGCGGCAGCCCGGCATATCATCACCTCCCGCGGCTCGGCGGCCAAAAGTATGCAGTTCTTGGTAGGAATGGAGTGTATGGCGGGCCGGTTCATGTAGTGGAGTGATCTGGCTATAGTATCCCTCAGGAGCGCCCGCTCCAGGCCACCCAGCCTCCCCTCGTCGTACATGCGGTCCAGCGAGTTTAGCGCCGGCAGCACCGCCTCGGTGACCAGCCTGGCGGGCCGGGCGCCCGAGTGGATGCAGTTCTGCACCAGGGAGAATACGTCTTCGGCATCCCCCGAGACCACCATGTCCAAGTATGCCGACTCTATACGGAAATAGTCGTCGGGGAACGTGTAGACGCCCGATCCCCTCCCCATGTACCATATGGTTATGTTGCCGGCCGGCCTGCTCTTCACCAGCCCGCGCTGCTCAAAAGACATCAGGTACTTGGCCAGGGTGATGCGGCTCATGCCCATCTCAGATGCCAGCTCCGTGCCCGACATGCCCGACTCCGAGGCGCCCAGCACCCCCACCAAGCGGCGGCGGACGGCCTCCTCGCCGTATCCGTACCCCATCACACAGCCCGACGCGTCGGCGGTAAAAAAGCGGCGCCCATGCCATTGTGATACGCGCCCCCCGAAGCGACTGCCATGCGGGACGTGGGGGCCCATGCATGGCGTCCGCACCCCTGCCGCTCCGCCGCGGACGGGCGCCGCATATGCATACCGGCACGCCTAGGACATGTCCACAACCACCATGCCGTCCCCGCCGTCGGCAAGCTCGCCGCTCACGGCGGCCATGATGTGTGATCTGGACGTCAGTCCGGAAAAGTCCATCGCCTTGAGGCTGTTGACCAGGTAGACCCCGGGCATTATCCCAAAGTGCTTCGAGTCGAAGAACGCGTCCAGGGATCCGGTGACGGTTTTTTGGTCCCCGCAGAACACCTCGCCGTTCCTTATGGACACCTTTGGCCTGCCGAATATGTCCAGCGCCACGACCCGGCGCTTCTCCTTCTTACCTAGCAGGCGCTTCTCCCTTACGCGCGCGCCAAACACAAGGTAGTGGTCTGACTTGAATATGAGTTCGGCCGCGTCCGGATCTGCCCCCATGATCTCGGCCGCCCTGCCCCTTGCCTCGTCCTGTGTAAAGATGTTCTTTGCCGCGCCGCCGTCCATCTCGACGTTCCCGACGGCCGTGATCCTGAGTATGCCCTTGTCCGGAATGAACTTGCTGTCTATGGCCACCGACTCGGGGATCGCCCCCTTGTCCACCAGGGCGGCCAAGACCCTGTTGTGCTCCCGCGATATCTTCTCGGGCGTGGGGTCTACCATCGACACCTCCTGCTCCTCCTGCAGCATGGACAGGGCCACGCCTACGGACGATATGACCTCGGCCTGCTCCGCCTTGCGGTACGGTGCCCCAGTCTGCTTGGCCACGAACGGCGCCAGTACCGACGCGCCCCCGCCCCCGCCGATTATCTCCGCCGAGTCCATCTTGTAGTCCTTAAGGATCCTGGTGACCGTCTTCATGATCTCAAACGAGGATGTCTGGATTATGGACTGCGCCGCCTCAAAGTATGACACGCCCATCTCCTCGCCCAGCTTCCTCATGGATATCTTGGCCGACTCTGTGTTTGCAAGCGAATAGTCCCCATCATCGATCATCTCCAGCGCGTTGGCGGCGCAGGTGTTGGTGATGGCGTAGGTGCCCCCGTCGCACCGGATGCACGCGTACTCCTCGTCCCCCTCTTTCGGCCTGACGG
The DNA here is from genome assembly GCA_016126025.1 of Nitrososphaerota archaeon. Classification (GTDB taxonomy): domain Archaea; phylum Thermoproteota; class Nitrososphaeria; order Nitrososphaerales; family Nitrosopumilaceae; genus VYCS01. The sequence continues at coordinate 4,462 of JAEFDA010000017.1, read as the reverse complement.
AGACGATCCGCCCGGTCTCCAGATCTCTCGGGTCCGCAAAGCACGAGTACTTTAGCCCGGCGATGTGGGCGCTCCGGGGCCCGACCGCCGATATCCTGCCCCCGGACAGCCTGGCCATGCTCCCGCCGGCAACGCCGACTATCCTGACGTCCATAGACCGGATGCAGGTGGGGTGGTCCCTTATCGTGACGTAGCGGAACTCGGGCTTGCCATTTCGTATGACGCAGATGTTCGTGCTGGTCCCGCCTACCTCTATGAATATGCCGTTCGTAATCCTGAGGTGCAGGAGGGCCCCGGCGACGCTGGCCGCCGGCCCGGAGAGTATGGTCAGGATGGGCTTTGTCCTGAAGGTGTCCATGCTGGTGACGCCGCCGTCTCCCTTCATGACCATGAGGGGGGATGCAACGCCCATCCGGCGGATCCCCTCCTCCACAAAGTTGGCTACCTGGAGCGTCTTGGGCAGCACGCTGGCGTTTATCACCGAGGTCAGCGTCCTGATCTCCAGCCCGTATATGCCGGAGATCTCGTGGGACGCGGTGGACGGCATGCCCGCCTTGGCGGCCTCGTTCATCACGAACAGCTCGTTGGAGGGATCGTCCACGCCGAACGCCTCGGTCGCGACGATGGCCTCGGCCCCCTCGCCGCGGAGCGCCCCGATGGCCTCGCCCACCTCCTCCTTGGTTATCAGGTGGGACGTGTCCAGGAACGTGTGGCACGTCTTCAGGCTCTTTCCGGCGTCGGTCTTTCCGTCGTCCAGGCGGGTCCTCTTGACCACGTCCTTTTTGGTCGGGCCGACGCCCATCGACACGATGCCGACCTTGTGCACGTCGGCCTCCAGCAGCGCGTTTATGGCCTGGGTGGTGCTGTGCGAGATTGCCTCAATCTCGTCCAGTCTGATGCCCGACTCCGAGAGGATGTTGCCGAGCGCCTCGACTATCCCGGCCGAGACGCCCTTCTCGGAGCCGTGGGTGGTGGGTACGGTGGACTTTGCCACCATATATCCTGTTGTCGCATCCATCGCCACGGCCTTGGTGAAAGTCCCGCCCACGTCTATCCCGACCCTTACGCGCCTCGTGTGCCGGGCCCCGGCTGCGTGGTCTGTCCCGTCCATCCGGAATCACCTGCCCCCGGCGCCCCTGGACTTTCTCATCTGCTGTATGGCCCTCTCCTTTCTGGGGCGCAGTATCAGCACGTACCCGGCGGCCACCAGATACACCGCCAGCAGCACTATCTGAGCCACCACCGTCTCCAGCGTCGGGTATATCCCGGTCATCGTGGCCATGTTGATGTCCAGCCGGGGGACGGTGCCGAGCATGCTGGTGTACGGGACTATGTCCAGCACCTGGAGCTCCCTTACGGCGTTTCCGAGGAAGGCTATCGAGAGGTACGCGCCTATCCCCATGGTCAGCCCGAACAGCGCCCTGAGCGGCAGCCGCCTGCCCAGCCTGCGCATCACAAAGTACAGCAGCAGGAGCGAGCCTATCCCCACCACAAACCCGGCGCCCACGTACGCCTCCATGTACCTTGCAAAGCCGAGCATAGCCTGGTAGAACAGCACCGTCTCAAAACCCTCCCTGTATACTGTAAAGAACGAGAGCATCGTAAAGACCATCACCCCCCCGGTGGTGGTGGCCTGCCACACCTTTGCCTTTACGAACTCCATCCACTTCTTGTGCTCTATCTTGTTGAGTATCCAGAAGCTCACGTAGAAGAGCACGGCGGTGGCCGAGAGGGCGGCCACCGCCTCGATGAGCTCCCGGCTTGCCCCCGATATCTCCACTATGTATGAGGCCACCACCCATGTCACGGCCGTCGCCCCTATGGCCGCCACTATGCCATAGTGCACGTACGGCTTGAACCGGCTGTTTCTGGAGGCCTCCAAATACGTGATTATGGCGCCCAGGATAAGGACGGACTCCAGCCCCTCCCTGAATATTATCGCAAACGACGCCGAGAACGCTATGAGCGGGGCCACCTGCCCGGTCCCCGTAACCAGCCGCTCTGACTCGTCCAGGTTCCTCTCTATGGCGATGGACACCCCGCTGACCTCCTCGTAGGGGGCCCTCTCCTTTATGAGGTTCCTCAGCTCCGCGAACTGGTACTCGACCTCCAGGGTAAAGTCCGGGTCGATGGGCCGCAGCGGTATCTCCACGTGCTCGTAGCTGTCCAGGTATGCCGTCCTCGCCGCCGCGTATGCGGACTCGTAGTCGCCGTTCCTGTAGTGCGCCTGCATCTCGCGCAGGCTCTCGCGTATGAAGTCTATCTCGTCCCTCACGGCTGCCTGCTGCTCGCCGGTCGTACTGCCGCGCTCGGCCGTCTCCATCTGGACGGGCTCGGGCGCCGCCCCACCCATCTCCTGGAGGTATGTAGCGGTCATGATCTCGCCATTCTCCAGATCTATCAGGATGGACCCCTCAACAAACTCCCGTACCTCGTCTAGGGGAAGCTCCCTCTTCAGCATGATGCGGAGCTCCTCGCGCATGTCTATCTCCAGCGCGTACATGAACTCGGCATCGACTGCCTCCAGTGCCGGCTCCAGATACTCAAAGTTCTCCAGGTATGCCTCTATAGCCAGCTCCTCGGCGGTGTTGTAGTCCCCGTCGTCCACGGATACGAGCATGCGGGAGTACAGGTCCCGGATATTTGCGTACAGCCGGGCCTGGTCCAGGACGGCGGTCTCGGTCCCCGCAATGTCCCTCTGTATGGCGCTTACCAGGGTGCCCACCCTCACGAAGCCGGCCCTCTCGGAGACCGCCTCGCTTATGTCGTCAAAGAAGGAGATCTGCTCTCTGTCCAGCATAACGTTGGGGTTGGCATCAGCCCTGAATATGGCGTCCGCCCTCTCGAAGAGGCTGCGGGCCAGGTCGTACGCCGCAGCCGTGCCGTCCCTGTCGTACATGGCGTACTGTTCGTCGGCGGCGCCCAGCAGCGCCGATACGGTAAGGCGCGGGTTTGGCACTGGCGCGTCGAGTCCCTCTAGCATCCGGTATGCGGCGGCCATGTCGGCCATTACACTGGGCGACTGGCCATGTATGGCAGGCGGCAGGTCCAGCAGCGCCAGGTGCATCTCGGCGGTCAGGCCGGGATTGGCCGCCCTGAGCCGTTCCATGTCCTGCGCAAACTGCTCCGAGGCAAAGCCGGCCGCGTGCGCCGCCTCCTCGGCATCGCCCGCATCCAAGAGTAACTGGGCGGCATCAAGTCCGATTCTGGCCATCTCTATGGAGGGCAGCTGCGCCTCGTGGCCGGCGCCATACGCTCCTGTCTGCGCTCCCAGCGAGACGGCGGAAACTATAACAAGCGCAGCCAAGGCATGGACATGGTGCCGCCCCATCAAGTACGCCGCCCGGGCGCGGTTTCTATTAACATTAGGGTCAATTCTAGAATTGTGTAACAAGTATGATCTAAATTAACTGGGGGTTCCGCGCCGGGTGCAGGCTATGCCGTCAACAGGTTTTACACCATCTTAATGCAAATGTGGAATATAGACGTGGAATATGGCAATGTAACAGCACAGTTTGCTTATATTGGATACGATGCTGGACGTGCAACAATGATGGGGGCAAACAAAGTGCTGACAATTGCGACAATTGCAGCGCTTGCCCTTGCACCCGCCGTGTCTGTTGCGTTTGCGTACGATCAGGAGAAGGTGGATCTTGCAAGCGGCCTAGAAGAGGCCATGGGACACCTCTGGGCTCTGGAGCTCAACCTGAACGAAGGCGACTATGATCTTGCGAATACCCACGCACTCCATCCGGTAACCGAGCTGTACGCATCCATGAAGCCGGCGCTGGCTGCCGCCGACTTGGCCGCCGATGTGGCGATAGCGAACGCCCTCAACAGCCTGGCTGACCGGACAGGCAGTGACGCGCCGCTGGCCCAGGCCCTTGAGGCCGTGGAAGAGACGCGCAGCATAATAGACTATGCGCGGAATGCCACAATAGGCCCCGTAAGCGATGAGGCCAACTTCAAGCTCATCCAGATGGGGATGCTCTTGGAGACGTCCATAGTTGAGTATGGGGTGGCGGTCTCCGGAGGCCAGATAGTCGAGCAGGCCGAATTTCAGGACGGCCTGGCATTTGTGGTGAGATCCGGGCAGATACTGGACACCATAGATGCGGCCGACATAGGCCACAGCACAGCCTCGTCCATGAAAGAGTCACTCGCCGCGGTGCAGGGTGCCTACGACCAGAAGGCCGACCCGTCCAAGGTCGAGTCGCTGACCAACAGAATCATTGATGACATAAACGGCGTACTCGTTCTAGAATATAGTCCCGAGAAGGTGGATCTCGCGGGCAGTCTGGAGAAGACCATGGGACACCTCTGGGCTCTGGAGCTCAACCTGAACGAGGGCAACTATGCTCTTGCGAATACCCACGCACTCCATCCGGTGACCGATCTGTACGCATCCATGAAGCCGGCGCTGGCTGCAGCCGATCTGACGGCAGATGCGGCGGTGGAGAGC
>JAEFDA010000064.1 GCA_016126025.1 Nitrososphaerota archaeon | reverse complement strand
GATTTTGTCGTAGCCGTGGTACCCAACGTGCGGGCCGGCACCAGATACAGCAACATCCCGCCACCCGTCCTGGAGAAGATGGGCAATCCCAAGTGCATCAGATTTTCCATACGCGGCGACGCGATCGTGGTGGAGAGTGTGGACAATTGAGAAGAATATCAAGGAGTCCATAACACCCGCGTTTGCAGCAGAACCGAATCCGCAACAGAATAAATAGCGCCGAGTGGCCCGTCCCGCCGTGAAATACCTAGGTAGGACGGCTCTCATCACCGGCAGCGGGACAGGGATAGGCAAAGCCATAGCCACCGCGTTTGTCCGGGAGGGGGCCAGCGTCATCATATTGGGAAGGCGCCGGGAGCCGCTGGAGGAGACCGCCGGGATGCTGCGGGAGATTGCCGCCGGGAACGGCAGCGGGGCCACCGTAACCATCTTCTCGGGCGTGGATGTCAGCGATGAGAGGGGGGTTGTTGACATGTTCGACTCCATAAGAGAAGCAGGCACCACCGTACACTATGTCATAAACAACGCCGGTGTCTCTGGTCCGGTGACATGCTTTCCCAACGCCTCCATGAGCGACTTTGCCGGAACAGTGGCTATCCACCTGACCGGCACCTTCTGGGTCTCGGTCTGCGGACTCTCCTGCATGGAGCGGGGAGGGAAGATAGTCACCATATCCACGTTCTTCACAGAGGAGAGGCCACTGGAGCAGCGTCCTTACCGGTTCAGGGGACCGTACACCGCCTCCCAAGGAGCCAAGAATCGCTTGGCCGAGGCCATGTCTTGGGAACTGGTGGATGACGGGATAGCATCCATCGCGACCAACCCCGGACCAGTTCACTCTGACCGAATCTACAAGACGGTGTATCCCAAGGCCGCTGCCGAGTTCATGAGGGTGGGCGGCTTTGAGGCGCTCGACCCGGTACAGGTTGAGTCGGCATGCGCAGACATACTGCCTCTGCTGGGCGAGGACGACTCGACCGTACAAGCGGGCTTGGACTCGGCCGCCGCCAAGATTTCGGATGTAGATGATGCCCGGGGCGTGCTGGAGAGGCTTCTCCAAAAGATACAGAGTATAGCAGAGAAGGTGCAGCGCAACACGTCGCACATGATCGCCGATAGGCAGTTCCTCTCACAAGACCAAGTGGCCACCACCGTCCTGAACCTGTGTGCTGTCTCCATATCGGGAATAGTGAACGGTAAGGTGATTCCCGGCGACCGGGTCTTTTATCCAGTCCGGCCGCACGTAGCCACCGCCGCACCGCCGTCGGCGGCAGATTATGGCGGCGGGTGCGTGGTCATTGTATTGGGTTCGGGCACCGAGGCCGACGCCCGGAGTGCCGCGGCACTGGCATCGCACGTGATCGACCTGGGCGGCAGGGTGGTGCTTCTGACGCCACACACAACGGAGCCGGCCGTCTCCGATATTATAAAGGACCTGCACGTCCACCGTGCCGACGCAGGGGATGCCGAGCAGATAGGCCGTTGGCTGCGCGCCGCCTCCGAGAAGATGGGCCCCGTTCTGGCCGTGGTCCACATGACCGGAGATGTGCCCGATGGCTCGCCCTTGGTAAAGACAGGCCGCCAAGAGTGGGACGCGATGGTCGCCAGATTCATCAACACGCCAGCGGTGGTGGTGCAAGAATCGCTGAAGCACTTTGTGCCCGGCGGCGGATCCGACCCGCGCAAGTTTGCGGGGGCGAAGGGCAGGGTGATGATAGTGGGTCCGGGACTGCCCCGGGGCCGCAAGGTCTCCGGAGCACAGCGGGCTCGGGCCGAGGTGTTTCGTGGAGCCCTGAGGCCCTTTGCTACCACCATAAACCAAGAGCTGGCCGACGTCCTAAAGTCGGATGCCCGGGTCTTTGCAGTACTGCCAGGATCCGTCTCCGGTGGGGATCCGGATCCTACCGGAGTGGCCGGCGTACTGGACTACCTGATGTCGGCATCGGCTGCTCGGTCCGGCGAGGTAATCTTCTGCCCGGACGAGTCTAGATGATTTCAATGACCGCAGCAGCGGCGGTCTGTTGCAGTGCATGCAGGAAGGCTGTACCGTGGGTTTGAGTGAGGGTTCAGTGCCGTATCTCCAGCAGGGATAAGGCTCCAACGATGGCCTGCTGACTGCTTTCCTGCAAGCGAATACTGGGTGTGGACTGACCTGACTCGGGAAGATCGTGGTCTGTCTGCGAGCCTTTGGCCCGCCTGCAGGATTTGCCAGCTGAATAATGAAAAACATTGGCAACTAAACGATCCGGACGTTATCGGACGACCAAATGTGCAGATCATAAATTCCTGCAGTGTTGAGATGTCTTTAGCAAATCTCAGTTATGTATATCTTGAGTTTGGATCCGATAATATGAGATCACAGCGCTGCGCGCGTCGGTAAACGTTTGATAGCATTCCGGGGCCAGTGGAGCTTGTTTTTCCTGCCATCTACATTCCTTGATCACATTGAGGCGCAGATTCTTTTTGGCTGGCATGCTATCTCCCACTTTAGCTAGGCCATCATCGACTTGTCGCAAATAGAGTCTAAATTTTTGATATGTGTATGGATGTAGAGAATAAAACAAAAAACTGAAATATGCTCTAAAGCACCAAAGACAAGTACGAGTCTGCGCGCATCGCAGGGTGATAGTCTGCATTAACGAAATGGATCAAAAGCTGATGGGCAAGGCTTTGACATCTACAGGGTTAGTGATAAGTGGATTAGATAACACGATCGCGATGGACTGGATTGCCCCGCCAACAGCGTCGGCAGGCCATCCTCTCTCGTGCCGCTCAACATGAGATAGCGGTCTGCCAAGCCAGACAGTTGACTGTCTGTGGCTTTGTCGAACATGTCTAGAAAAGGATTGCAATGAGATACAGCAAGACGCGCGCCACTCGCTGAGTCGCCCAGTTTCACGGTCAGGATTCCTAAGACTGCCAACCACGTCTCACCAAAAGAAAATTTTAAGATCTTGCAATAAGGCTCCAAAAATAATAAAATGTCCAAAAACAATAGATTTGAAGCATAAGTGCAAAAATCTATACTAATTATATATATTCGACGACAATGTAGTCTGTGTGCATGGCTATGGCGAACCGCCGTACACGCTACAGGACAGCCGGACGCGACCGTGTACGGCAGGATAATGCTAGACATAAAACACGCTTTATAGTGGCTAAAAAGACCAACAACAAGTTATTCATCCAATACTTTGGGAGCATGCGGCGCCGTTTTGGCAGGTCGACCGTCATTGGTGACAATACTGCACACCACAAGCCAAGGCACGTCAGAAAGTATCTGGAACGGAGCAATAATTTCGTCAAATTGACATTCTTGTGACCACACTCGACGTTCCTGAACCCAGCCAAGCGGTTGTGGCGCAGGAACAAGGCTAGGCGAGCAGAGCTTTCAAGCGGTCGGCCAAGATCTACAGGGAATGATGTCGATGTACGAGCCATCCATAATAAAGCTTAATTTACACAATGTTCTGTTTAGGGATCCGGACAAAATGTTTCCAAAATGAAGCTATTATGATCCTAACCGTATGTCCAAGTATGCATGGCGCTATGCCCGGCTGCTCATGGACATTTCGACAGGTGTTGCGGTCACCTGCGCGGTCATACAGATGGCTTTGAGGCGTCTCGCGTGTAGGTACGGGTGGATGACGGCCTAGCTCTCCAGGGAGTGGCCGTTTCCGCCAATCGCAAGAAGATCCGGCGAATCTACCAAAAAATAGATCGTGCTGCAAAAGAGGAAGCAATCCAGACTTCGGAGAGCAGGTGGTTCAAGATGTTCGGATTTGGCCATCCATGGAGATGGACGTCACCTATGTTTACCATATCTTCGGCGGCTGGTGCCACTGCTTTAGCGTTCTGGATGTGTATGCCTGACGGCGGGCGGTGTGCATCCTCACGATGGCCATAACCTGACCAGATGGCCGGCCTGTTCTGATGCGGCTGCATCAACCGGCATGAGGATTCGGAACCAGAGAATCAGACCCAACAACGGCCCGTAGCATGGTGGCCGCGAATTCAGGAGGGGCATATAGGCGCCGGGTCTGAAGTGTGAGTTCATCCAGAAGAACGCGCCGCAGAACGGGTACACAGTTATGCTATGGCGCGTTCAAGCGGGAACGCGCTTGGCCGCACGAGTTTGCGCGTTTGGATGTCGGGCATTCTGTCAAGATGTCTACGGACTGCAACGGAGGCGGGATGCACTCTGCGCCGGGATATGTGGCCCCAGTGAGTTTGCACGCAGGCTGAAGGTGGGAATAAATGAGCCGAAACCAGTTGGAAACCAGTACAAAAAGTGACACCAAAAGGTGTCCGGTTCATACACGAGGTTGTTCGTATACCATCGCTAATGGTTTATACCACCGTCTGCTGTACCATGACATATGGCCACTGCAGATGATGATGAGAACTTTGCAGTATGCATCGAGTGTGGGCACCTCATAGAGAAGTGTGAGTGCGTGTGCCCATACTGCGGTGAGCGCGACAAGTGCGAATGCGCCCTGTTTGATTCTGCCACGGGGGGTGGCTGATCTGGTCGACTTCACTTGGCTCATAGGCGGCCCTCAGGGGAGCGGCGTTGAGACCGCCTCAACCATATTTTCTAGAGTGTGCGCCAAGGCCGGATACCAAATATTCGGAAAGCGGGAGTTCCACTCCAACATAAAGGGAGAGCACAGCTACTTTGAGGTCCGCGTATCGAACAAGACGGTGCGCTCCAACTCGTCGGCAGTGGACCTGATGGTGTCATATGATGCCGAGACCATATTTCGCCATTACTCTACAGTGGCCCCGGGCGGCTCCATCATATATGATCTGGATATGAGGGATACGGAGACCGTTGATGTGGCCACCATGGATCCGTACTTTAAGGAGCGGTTGCACGCGGAGATACGACGACTGGGCGTCCCCCCTACAGTCCGAGGCGTGCTGGATGCGGCCGCCCGCAGCGGCGTGCGAACGTACCCGGTATCCTTCAGGGATCTGCTCGCCGACTTGGCCGAGCAGCATGGCAACCCGCGACTGAAGCTCATGAAGCGCATGTACAACGTGCTGGGGGTGTCTCTCTCCGCTGGGCTGGTGGGACTGCCACGGGATCTGCTGCTAGGCTCGGTTCAGGACGTATTCTCCAAGAAGGCAATGGTGAAGAAGCTGAATGCCGACGCAGCGGCCCACGCGTACGACTCGGGCGCCGACTTGGGGGATCTTGCCCATGCCTTGGCAGGTGCAGAGAAGCTCCCGGGCACGGCCCTAGTGCAGGGTCACCAAGGCACGGCCATCGGAAAGATGGTGGCCGGCTGCCGCTTCCAGTCGTACTATCCGATCACACCGGCCTCAGACGAGAGCGTATACCTTGAATCCAACGAAATACTGGATGTCAAGCACGCCGGACCCGGCTCCATATCAGTGGTACAGACAGAGGATGAGATATCGGCAATAGGGATGATGATCGGCGCCGCCCTGACCGGAGTGCGTTCATCTACATCCACGTCGGGGCCCGGATTCTCGCTCATGGCCGAGGCCCTGGGGTGGGCCGGGATAAACGAGGTGCCGGTCGTCATCACGCTTTACCAGAGAAGCGGCCCCTCCACAGGCCTGCCCACTCGCCATGGACAGGACGATCTGCTCTTTGCTGTGTTTGGCGGGCACGGCGAGTTTCCCCGCATCGTGTACGCCTCGGGCGACATCGAGGAGTCGTTCTACGACACGTGCCTCTGCTTCAACTACTCGGATGTCTACCAGCTGCCCGTGATCCACATGATGGACAAGTTCCTCTCCAGCACCACCGTCACGTGCCCGGTCTTTGATCCCTCTCGCATCACTATAGACCGCGGCCGGCTCCTGGACAGCATAGATGGCGAGTATCGGCGGTTCCAGCTGGGCGGCGACGGCATATCGCCGCGCTCATACCTGGGGCTAAAGGACGGCATATTCTGGAACACGGGAGACGAATCCGACGAGACCGGCCACATCACCGAGGATCCGGTGGTGCGGCGCCAAATGATGGACAAGCGGCTATCCAGGATGGATATCGTACTGGAGCGTGTACCCGAAGAAGAGCAGGCCGTCTGCCACCGCACCGGGGAGTACACAATAGTGTCGTGGGGATCCACCAAGGGGCCCATACTGGACGCCCTGGAGATGCTGGAGTCGGAGGGAGTGTCGGTGGGGTTCATACAGATAAAGATGCTCCACCCATTCCCCGCCAGACGCGTAGAACGGCTTCTGGAGGGCGCCCGGGTCGTAATAGACGTGGAGTCGAACCAGACCGGACAGATGGGAAAGCTCTTTTCCCAGAGTATATTCCGGCGCATAGACCACTACATACTGAAGTATACAGGACGGGGGATGACCTGTGACGAGTTACACGATGCCATATCTGATATAATAAGGGGTGGGGCCCCACACAGGACGGTGCTGATGCATGGCTCTTAGGGTTGCCGACTACAAGACGGATGTGCACAACGACTGGTGTCCCGGCTGTGGCGACTTTGGGATAGTAAACGCCATACAGATGGCGCTGGCCGAGATGGGCATAGAGCGGGACCAGGCAACCATATTCTCCGGCGTGGGCTGCTCTGGCAAGACCTCTCATTTTATCAATACGTATGGAATACACACGCTGCACGGCCGGGTCCTGACCTTTGCACAGGGCGCCAAGGTGGCCAACCCGGACCTGACAGTGGTGGCCGTCGGCGGCGACGGGGACGGTTTGGGGATAGGCGCCGGGCACTTCGTGGCGGCCGGACGGCGCGACATAGACATGACGTACATAATATTCGACAACGGCGTGTACGGCCTGACCAAGGGACAGGCTTCGCCCACCCTGAAGCTGGGGGAGCAGCCAAAGTCCTTACCCAAACCCAACCTGAACTACAACGTCAACCCCATAGGCTTGGCTATAACGTCGGGATACACGTTCGTGGCCCGGGGATACTCGTACGACATACGGCACCTCAAGGACATGATCATGCAGGCGGTGCGCCACCGGGGTACCTCGTTCTTGGATGTTCTCCAGCCCTGCCCCACCTACAACGACATCAACACCAGGGACTGGTACGCAGGCCTTGACATGAAGGACGTGGCCGAGCGCCACTCCAGAATATACAAGCTGGAGGATACCGGCTATGATCCGGCCGTGCACTACGCCGACAGGGGGGACTTGGACGAAAAGATATCCCAGGCGCTCATCCGCTCACTGGACTGGGGCGACAAGATACCCATAGGCGTATTCTATAAGAACGAGCACATAACCTCATTCGAGACTCGTATGCAGGAACACATACCCAACTACATCGAGAACCCGCCCGCCCGCCAGCGCATCTCCGAGGAGGGAAGTCCCCTCACCGATGTCTCCGGACTGCTGGGTTCTCTTCTGGTGTAGCGGGACCTTTGCGCCCATCGCCAGTTGGGCTTGCCTGCTGCAAAACCGGCGCTCGGCGCTTTGGACACACTAAGGCTATGTAGCGGCAGAGTCGCGCCGGCCACACTGGGTAATGCGGGAATGCACTGCTGTCGCGACGTCGCACCCGGGGAATGGCCGTAGGGCGATGCGCCGGCTGGCGACCTGCCTCCTGAACGCGCGCCCGCTGTCGGGACGTGAGTCACGCAAGTGCTTGACAGCATTTCAGTGTACGGAGGGCGTTCGCGTGGATGCACCATCTTGGTCTACTGCATGCGGCTTGGCCGCCGAAAGGCACTGTGGAGCATGGCGCGTACCGTATTGGCGTCCCTCGACTGCTGCTTTGGGCTCGACCGTGCGGCCGACGTGATGTGGCGCGGTGGCGGTCCGCGGCGGGAAAACCAATTTAACGGTGTGGCGCGGGCGGCATACAGTGGATCGTGAGGACCATCTCAAGGCCGGCCGGGTGGCCGGCGAGGTGCGCGAGATGGTGCGCCGCCGCGACTGGACAGGCAGGACGGTATACGAGGTATGCGAGTGGGTGGAGAACGAGATAAGGTCCAGGGGGGCCAGATGCGCCTTCCCGGTCAATACCAGCATAAACGAGGTGGCGGCCCACTACACCGCCGAGCCTGACGACACGCTCACCATAGACTCCGGTGACTTGGTGAAGGTGGATCTGGGGGCGCACATCAACGGCTATATCGCCGATACGGCCGTCACCGTCTCGTATGATGACCGGCACGATGCATTGGTCTCCGCCGCCGAGGATGCCTTGAACAGGGCTATGGGGATGTGCCGGGTGGGCGCGAAGGCCAGCCAGATAGGCAAGGCCATAGAGGGGGTGATAAAGGGAGCCGGATTCAGGCCTATAGCCAACCTCAGCGGCCACTCTCTGGACAGGTATACCATCCATGCAGGGAAGACCATACCAAACATATGGTCGTTCGGAGGATTCTCCCTGTCGGGGCAGTCGGCGTATGCGTGCGAGCCATTCTGCACCTACAAGGACGGCGGAGGATTTGTCAGGAACGGCGCGGTCAAGAACATATTCGCCCTGAACAGCCGGAAGAGGACCAAGGACGATAGGGCCGACCGGATGGCCGACTACATCTGGGACACCTTCAACTCCCTACCGTTCGCCCTGCGCTGGCTCACCGGCGAGTTCGGGGACGATGCATCCAGACTGCTGGATCATCTGGTCAGCAAGAAGGTGGTCAAGGCGTACCCTGTGCTGGTGGAGACGCACGGCAAGGTGGTGGCGCAGGCCGAGCACACCTTCATACCCGGAGAGAGCGGTCCCACCATAACCACCGCCTGGAACGGTGGCTAGGGGGCCCGCGTCGGGGCCTGCTTATCCCTTGCGCTCTTCGCCGAATATGCCGCACACGGCGGCGGCGCGGCCGCACCGTGGACAATCCAACTCCATGCAAACATAGTCGCCGTCAGCGTACGGCTTTTTGGAGTCTGAGCCGCAGTGCTTGCACCGAATCACCGTGTGGGGCACCACGACACTTGATTTTCTAAACATCATTGCCCCACGCCGCCGGTGTTTCCCACTCCTATGACCACCACGGCACGCCCCTTGACGGTATCCTCGCGTATTATGTCTGACACCATGGATGTGGCCTCTGCGACGGCGCCGTATATGGGGGATGTCATGAGCGTTATGGATTCCTTGACCGACTGCTTCACGACTACGCTGTACACGGGAATATCGTACTTGGACGCCACCTCCTCTATACGGAATCTTTCGGCGCCAGTCCCGCCTATGGCCGCACCGAACCCGCGCGAGACGGAGCCTGACTCCTCCCCCTCCATCTTCAGCGCCGCGTCCACCATTATGATGGCCGCCGGCCTTCCCTCCCTTATGATGCTGTGCAGGGCCTCGTCGGGCCTGCCCACCACCGGGGCAGGACCGTCGGCCTTTACCAGAATGACGCGCCGGTCGTACATCTCCGCCCGGGCGCACACGGTCTGGTGCGCTATGGACTCCTTAGGTAGGCCCCGCATCATGTTGGCCAGCACGGTGGGGCCTACCGCGTCACCCACCGGCTGGCCACTGCTAAAGGCGCCCATGGCGTCCATCATGGCCTCGGCCTCCTCCATCACGAACGGCAGCATCATCTGTAGCGGCAGTATGAGCGGGTAGTTGTTCTGCTTCTTGGCTGTCAGATACATGTGGTTCACTACTCGGTGCACCAGCCGTAGCGAGGCGGTCACCTCCAGCAGGGTCTGCACTGTGGCCGTCTGGATACCGTCACTTCTTCCCAGCATGGCCTCAACCTGCGTCTTGGTCAGCGTCTCCCTGCTCCGCACCACGTGCCGCACCTTGGCTACCACCCCGGTGGGGTCCATGTCCACCGGAGGTATGGTGAAGTAGTCGGCCATAACCCGGATGCGCCTCTCAGAGTCGGGGTCTGCCACCTTCAGCCCCTGTACGTACGACAGCGTCTTCTCCATGGATGCGGCCCCGTACTCGTCCAGCTTCTTGATGTTCTTCTTGATCTCGCCGGAGGATACCAGCAGCTGGATTCGCTGGCCGTAAAATACAAAGAGGATGACCGGGAGTATCCATACCAGCATCATGAGTGGACTGGTGTCGTCCCCAAAGGAGAAGAGTCCTTCTATGTCGGACCAGTCCATGGCATTGCCCTAGCTGTATAACATAAGGTCCTTCTCTTCCAGCATGGCGTGCAGGTTGTTTACAGACCTGAACACGTCTGGCTCCTTCTTGGCACCTGTGCATACCAGTTTGCCGGAGGAGAACAGCAGGATGACGGTCTTTGGATCCAACATGCGGTGTATCAGTCCGGGAAACTGTTCGGGTTCGTACATGCTTCTGGGCAGGGTACGGGCTGCCTGCTCCAAGTGTATGCGGCCGCCTAGATTTATGGATGCCACTATGTTCTGTATCTCTACTATGGCATCGTGCTCCACCTTTATGCCGCCGGCCCGTAACCGATCTACCACGGTCTTCACGGCCAATCGGGCCATCTTCTCGGACTTTGAGCCGGTGCAGACCATCTTGCCGGACGTGAATATCAGCGTGGCGGTCTTGGGGGTGGTCAGCCGGAACACCAGTCCGGGGAACTGGTCAGGGTGGTACTCAACGTTGGGGAATGTCCGGGTGATCTCATTTAGATCCATCTTCTGCTCCACCGAGGCCGAGGCTACCACATTCTCCACGCTCACGACGGGCCTTGTCTTTGGCATGCCCCCATCTTTATAAATCGCTATATAAATACTGACAGATTAGGCGGGCGATGCGTGTTGTCCGGGAATCATATCGATTGGGCGCAGCTAAGGAGACGCCGCAAGACTACAATAACCTATTTCGATCGGAGAAGGTGGGGGGGGGTCGAAACATGCAGACAGGCCTGAGCGCTTAGTCGGGCAGATGAGGGAGGGTAGGAGGGCACAATCTGTGTCTGAAGAGGCGGGTGTGATCCGGCGGCTGCGGGCAGAGTATTGCAAGGCCTGACCGAGCCGCCGGACTTCAATGCATACAAACGTGGTTGTGCCCTATTACTTCCGTCCCGTAGCCCTTTTGGTCGTCTACAGCATTCTCTCCGGACCGTGGCGGCGGCTGAACCTGATAACGCCTTTTTCAAAGAATGAGTCCGCCAAAATCTACCCGGAACCAATAAGCGCTTAGATCGGTCGACTGCAGCCCGGACAATTAGCAAGAGCGTGGCTACACCTCCTGATAACCAAGGTTTATTAGATGATGGCGTCCCCGGTTTGGCCATGAGGGCGATGGTCTTTGCAGCGCTGCTGGCTGGCCTGATAGTGGCTAGCGGTGTTGCGCCGGCCTTGGGGGCCCAGCTGGAGGCCCGTCTGAATCCAGACACGGACTCGTCACCATTCAAAATGATATACCAGAGAACCGCTTTCATCGAGTATGCCGCCGGAGGCAGCCTGTCGGAGACTTTCCACGGAAGCGAGTGGGTGCTGACCGGTGAGGCCGGACCAGACGACCCGGCGGTGCAGAGACTGATGCAGAGCCTCAATGAGAAGATCCGCAGCGACGGCAGCATCGTGTCAGTGACTGACCTCACGGTGGAGTACTCCATGCACCTGACCGGCCGCGACATCAACACCTCCATGGACTTCAGGGTGGTTCTAATCGGCTCTATAACGGACTATGTCATCACCCAGGATCAGCTCCGAACCTTGGTGGATCTGGGGTGGCGAGGTCTGAGCAGCGACATACCCGTTGTGATAGACGGCATAGATGTGAACATCCCTATTAACATGCTACAGGTTCAAGAGCCTGCGATATATGATCTGGTCCACGGCACAGAAGCCGGAGAGATACTCTCCATGCCCCTGATAAACGCCGACTTCATCTTGGAGCAGCCCATGACCAACTGGCACTTTCTCTTCGACCCGACCGGAATAAACGTAGATGCCTCGCAGTTTGGCATGTCTGATGAGCTGGCCGGGCATGTCCTCTCGTCTTGGACGATGGGTGAGAGCAGCATCCGGGAGGGAATCCAGGAAGCGAACGAATGGCATGCGACAGTCACCGGTGACACCCACCCTACCATACCTGGCGATGTCTCGTATGAGCTGCGGGCTGTGCAGTCGGCAGACCAGGCAAACCTGCACATAATTGGATTCGGTGCCTTGGACACACTGGAGGGAGTCGAGATCGCCGGCGTAACCGACAGGGCTCCGGACGACTTTGCCACTACCTCCACAGGCGACTTTCCGGTATTCATAATATACGGCATGGCGGGACTGGCGGCGGTAGGCGGTGGCCTCTTCTTCATGTTCAGCAACCGCGCACTCAAGAACGAGAAGCAGGGCCAGCAGGGAATAGATCCCAGCCGACTGGTGGGATATCAGACCAGCAGCGCGTCGGGCGGGTACCAGACCAACCGGGGCGAGGCCCAGCTCCGTGATGCGTCTGATTACCAGCAGACTCGCAGCTACTACGAACAGACCGACTCGTCGGCTGGCGAGACTTCCTACTCAGAGCAACAGACCGACTCGTCGGCTGGCGAGA
>JAEFDA010000087.1 GCA_016126025.1 Nitrososphaerota archaeon | reverse complement strand
GGTGGTGCCGAGGGTGACGTTCTGGCCGGGCTTGAGCCGGAGTGTCGTGTGGTCGACCACCTCGAAGAGGTCGGCGTGGGCGCCGGTGACGTCATAGACGGGGTTGTGGTTGGCCAGTATATGGTTCTGAGATACAATACTGCCGACCGTCCGCTCGTCGTTGGAGATGTCCAAGTCGTTCAGTGTGATGTACCATGACCCCAAATTCTGGTTGAAAGAGTTGACGTGAGTGAACATACTATCCATGCGGGTCACCGAGGAGACGTCCCAAGTGTCGAGGGGCTGGTTGAAGGAGGTAGCGCCCAAAAACATATGGCTCATGTCGGTCACCGAGGAGACGTCCCAAGTGTCGAGGGGCTGGTTGAAGGAGTCTGTGGCGGAGAACATACTACTCATGCCAGTGACCGAAGATACGTCCCAAGTGTCGAGGGGCTGGTTGAAGGAGTCGGCTCCGGAGAACATCCCGGACATGTCCGTCACCGAGGAGACGTTCCAAGTGTCGAGGGGCTGGTTGAAGGAGGTGGCGCCGTAGAACATGTACCACATATAGGTCACCGAGGAGACATCCCAGGAGGAGATGTCGCTGTCGAAGGATGTGGCGCCAACGAACATGTCAGACATGTCGGTGACGCTTGAGAGGTCTGGGGTGTCGGTCGCCCTGTAGACCATGTTGGCGGCGCCCTCAAAGGCCGAGTTCATAGTAATCCACGACACATCGCCCCATTGGTCTATTGACACGAGCTTGGCCGCATCTGGATGGCCGTCCAGCGAGATGGCTTTGAGGTCACCATATACTGAGACCTCATAGGTGCCACGGTTAGCGTATGTGTGGGTTGCGGTTCCGGCTACGCCGGTACTGTTTGTGCCATCGCCCCAGTAGATGGTCATGCCGGTTCCCCAAAGAGGAATGGTGATGGTCTGGGTAGCATCGATCTTCCAAGTGGTTACGAAGGGGCGTTGGTCTGGAGCCTGTTGCGCGTGGGCCTCCACGAACTGTCCAGGCAGAGGGGCGTAGCGAACAGCGTCTGTCCACTCACTGGTGTGGGCGAAGGGGAGGAGCAGAGCTGTTGACGCCGCCAGTCCCGCCAGCAGAACAGCGTATGCAATGGCATACATGGCGCAGCTGGGCCCTTAGAACCATAAAAATCTGAAGCAGACGCTCACAATTCATTAGCAATTTAGATCAATCTTCCGTGGCCGCGTCAGGGGATGTCAAGGCTATCCGGCGCTATGCGACATGGCGTATGCACGATCCATATGGCCAAAGGCCATAAACGGCTTGACATATGACGGGCCCGGTCAGGCGCATCCGGGGGGTAGACCCCCTCCGCCCATGCGAATGCCCAAATGCACGGTAGGTCATGCGGCAGCCCCGTATGTCTGCATGGTGCACGGCCGGTAGATGACCATGCAGCATCCATGCTAATTCAAAGATCACGGTAGGGTCGAGACCGGAGGACGGCCCCATTCGGTACGGTAAACCTAGGAGGGCGCCGGACTGCCCAAGCCGAGTCAGGTCTCCGATTGAATGCCGCCGACCCCGCTCAGCTGCTCTCGGACCGGGGCCCGGAGGACTCGGAGACCAGCCGGTTGTACATCTCCCAAGCCGATGCGGTGTCGGCGTTGCCGTGCACTATGCTGCGGACGGCCCGGATCATTGGCACCGGGTTGGCCGACTGCCAAATGTTGCGGCCCATGTCCACGCCCACGGCGCCTGCCCGTACCGCCTTGTACGTCAGGTCCAGCGCATCCCTCTCGGGTATCTTCTTGCCGCCCGCTATTATAACCGGAACGGGGCAGGAATCCACTACCCGCTCAAAGTCCTCGCAGTAGTACGTCTTTACTATGTGGGCCCCCTGCTCGGCGGCCATCCTGCACGCCAGCGACAGGTACCGGGTGTCGCGGGCCATCTCCTTTCCCACGGCGGTGACCGCCAGCACCGGCATGCCGCACTCCTCTGCCTCGTTCACCAGCCTGCCCAGGTTGACTATGGTTTGGTACTCGTACTTTGAACCCACGAATATGGACATCGCCAGGGCCGTGGCGTTCAGCCGTATAGCATCCCGGATGCTCACGGTGATATCCTCCCGGGACAGGTCCTCGCCTATTATGCTGGTGCCCCCCGACACGCGCAGCACCATGGGCGTGCCCGTCGAGGCGGAAACCGACGTGCGCAGCACGCCCCGGGTCAGCATGAGCGAGTCGCAGTACTTTAGCAGCGGGGCTATGGTGCTGCGGGGATCCTCCAGCCTCTCGGTGGGCCCCAGAAAGTACCCGTGGTCCACGGCCAGCATCAGGGCGCGGTTGTGGGGACGCCGCACTATACGGGCCAGCCTATTCTCCAGTCCCCAGTCCACGCGAAGCAAATTCGGGCGGTCCCACTTAATCCTTTGTGGATACCCTGCGTCCGGGCGTCATCCGGTTATTATGATCTTTACCGCATCGGACCCGCTCCGGGCGTGGTCAAACGCCCTCTGCGCGTCGGCCACGCCGTACCGGTGAGTCACCAGCCTGCCCACGTCCATGGTGCCGTCCCGCACCATCTCCAGGGCGCTCTTGGTGTCCAGGTCCGAGGCGGCGTAGCTGCCCGTCAAAGTAACCTCCCGGGAGTACATATGGTCCATATCCATAGGCATGGTGGCGCCCTTGGAGGGCACCCCGAACATGATGACTGTCCCGCCGTACCTGACCGAGTCGATGGCCGACTGAAGGGCGCCCAGGCTGCCGGTGGCCACCACGGCCAGGTCCACGCCCCGCCCGTCGGTCTTCCGGCGCAGCGTCTCGGCGGTATGCTCGTCGGCCATTACTCCATCGCTATCCACCAAGGACGTTGCATAATCCAGCCTGAACCGGTTCACGTCCACACAGTATATCCCGCCAAACCCGTACTGGGCAGCCAGCATCGCATGCATCATGCCCGTGGAGCCCACGCCGAAGACCGCCACCGAGTCCCCGCGTTCGTACCGGCACTTGGACCAGGCCCGCACGCAGCAGGCCAGCGGTTCGATCAGGGCCGCCTCCTCGAACGTCATCGAGTCGGGCAGCTTGAGGACCCCTCCCCTCTCCACGTTCCAGGCCGGCACCAAATACTCCTCGGCCAGCCCGCAGGGGGAGAGGTTCGAGCGCGAGTACTCCGGGCACCGCGTCTCGTTGCCGTGCCGGCACAGGTGGCACGAATAGCACGGGACATGGTGGTGCGTGAATACCCTGTCCCCCGGCGATATTCCCTCCACATCCCCGCCCACTTCCAGTACGGTGCCGGCCGGTTCGTGGCCCAGTCTCATGGACGGCTGCCCGTAGCTGCCATACACCTTCTCCAGATCCGAGCCGCAGATGCCGCAGGCGGCCATCCTCACCAGTATGTCCCCCGGTCCGGGGACGGGCGGCTCGGACTCGTCCACCCTTATGCTGGATGGGCCCCCCACCACCGCGTATCTCATGCCTACACGCCCAGTATCTTTTTGAGCATGGCGCGGTAGTCCACGTCCACCTTCTTGCCGCCGGCGGCGGGCAGCGCAAATACCAAGGCAGACCTCTGGGCGCGCAGGCGCGTCAGCTCGTCGCCTATGGATCCGGTGATGTCATCACTGACAAGAACAAGCCCTACGTCGGGGTCGTCGGTGAGCGCCTTTATCTCGTCCAGAGCCTTGCCGGGGTCCTCGGTTATCCTGCCAGGCACCCCGGCCAGCTGGAAGCTGGTCACGAACGACTTGCTACCCACCGTGAATATCTTCACGGCAGGCTACCGCGTCTCTGCCAATTTAACCCTTATGAGGGACAATTGCAAAAAACACATCATGGCATGCCCTGTCGATTCGCGGACAGAACACCCGCGCGCGCATTCCCAAAAACAGCCTAGGTAAGCATCACAGCGGGACAGTCCCGATATCATCCTTGGACACGCCCTTCCACAGGCCTATCATGCCCTCGGGCTCCACCGGAACCACGTCCGTTATGCGCTGCATCTTGATGTGATCCGGGTTGGGGGGCATCCACAGCATGGCCATGTAGTCTCCCACCTGGCCCGTCTGGCTGGGGACTGCGTCCACCACCGCATTCCTGTCCACGCCCGCCGACTCGAGGGCTGACAGGGCCCGCTCTCGCAGGTCGGCCCGCCCGTGCGTAAAGATGTACACCTTCCTGTCTGCGTCTATCTCCATGGCGTGCGGTACGACCGCGGGTAAATCAACCTTCCCAAGGGCATTCCGCCGCACCCAGGCAGATTGCAGCAGGAGCGGCCCGCCCTGGCGCGCTGCCACGGATTCGCCTGGACAGGTCCCGCAAATCTGCTCACCATTCTTTTATGAAGCCATGTGTATGATGCGGCGTGTCCCCTGTACGCCTGTTTTCGGCGGTGTTCTGTGCGGCGGTCGCCGCCTCGGCATCCGGCTACGCTCATGCGGAGGCAGACCTTCCGGAGTGGGTACGGACAGTTACAGGCTATTACGTCGATGGCCTCATCAGCGAGAGTGACTTCGTCACGATTGTGCAGTGGCTGATGGACAACGGGATCGTGCCCCGCGAGGTAATTGGCCCCGAAGATCCGGAGCTGACCGGGGGCACGATGGTCAGGGTCATTGACGGCAACACGGTCCACATAGACGACACCCGGATACGGCTTGCCCTTGTGGACGTGGTTGACAGCGGCAATATGACGGCTCCGCACGCGGTGCTGGCTCGCGTGCTATGCCCGGCGGGGTCATATGCATATTATGACGTGGACGACCTGCAGGTCACCGGACCCTACGGCAGGACCATTGCGGCGGTGTACTGCAGCGACGGCATACTGCTGAATGACATGATGATCGAGTTCGGGCTGGGTTGGATCAACCAGTACTATTGCGACAAGTCCGAGTTCCGATACTCTCCCTGGGCGCTCGACGCGTGCTCGGGGTGACCGCACCGGCAGTCAGCACGGACGCGGACCCGCACCTCGCCGGGGGACTCCTCTCGACGCGTGCTCGGGGTGATCGCACCAGCAGTCAGGACCTTTGCCCCTAGCCGGATTAAGGCATCAATGGCCGACGGCCAAGACGGGGAATGGTATGATTCTCGGATATTGCAACAACTCGTTGGATCCATAATAATTAAATACGGACGCCATACTAGCGAAGTGCATGAGAGCCTTGGCTGCCCTGCTGGCCATAGCCATACTGGCCGGCACGGCCGCCCAAGTGTCTGCCGACCGCCATAACATCGCGCCCATAACGGTGGAGACGAACGCCGTCTCCTACGAGGACGGGGATGTCATCACCGTATCCGGCATCATAAAGGATGTGGATCCCGACTTCCTGTGCGGGGTGACCATACAGGTGTGGGGGCCCACCAACAACCTCATCCGCGTGGCGCAGGTCAGCCCGGTGGCCGGCGGTGAGTATGAGTTCTCGTTCCCGGCGGGAGGCCCCAACTGGAAGGTCAGCGGCGAGTACACCATCAGTATCAGGTGCAATACAGACGTCGTGAGCACGACCGTCTCGTATACGGTCCCCGAGCCGGTGGCCTGCGAGGAGGGCTACGAGATGATGGATGGTGAGTGTGTGATGATGGCCTGCGAGGAGGGCTACGAGATGATGGATGGCCAGTGTGTGGAGATAGCCCCGACGGTGGTCTGCGGCGAGGGCACCGAGCTGGTGGACGGGCAGTGTCAGATAATACGGCCGCCTCCACCTCCCCCACCCGAGCCGGTGACCTGCGAGGAGGGCTACGAGATGGTAGATGGTGAGTGTGTGGAGATAGCCCCGACGGTGGTCTGCGGCGAGGGCACCGAGCTGGTGGACGGGCAGTGCCAAGTGGTAGCCTCGCCCCAAGGCGGCGGATGCCTGATTGCCACGGCCGCATATGGAACCGAGCTGGCCCCCCAGGTGCAGTACCTCCGGGAGATCCGCGACAACACCCTGCTGAGCACCTCGGCGGGCTCCTCGTTCATGGGGGCCTTCAACGACCTGTACTATGCCGTGTCCCCGCAGATAGCCGACATGGAGAGGCAGAGCCCCGTCTTCCGCGAGATGGTCAGGGTCGCCATCACCCCCATGCTGGCATCCCTCTCGCTCATGAGTCTGGCCGAGGAGGGCTCCGAGGCCTCGGTGCTGGGAGTCGGAATGCTGGTCATCGCCCTGAACGCCGGCATGTACGTCGGAATGCCGGCGCTGCTGGGGTTCAAGGCCTACGGCAAGGTCCGGGCCATGCGAACCAGATAAACCGGCTAGATTCTTATTAGCAGCCGCGCCCCCAGTCACCCATGAACGTGGAATACGAGGAGTTTGAGAGTCTGGAGGACGTCTTTATGTTCCTGGCCACGGCAGCGGCGCCGCTGAAGAACACCATGCCGGTGAATTCGTACAAGGGCCACACCATGTCCTTCATACCCCTGTCCCAGAACAACGAGAGATACCTGATGGTGTACGCAAAGGCAACCCTGGAGCCGGGGATATACGAGTTCGACGTGTCCGCCAAGTCGTACCGCCCGGTGGGCTCCATAGAGAGGGCCGACAAGGTCTACTTTGTGGTTCTGACGCCGAAGCGCAATACCATCGCCGACAAGGCGCTGGAGAGCATCTAGAGTTTCTTTGTTTGTATTCGGGGGGCCGAGACCGAGCGGCTCTTGGAGTACTTGGCGATGATCTCGTCGGGCGTGCGCCCGTTGAAGAGGTCCTTGCAGAGCCCTCTCAGGTACCTCATTATGGCCCAGGTCCCCGCCTTGATGATACCGTACATGAAGACCTTCATGGGCGGCCCGTACGTCTTGTTGCGCAGTATGATGGGTATGATGTCGTTTATCACCCGGAGGTTGTTCTCCCAGCACCGCCAGAACAGGGTGAACTGGGCCTCGTTCAGGTTGCCAAAATGCATCGAGTTCTTCTCGCTAAAGTCCTGGTAGAGCAGCGGGGCCACCAGCCCCCTAAAGTTCATCGCCCTGAAGTCGTCTATCATGTCTATGGTGTACTGGATGTCTTCGGGGGTTTCGTCCGGCCATCCTATGATTATGGTGGCGGCCGGGAACCAGTGGTTGCTGTTCAGGATGCTGGCCCCCTCCCGCACCACGCTCCCCCACTCGTCGGTGGAGAACGGCCGGGTCTTGACCCCCAGGTGCTTTTTGACCATCTTGGGCGACACGGTCTCTATCCCCAGGTTGGTGGCCAGCCACCTCCCCGACTCGTGCTGGCGGTTGATGGTGGCTATCTGGTGCATCAGATCCGGATCCGCGGCGACCGCCGAGAAGGTCATGTGGGTCGTCCCCACGAAGTTGGCCCCCATGTCCTTGAGGCCGCTCCACAGCTGGGTTATGGCGTCGCGGTTGGGGATAAAGTCGCGGTTGTCGCAGCCATACAGCAGCATCTCGTCTGAGTGCAGCCATATCGAGTCGAAGCCATAGTCCAAGTTTATGCGGGCCTCCCTCTGGAGCCGCTCCACGGGAAGGTCCTTCTTGGAACGCTTGTTTACGTCGCAAAAGTCGCAGCCCCTCCCGCAGCCCCGCATCGCCTCTATGAGGGAGTTTACGGTGGGGGAGGTTATCTCTGGTATGTCCTGGATGTTCTTCACCATGCAGTGGAGCAGATTGGGCGCGTCGGCCCCCTGCTCCAAGTCGTGGAATATGTCCAGGGCCATCTCGTCCGCCTCGCCGACCACCACCGTGTCGATGCCGTGTATGCGCATCCGCTCCTCCTTGGCCAGCTCCCAAGCCCCGTTGCCGCCCACCGCCACGTGAAAGTCGTACTTCTTCTTCAGCTGGATTACGCTGGCGCACATCTTCTTGAACTTCATAGCCACGTAGGAGAGCTTCTCGGGGGACATGGTGGTGGTGACCGGGGCCATCCCCAGCGGGTCCATGACGTTGATTCCCAGTACCTTGGTGTCGGGCCCCACGCACTTTTCCAGATAGTCCGGGTTGGCCACAAAGACGTCGCTCCTGTCATACTCCTTCAGCAGGGCGCTCTCCACCCTCCGGAGGCCCACCTGCGCCACCTTGGCCTCCCCGGTGCGGGGGTCCGTCTCCACCGGGGGGCAGAAGACCTTGTCGAAGACCCACTCGGGCAGCACCTCGTACGGGCCGCACGCTATAAACCCGTACAGGAAGTTCCCGCGGTAGTTGGTCATGAGGCTCCTGTCGGCGGTCAGGACGACGCGCTTGCCGGACATAACCAACACTTCCTCTCGGTTAGTATATATCGCTAACGGGCGCATCCCATGTCTGGACCCAGGTCCGCGGGCGTCGATCTTTGAATGGCATATCTAACCAAATATTGCCAGTACCTAACTTTTCATGCCAAACAACGGTGGATAAAACCAGCAGATGCCCGTCCCGGCTGTGGCGCGGTGTGACTCACGCCCATCGACAGGATGCACGCCGAGACCCGGGTTCTCAGGCGGCCTATCGCCCTGCCGGACGCAAAACCGGGACAGGGCGGTGGGGGGGAACCGTCTGCTGCAGTTGTCTGGTCGCCGCAGCCCCGAATGCGGGACCGCCGGGCGCCGCAAGTCCCGCCGTCAGCTGTCGGGTATGCGGTGCCACACGCGGGGCATCAGGAACCGCTTCACGACAAGGGCGGTGGCCACCAGGTACAGGGATATTCCAATGGGCTCGATCCAGTTCTGGTTGCCGACGCCGGCCGATATCCCCAGCGCGGGCTCCACGCCATACAGGAACAGGGCGCCCGCCGCCAGGGGGGCCATCGCCACGAAGAAGAGCATCAGCGTGCCGGTGTCGCGGATTGCCCGGACCAGATCCCGGTACGAGCCGTGGGGCCTCTTCCATTTGTCCGGCCCCAGCCAGACCGGCATCCCGGCCACATACCAGTACACCATGCCCTGGAGTATCATGGCGCCCACTATGTTACCCAGTGTGACCGGGACCAAATTGTTGAACCACGCCTCGCCCCAGGTGTAGTCGGCCCCCGCCCATATTCCCGCCGCCAGGGCAAAGTGGTTCACGATGCTGTGCTCGAACCCTATGGCGAAGAATACCGACACCGGTATCGCTATGAGGAGCACCTTTCCGACCGTCTCCTTGGTACGGTAGGCGCCCCACACCCCCATGGCGATCAGCCAGTTGGCCAGTATGCCCCGGTAGAAGAGCTGATCCCACGAGAGCTCGTTCACCTTGGTCTCGCCTATACCGGCCAGCGCCTCCATGATGGCCGAGCCGGCCGGTCCGGCCTGGCCCGCCCCGATTATAATCATCCAGCCCACCGCAAAGCCCGCCATCCAGTGTCCCGAGTGGGTTATGGACCACTCCCAGAGCACCTCCCGCCAGCGGGACCGCCGGGTCATCAGCGAGATGCCGCTGGTCATGTAGTCGCCCGTCACCAGGTTGGAGCCGTACAGTATCACAAGCACAAGGGCCGACAGCCCGAACGCCGCAGACGAGAGGAACTTGCCCAGCCCCTCCGACAGATCGGCGGAGACCATCGTTGCTATCATCCAGGCCATAAATGCGGCAAATGCCAGGTAGGCGGTCGCCTGCCAGCCCATCAGTATGCCCTGGGCCGGGTTCACCTTGGTCTTTGCGACGCCCATGTGGCTCAGCGTCTTTACCGTGTCGGCTATGTTGAAGAGGCCGGTGGTGAGGCGGGGCGGCCTGGGAGGCGCCTCCTCGTCCTGCGACGGATCGGCTTCAGGGTCGGTCTCGGTGGCCATCGCACACGGTATACCACGCTCCGTTATTAAACCGGTTCAGAAGAATCGGAGTTGTCCAGATGAATGGGTTGGTCCCGGCTCAAATTTGGACAGCGTCCGCCACGATGCGGCGGTACACGGACAAGAGCTACGATCCGCAAGAGAGTGTGCGGTCCCCGTCGGACCGGCCGCGGCCACTCTGGATGGCGCAGTGCAGGCGGTGCAGGCCGCATCCGTGGGCGGAACTGACAGGCAACCGCCATCGGCATAAACTAAAAAACTGCAAAAGGCCGGATGCCAACATTGTACAAGACTGCCATTGTAGTGGCCCTGCTGGTCGGGCTTGGCCCTGCCGTGGGAGCCTACGCGCAGACAGAGGGGCAGACTGCCAGCGACGACACACCCGCAGATGTGGCGGTGGTGACCAACTCGTCCCTGACCGAGACTGTCGCCATCGGCGGACTATTTCCGCTGACAGGGGATTTCAGCACGTTCGGGTTGCAGATGAGGGCAGCCATGGAACTGGCCGTAGCCGACTTCAACGACTACCTGGCGGAGGGCGATGCGGGATGGCGCCTAGAGATGGCAGTGGAGGACACCGCCACGAACGCCGACGCTGCGCTGGAGAAGACCCTCCGGATGCACGAGTCCGGAATTACGGTGATCACCGGCTCCATGACCAGTGCCAGCGTAGACGTCATCAAAAAATATGCCGACGACAACGACTTGCTGGTGGTGGCCTGCTGTTCGACCGCCCCCAGCCTGGCCATCGCCGGGGACAGCGTATACAGGCTTGCTGCAGACGACAGCGGCCAGGGTATCGCGCTGGCGCGCCTCATCGAGGCGGACGGAAAGGTGGCGATCGTCCCCATCTGGAGGGGCGACGCCTACGGTGACGGCCTCCGGGATGCCATCTCCGGAGAGTTCGAAGGCCTTGGGGGAGTAGTCTATGCGGGCATCAGGTACCCCCCAGGCCACGCCGACTTCGCGTCGGATGTGGCGCAGCTGGACGAGGATGTACATGCAGCCGTAAAGAAGCACGGCGCAGACAAGGTAGCCGTCCTGATGATCTCCTTTGACGAGTCGGTCGAGATAGTCCGGGAGGCGTCACTCCTTGGCAACCTCTCCAGTACGGAGTGGTTTGTCAGCGAGACGATTGTGGATGCCGCCCAGTTCACCGAAGACGGGGCGGTGAACGCATTCGCAAACGCGGCAAACTTTACCGCCACCCAGTACATCTTCAGACCCGGCGATCAATACGGGCGCGTCAACGGCCTACTGGCCGAGACCCTGGGCTCGCAGCTGAGCCCGTTCGTAAATGCCGCATACGACACCGTCTGGGTCATAGGAAGAGCCATCGGGAACGCCGGCAGCGCCGGTGCGGCCGAAATCAAGGCTCAACTGCCCGGAGTGGTGGAAGGACACCAGGGCTCGACTCGGTTCACGGATCTCAACGAGGCCGGCGACCTGGCCTCTACCGACTACCGCATACTGGCCATCAGCGGCGACGCCTGGCAGGAGGCCGGCATGTACATCACCCAAAGAGGGATGACGATTCCCGCCTCCCAGCCGTCCGGCGATGTACGCATCGGAGCCCTCTATCCGGTGACCGGCAGCACCAAGGGGGCCGACAACCTCGAGGCAACGCGGTTGGGCGCCGAAGACTTCAACGGCTTTCTGGACAGCATCGGCATCGACTGGAGGCTGTCGGTAGTGGGTGAAGATACCATCTCCAACCCGTTCACCGCCCTGGCCAAGGCCACCGAGATGCACCAAAGCGGCATAGATGTCATAATCGGACCCGAGATCAGCATCAACGTGGAGCGGGTGGGCAGGTACGCCAACGAGAACGGCATGGTGCTGCTCAGCTGCTGCTCGACGGCGCCCAGCCTGGCCGTCCCCGGCGACGGCATATTCAGGCTGATCCCCGACGACTCCAAGCAGGGCATCGCCCTAGCCAAGCTACTTCAGAGTCACGGCATACAGGCCGTAGTCCCCATATGGAGGGGAGACGTCTACGGCGATGGCCTGCAGGAGGCCACCGCCAGCAACTTTACGTCCCGCGGAGGCGTGGTGGGCGAGGGCATCCGGTATGGTCTGACCGAGGCCGAGTTTGCAGACGAGGCAGAGAGGTTGGCTGGCCAGGTCCAGTCCATGGCCGAGAAGTACGGCGCCGACAGGGTGGCCGTCCTCCTGATATCATTCGGTGAGGGGCGCGCGATAGCGCTGGAATCGGCCGCCCACGACATACTTACCAGCGTAAAGTGGTTCGGCTCCGAAACACTGGCCAAGAGCCCCCTGCTGACCGATAATAGGTTGGCCGGGCTGTCCAGCGAGGTCGAGTTCGCCGCCCTGCAGGTGGCCGACAACCCCGGTCCGCTCTACGAGCGCGTCCACCTGCACATATCGGAGACCGCCGGCAGGGATCCCACAGCACACGTCTACCGGTCCTACGATGCAGCATGGCTGGTCGGCCTCTCCATCCTGCAGTCCGGAACCGCGGATGCTGCCGCCATCAAGACCGCCCTGCCGGATGTGGCCCAGTCGTACAGCGGCGCCCAGCTTGGGATGGTACTCAACGAGGCCGGGGATATGGCCTTCGCCGACTATGCCATCTGGCAGATCGTCGACGGCGAGTGGGCCGAGACCGGCAGGTACTCCCTGTCGGATGACACAATCACCGCCCGGTGATGGCATCCGGGAACCTCCAAACCGTCCACCCTGCCTGCCGGTATGCGCCTCAGATCTTGCGGCCGCCCGCCGGGGCGGCCTTGAGTCCAACCCGCATCAAGTCCAAGGCCCACACTAGGCGCCCCGGCGGCGCTTGGCGGCCCGCGCCATG
>JAEFDA010000092.1 GCA_016126025.1 Nitrososphaerota archaeon | reverse complement strand
GCATATGGCCAAGCTGCGCCGGCGTGGCGTCCTGTATGATGCGCTGCGCCTGCAGCCTCTGCTCTTGTGTTTCGGGCGCGTCAGTCTGGTCCAGATACTCCTCGGAGCGGGCGAATGCCTGCCGCATCTCATGCATGAGTACCTCGGGCAGCACACCCTTGTTGGTCGTGTACCTGGACTCCATGGTGCCCTTGTGGCCCATGAAGAAGACGCGAAAGTCGTGTACCATCTTGCCCTTGGACTCGGCGATGAGCAGCTGCGTGTCAAAGTAGGGCCGCAGTACGTACGGTCTCCATGTGAACCGGGGCCGGAACGTGTCGCGTACCAACTTGCTTATGCGCTGTGTAGGCAGGAACTCCTTTGCAGAGTTGCCCCCTCTGTTTGTCTTGTAGACGTGGTCGGGCGCCACCACAGCAGAGTCTCCGTGCAGTGGCTCTCCGCGCGACAGGCGGTCGTTCAGGTATGATATGATCTGGTTCGTGGCGGACTTGGTCGAGAATGTAAAATACTGGTGTCCGGCTTTTGAGAGTTCGCGCCGCACCACTATAGTTGGGATCAAAAATAATTTTGCGTTGCGTAAAGAATAGATGATCGTAATTCTTATCCGGCGCATGGACGACCAGGCCGGAGCTGAAAAAATAAAGGCATCCCTAAGACAAACCCGGGACACGCGCGAGTACGCCCGTGTCGTAGCCGTGAACATTATGTACGTCAATAGGCAAAGCGCCACATTCGTGACAAGATGAAGATACGGCGCATTTTCAGGCGGCCGGCCAGGAGATATTTCAGGAAGATAATATCGGTGTACGAGTCGCTTGAAATAAGGTTTGATCCACGCAATATCCTGTTTAGGGATCTGGACAAAACACTGTGTAAAATTATTGCGGGGTTATTTATGATCCCAACCATAGTACTACGCTCGGCCGCCGCGCCCGAAGGAGTCCCTCTTGCACCTATATCCGCGTCCCTTGGGAGATTTTCCCTACAGGAACGAGCAGCTGTCCGCACGGCCCGCCCACACTTCCGCAGCTTACATGTCATTCCAAGGTATGGCCTTCTATGATTCCATGCGCCGGTCGGTGCTTGATGCCTCACAGGAGATGTACGCCAAGCACCCTCCGCGTCCAGACGTCTCCTGCATGGGTGTCGTCCGGCCGGCGCGCGGGGCGCGCCTGCCGGATTCCATTCTAGCCGGGAGCGCCCGTCCGGACCCGCCCGCCGCAGTTTCAGTGTATCCGATACCCGGCTACCGGGCAGGACGGTTGCTACTCTGCCGCCTCCACCACCACCCTGCCGGTCATCCACGGATGGGGAGAGCCGTAGTATGTGTACTCCCCTGCCTCCCCGAACTTGTGGGAGAACTCGGCGCCGGGCAGTAGCGCGCCGCTCTGGAAGGCCCAGCCCGTTCCGTAATCCGTATCCAGCATTCCGACAAAGCCGTGTGCCGTGTCGTCCTCGTTACTCCATGTGACGGTGTCGCCCACTCCTATCGTGACCGTACGCGGGACAAAGTAGCACCCGTCCTCGTTCACGCACCCGGCGTCGGAGGATCCAGCCCGGATGGCAACCCTCGCCACGCCGCTCTCCGCGTACGGCCCGTCCTGCGGCCGCTCCGGCGCGGCCGCATCAAGGATGGCGACCGGCACAGGATCCCCGGGATCCGTAATATCGATGATGCGGGAGATGTTCTCCCCGACCAGCAGGGCGTGGAGGCGGCCGCCGGAAGCCTCTAACGTGACGATGTCCAAGATGGGTCCGGCGCCGTCCGCGGACGGTAGGGTCCCCGCCGGGACGGGTAGGCGCGGGTCGGTGATGTCAAGCATGCCAGCGCGGCCGGCGCCGTCTACTGCCAGCGCTATAACACGGCCGTCGGGCGTCGGAGTGGCGGCGGTCCGGTGTATGCCACCGTACGCCGGGATGCCCGGCACCTCATATATGCTGCCGGTGGGGCTGGGCGCATACGGGTTGGTGACATCGATCACCTGAATGCCGTCGCCGCCGCCCACCAGAACATGGACGCGGCCGTCGGGCGATGCAAACGCCGAGATGTCGCTTATGGCGCCCAGGGAGTAGAACCCACCCAAGTTGTCCCGGATGACGCTCACCGCCGCCGGCTCGGTCGGGTAGGTAATGTCCACCACCAGAATGGTGTCGTCGCCGCCTATCATCATGTAGGTGCGGCCGTCATGCGGCTTGAACAGCTCGAGAGCCGGTGCCATATCCAGACCATCCAGAGCGGTTGGCGGCCAGCCGGCCTTCCTCGGATCCGGCCACCATACGGAGTCTGCCACCGTATGCGGGCCGGTTATGTCGACGGCCAGCAGACCGCCGGCGGGCCCCACATGCACCGCGTACGTGTGGCCGTCGGGAGACTCGATTATTGCGACATTGCCGGCAGGGCTGTGCACGACCATTCCGGCCAAACCGGGATGGTACGGGACGGCGGCCCCCACGGTACGGATGTTCAGGGGACCGCCACCCGATACATGGCCCTCCCCGTCCCATCTGCCGACATGGGGGACCACCGGGGAGGGGTGGGTCACGTCCAGAACCCAAAGGCGGTCGCCGCCGCTGGCCAGGGCGTGGATGCGGCCGCCGGCCGGCTCCATTGTGATGATATACCAGGGGGTCATTTCCAGTCCCAGGCCGCCCTCCCCGGCCGGTATTGCGCCCGCCGGTGCGGGCGCATATGGGTCGGTTATGTTCAGGATTTGGATGTCATCCCAGCCCGCCACCAGGGCGTATGCGTTTCCGTCCGGGGAGGCGACGGCCGCAACGGCCGACCCCGGAATGACCTCCACGCCGCCCTCTCCGACGGGCACGCTTCCCATATACGTGGGCGCATACGGGTCGGTCAGGTCTATGATGTGGATGCCGGACGTATAGTCGACCAGCAGGGCATGGATGCGGCCGCCGGCCGACTCAAATACGACGCTCTGGTGGATAAGTGTCAGGGTGTGCCCTCCCATGGCACCGTTGCCGGAACCGTCCAGCGTTCCGGCCACGACCGGAGTGGTGGGATCGGCCATGTCTATAGTATGGATGCCAACGTCCCCGGTCATCAGGGCGTACGGTCGCCCGTCCGGCCCCCCAAAGACGTCCATGTCGTGCACCCCTCCCAGCAGGTCTATGCCGCCCTCCCCGCCCCGCAGGCTTCCCGCCAAGGCGGGGGCGCGGGGGTCTGTGACATCCACCGCATATATGCCCCTGTCGTGGTCTGCTACTAGGAGATAGCCGCCGCCTCCGGGCCGCTCCAGGACGGCCGTGCTGATGATGGTCCAGCCCACACTGCCCACCTCAAAGCCGTCCGTGCCGTTGCGCAGGGTGCCGGCGGGCGCGGGGGAGCGGGGGTCGGTCACCTCTATGACCTGCAGGCCCTCCCCGCCGGCCGCCACCGCATATATGCGGCCGTCGGCGGCATGTAGCGCCTCCACCTGCCATACGCTATCCAGCGTGTCAAAGCCCTCCTCGCCGTCCCGGATGCTGCCCAGCGGGACTGGCAGGCTCGGGTCGGTGATCTCCACCATGCTGACTGTGCCCCCGCCCACTCCCAAGACATATGTGCGGCCGTCATCCGACCCAAAGACCGCCGGCTTGGCGAAGTGGACCGATCTGCCCAGAATGCTACCCGCCCCGACCGGCTCGCCGGGATCCGTCACGTCCACCATCTGGACACCCTCGTTGCCGGCCATCGCCAAGTAGGCGCCGCCGCCCGGGGACTCGACGACATCCATGCCGCGGACTGTATCGATATGGTCAAATCCATCCTCGCCGTCCCATATATGACTGAGCAGGACCGGCCCGGCCGGGTCGGTGACGTCCAGAATGGTCACGCCCCGGTCGCCGGCCACCGCGGCATGGACGCGTCCGTCCGGTAAGTCCAGGATTGCGATATCCCGTATGGGGTAGGCAATGGCAATGCTGTGTCCTTCTGGGAATGGTACGGGTCCTTCGCGAATTGCGGTATTCCGTATGCCGGAACCAAAGTCAAAGCCATCCTCGCCGTACAGGATGGCTCCCGCCGGGGCGGGCGCGTGCGGGTCGGTGACGTCTAGGAAGATAATGCCGGCGGGGACGATATGTGGGTCTGACTCGTCTGTCTGGATGGTGGCCATGCCGTTGGCCACCATGTCGTACTGGGGAGGCTCTCGGCTCACACCAGGGGACTGCACCTGGATGGTGGCCATGCCGTTGGCCACCATGGCGTAGGTGCGGCCATCGGGCGAGCCAAAGACGGCAACCTCGTTGGCATAGTCCAGTCCCTCGGCATACCAGTCGGATATCAGGACGTCGGAGGAGGAGGGCGCAGGAATGCCGTGCGCCCGGTAATCCTCGTGCCCCAGAGGATGATCTCCATCATAGTGCCTTATGGCGCTTACCAGCACGGGGCGGACCGGGTCGGTCACGTCCATGATGGACACCCCCATCCGATTACTGCCATACATTACATATATGCGGCCATCGCCCGGCCCATACAAGGCGGCGCTTCCACCCAGAGCCATGGCTGGAACCAGGTCCGGCCCTCCACCCAGAGCGACCGGGTTGTACGGATCCGTGATGTCGACGGCTCGCAGTGCGTTGTTGCCGCCGGTCACCAAGGCGTGGACGCGGCCGTCCGGCCGCTCGTATACGGTCACCTGCCAAGCATCGCCGAAGGAGGCATTATCGGCCCCCTCCGGCACGCCATAGACCGTCTCCGGATTGGCCGGGTCGGTCACGTCCAGGATCGAGAAGCCGTCTCCCGTAACGGCGGCGTAGACACGGCCGTCGGGAGTGCGGAATATATCCACGTTCCAGAACAACGAGCCGGCAAGCCGGTCATGGGTGATGCCGCCCGCCCGGACGGGGCGGAACGGTTCGGTCACGTCGATGGTGTATATCCTGTCATACCTGAGGGCCAGCAAGTAGGAGTGGCCGTCGGGGGTCTTGAAGGAGTCGATGTCCGCAAACTGACCCATGCTGGGATCGTACAGGGTGGCCTGCGCGCCGCCCACCACCCCGATACCGGCGGCGCAGGCCGCCTGGCCGCCGGCCGCCGCCAGCGCCCCGACGGCAGCCAGCGCCGCCACATACCACACGAAAGGGCGACGCCCGGACGCTCCTCCCACACGTATGGTACGGCGGCGCCCGATTTATCTGCTGGGCAGGACAGACCGCCGGGCCGGCGGAGGCAGCGGCACAGGCTATCAAGAAGCGGATACGTGGAATCCTCCATCAAGCCGGATAGACATACTTGGAATGGCTATACTCTCCAAGCCGGCCTGCTCTTTCCGCCAGATTCCGGACAGTACCCCCGACAACAATAAATCGGGTACGCCGCCGCCCCGCGCCCATGCAGGTGGGACTACTGGGCAAGGCCAACGTGGGCAAGTCGACGTTCTTTGCGGCGGCCACCGAGAGCGTCGTGCAGACGGGCAACTTCCCGTTCACGACCATATCCCCCAACGTGGGCGTGGCGCATATCCGCACCAAGTGCCCCTGCACGCACTTTGGCATCGAGCACACGCACCAGATGTGCCGGAACGGCACCCGCCTCATACCCATAAAACTCATAGACGTGGCGGGCCTGGTCCCCGGCGCCCACCAGGGCAGGGGCTTGGGCAACCGCTTTCTGGACGACGCGCGGCAGGCCGATATCCTCATACACGTGGTGGACGCGGCCGGCAGCACCGACATACAGGGCCAGCCCGTCCCCCCGGGCACCCACGACCCCGCCGAAGACATGGCATTCGTGGAGGAGGAGTTCGACATGTGGTTCCTGGACATAATCCGCCGGGAGTGGGACAAGCTCACCCGGGAGGTCGACCAAAAGCGGGCGAAGCTGGCCGACGGCATCGCATCCCGGTTCACCGGCCTGGGCATAACCGAGGCCGACGTCGGCGCCGTACTACAGGAGATGGGGGCCGCCGCCCGAAACCCCCGGGAGTGGGACGATTCGGACATACGCCGGATGGCGCGCCTGCTGCGACAGGCCACAAAGCCCATCATAGTAGCGGCCAACAAGGCCGACCTGTGCGAGACCACACCGGAGTGGGAGGGTGCCATACCCTGCAGCGCCGAGACCGAGCTGGTGCTGCGGCGGGCCGCCAAGTCCGGAATGATATCGTACGAGAGCGGCGACGGCGACTTTGCCATGCTGCGCCAGGACGCCTCGCCGCCGCAGCTCCGGGCCCTGGGCAAGGTCAGATCCGTACTGGAGAGGCTGCGCTCCACCGGCATACAGGAGGCCCTGGACTCGGCGGTCTTTGGCCGCCTGGGCCTCATAACCGCATACCCCGTAGAGGACGAGACGCGCCTCGCCGACAAGGGCGGCCGCGTCCTCCCCGACGCCCGGCTGCTCCAGCCCGGCTCCACGGCCCGGGACCTGGCCGGGACGGTCCACACCGACATAGCCCGGGGGTTCCTGTACGGTATAGACTGCAAGAGCGGCCAGCGCATAGGCGCCGATTACACCGTCCGGGACGGCGACGTAATAAAGATCGTCTCGACGGCCAGCCGGGGTTGACACCATGACACTGATGCTGGGCATAGAGAGCACGGCGCACACCATGTCGTGCGGGCTGATCCGGGATGATACGATACTGGCCGACGTGCGCAGCATATACCGGCCGCCCGACGGGGAGGGCATACACCCCCGGGAGGCCTCCCGGCACCACGTCACCGAGGGCCCCCGGGTGCTCTCCGAGTGTATGGCCAAGGCGGGCGTGGGCATATACGACGTGGATGCCATATCGTACGCGGCCGGGCCCGGCCTGGGACCGTGCCTCCGGGTGGGAGCCGTGATGGCCAGGGCCCTCTCCACGCACTACTCCATACCGCTATACCCGGTCCACCACGCCATAGGGCACATAGACCTGGGGAGGCTGCTCACCGGCGCCGCCGACCCCCTGGTGCTGCTGGTCTCCGGCGGGCACACCATGATACTGGCCTTTCTGGACGGGCAGTGGCGCGTCTTCGGGGAGACCCTGGACATAACCCTGGGCCAGCTGCTGGACCAGTTCGGCCGCTCCCTGGGTTTGGCGTCCCCCTGCGGGGGCGAGATAGAGAGGATGGCCCTCTCCGACATGTCCTACGTGGAGCTGCCGTATACGGTCCGCGGGAACGACGTCTCCTTCTCGGGGCTGCTCTCGGCGGCAAAGTCGGCGGCCGCCTCCTCCGGCGGCCCGGCCGTGTGCCACTCCCTGCAGGAGACCTCCTTTGCCATGATATGCGAGGCCGTGGAGAGGGCCCTCTCGCTCACCGGCAAGAAGGAGTTCATGATAGTGGGCGGGGTGGCCG
The DNA here is from genome assembly GCA_016126025.1 of Nitrososphaerota archaeon. Taxonomy (GTDB): domain Archaea; phylum Thermoproteota; class Nitrososphaeria; order Nitrososphaerales; family Nitrosopumilaceae; genus VYCS01. Next base: position 5,203 of record JAEFDA010000092.1, on the reverse strand, counting down.
CCAACCGCCGCCTCTCCCACATGCTGGAGGAGGCGTGCCGCATACACGGCTCCTCGTTCCATGCCGTCCCCCCCAAATATGCGGGGGACTGCGGCGCCCAGATAGCCGCCACCGGCATCCTGGAGGCGTCCGTGAACGGGCCCGTCCAGATATGTGACGCGTTCGTGAGGCAGGCCTGGCGCCTGGACTCGGTCCGCATAAACTACAGCTCGTCGATGGCGTCCTGAATGGCGTCGACCCAGCTCCCCGGCCTGAGCACGCCGAACTTGTAGGCCTTCCCGTCCACCATGATGCATGCCTTCTTTATCAGCAGCCCCTCCCTCCACACCTTGGTTATGTCGCCGAGGGGGGCATCCAGTACAGTCTCGCCCATGTGCTTGGAAAAGTCCATTATGCGGGCCCGGGTCTTGTCGAAGGCCACCCGCCGGCTGGTCAGGGTCAGTATTCCGGCCCCCAGCGAGTCCTCGTGGCAGTCCTCCTGGCGCAGCTTCCTCTCCTCGCCCATGGGGTGTGGTGCCCATATGCGCGTTATAAACCCGCGGCGGCGTGCAGACTGCGCCGACCGCAGGTGACTCCGGCCGCCCGACCGAATTCCATTCCCCATTGCGCCCGGTTCCCGCAGGGTACACCGCCATCGTGCATCATCCCGCGTTGCTTGCCCCCCACACGGGACACCGCCATGCAGATCCCCAACAGTTACCACACCTCCCAGACCATACGAACTGGAGTGGTCGTCGCCACGGCGCCATGTTTTACCCAGGAATTTTTTAAATTTATATAAATTTTTAAATATTATCCTGTGTAAAACCACTCATGGTAAGTATCGTAAAGAGGCGAAAGGCAAACAGCGACTACTACTACCTATACCACGACTCAAGGGGAACGGCCAGGCGGCAGTACGAAGAGTATCTGGGAAAGAGCATACCGCCGGACGTGGAGGAGAGAAAGAACGGCTTCATGTTGCGAATACTGCGCGGGGGATGGGAGCCCAAACTGAGTATAATACACGACAGATTTGAAAGGGAACGCGCCTCGATGCCGCGAACAATCCTAGAAAAGAATCTGGATGCGTTTGCAGTTCGGTTCACGTACAACACCCAAAGGATAGAGGGATCGACGCTAAGCCTGAAGGATACCACGCTGCTCTTGGAGGACGGTATCACCCCCGCGGGCAGGCCTATCGCAGATGTGCTGGAGGCCGCGGCGCACAGGATAGTATTCCTTGATGCGATAAGGGATGACGATCTGTCAAGGGACCGGGTCGTGGAGTGGCATAGAAGGATGTTTGGGGGCACGAAGGAAGACATCGCAGGAAAGATCCGGGACTACGATGTAAGGGTCGGCCAGAGCGAGTTCGTTCCGCCGCCGCACAGCGCGGTGGGCGCGCTGGTCGGCCTGTTCTTTGAGTGGTATGAAGCCAGCAGAAAGGTACTGCATCCCGTAGAACTTGCGGCGCTGGTGCATCTAAAGTTCGTCACTATACACCCATTTGGTGACGGGAACGGGAGGATATCCAGGCTCATGATGAACCACGTGCTGCACAGGTCAGGCTATCCCATGATGGACATAGAGTACAGGGACAGAAGGTCGTATTACGGCGCGCTGGAGAGATCGCAGACGAGAGCGGCCGACTGGCCGTTCCTGCGGTGGTCTGTAGGTAGGTACCTCCGGATGCACTCCAGATACTGGTAGCATTCGAGACGCCCGCCAGACACTCCGGAGGCCGGCTGCCAAGTGGAGAACAGGAGGCGCCGGGCAGACGGTCAGGGCCACAAGCAGAACGGTACATCGGCGCGGGGATGCGCCGTCCCATACCAAGCCATACACGCGCCCGGCCGGCGCCCGCCGGCGCTACACATTCAAACCGTTCCATTCGAAGCGCCGGAGTGTCCGCATTCGCCCGCCGCATAGGTAAAAATATCCGGCCCCGCCATACCGGCGCATGATCCCGCTGGCCGGAGACAGGCGCGACGCCGGAGGCGTAGTACAGGAGGGTGACTCGGTGCGGGGAACTGCCCGGGTAAAGCGGGGGTTCGCCCACATGCTCAAGGGCGGAGTGGTGATGGATGTCACCAACGCCGAGCAGGCCCGGATCGCCGAGGAGGCCGGGGCCGTCTCGGTGATGGTGCTGGACAAGCTGCCTTCCGACGTCCGGAAGGCCGGCGGAGTGGCCAGGACCGCCGGGGTGGGCGCCGTACGGGAGATAATGGAGTCGGTCACCATACCCGTCATGGCCAAGTGCAGGATAGGCCACGTGTACGAGGCGCAGGTCCTGGCCGAGACCGACGTGGACATGATAGACGAGTCAGAAGTGCTCACGCCCGCCGACGAGGCGCGCCACATCTGGAAGTGGGACTTTACCACCCCGTTCGTCAACGGGGCCAGGTCCTTGCCCGAGGCCCTCCGCCGCATAGAGGAGGGGGCCTCCATGATCCGGACCAAGGGAGAGCCGGGCACCGGCAACGTCGCCGAGGCCATCACCCACATCAAGAAGCTCAACGACGGCCTGCGGCTCGCACGGGCCATATATGACTCGGAGGACCGCCAGGAGATGATGAGGCTGGCCCGGGAGTACAGGGTCTCCTTTGATATCATAGAGAAGACCGCCCGGCTGGGACGGCTGCCCGTCGTCAACTTTGCGGCCGGCGGCATAGCCACCCCCGCCGACGCCGCGTACCTGATGTCGCTGGGGTGCGACGGCATATTCGTGGGCTCGGGCATATTCAAGTCCGAGGACGCGGCCAACCGCGCCCGCGCCGTGGTGCTGGCCACCACCTTCTGGGACCAGCCCGACCGGGTCCGGGAGGCGCAGGAGATGATCGACGAGAGGATGTCCATGCCGGGGCTGGACGCCGCCTCGATGGAGCTGCGCATGCAGGAGAGGGGTGCGGCGTCCTGACCGTTACGCTGGGAGTCCTGTCCGTGCAGGGGGACGTGGAGGAGAACCTGGGGGCCGCGCGGCAGGCCCTAGCCGAGATGAACATGTCCGGAGAGGCCGTACGGGTGAATACCCCCTCGGCCGTGTCGGCCGTCGACGCGATCATAATACCCGGCGGCGAGAGCACCACCATAGGCCGCCTCTCCATGGCCGGGGACACCTTGGCCGCCCTGAGGGAGCGGCTCAACTCGGGGATGCCCGCCCTGGGCATATGCGCCGGCCTCATACTGCTCTCGTCCCAGGTGTACGACCGCAGGATGGGTGCCACCGGCCAGCCTCTTCTGGGAGTGCTGGACGTCCGGCTGGAGCGCAACTCGTTCGGCCGGCAGCGGCGGTCCTTTGAGATGGACATAGACATGGAGCCGCTGGGCATTACGGGGTTCCGGGGGGTGTTCATCCGGGCGCCGTCGGTGACAGCCGTCAGCCCGGAGGTGGAGGTGCTCGCGTCGGTGGACGGCCGCATCGTGGCCGTGAGGCGGGGCGGCATAGTGGGCACCTCGTTCCACCCGGAGATGTCCGGCAACGCCGCCCTCCACCGGAATTTGGTGGATGCGGCCCGGCGGTAGCGCCGCTTATTCTTTGAATGCAGTCCGCGCCGTCACCCGCTCGTGGCCGGCGATCACGCCCCCGTAGGACATCCTCCCCAGAAAGTCCATCTCCTGGTCCAACCCGCTCAGGGGGATGATTCGCGTCCAGTGCTTTTTGGCGCCGTCGAACCTGTAGCCGCGCTCCTTCAGGGACTCTTTCACAGGGTAGGTGTTACCGCTGGCCGTAACCTTTGCCCTGTCGGCAATGGAGTCGAGTAGGTGTCCCAGAGTTCCGGGCACCGAATGGAGCATCCACGATACCGCCAGGCAGTCGGTGTGGGCCCGGTGCGCCTCAAAGAACCAGCCCTCCTGCTCCAGTAGCAGCGGCAGGCTGGCCGACCCATACCCCATCATACTCCACGGTATTCCCCGGAGCGAGCATGCCCACCGGTAGTCGCCCATATCAGGGAACCTTTGCTCAAAGATCGGCCTGTCAAAGCGCGCATTATGCGCCACGACAAGCGGGTCCCTGCCCAGCCACCCCCTCACGGCGTCCGGGTCCAGCCTCTCTCCATGTACCATCTCATCGGTTATGCCGGTGAGCCCCGTCACCTCGCGCGGTATGGGCATGCCGGGATCCTCAAACCCGCTGAACACGTCAATTATCTCTACCAAGCGCCCCTCTGGGCTGTACCTGCATCGGAGCATTCCCAGCTCTATGATGCGGGCCTCCCGGACATCAAGGCTGGTGGCCTCTATGTCAAGAAACGTAATAGTTGTGTCCTCGCCGCTGCGTTCCCCAAAAACCGTTGGAACTGACTCGGCCACCAGAGGCATCCTCTCCAGCAGCCTAAAGTCGTCTGGCCTGTCCCGGATATCCTCAAGGCGTTCACCGGCGCTTTTTATTTGTGCCCCGGACGGTGTCACCCACATGGGTCCGGAGATATCGCCGTGGATTTAAAAATCTACGGCAGCGCTCCTTTGCCCGGCAAAGACTGCGGGTATATTCACATTTTAATTTTGAAGCAGATCTCCGGCCTGAATGGCCCGTTGGGGCCGGTTGTGAATAAATTCCCGAACGCCCATCTAAGATGTCGTGGAGAATGGGTGGACCACTATCGAATTAGATCAGCTGTAACCGACCCGCAGAAAGACACCGTCCGAGTTTTACAACGCAGCATCCCTGGTATGGCGGGTCGATGCGCCGGCGTGGGGCGGCGGCAGATCCGCCCGCGCCGTTCCGGTGCATGCCGGGCTGGTGTACGTGTAGCAGGTTTTTTGCAACTAGGCCGCACAGGCGTGGGCCACCGCCGGGAGCGTGTCAGCTGGCCTGCCTGCCGGTCCGGCCCTTCGGGCAGTGGACGCCATCCGTCCACCGTACCACTAGGGTTCTGGTGTCATCATGACAGATTGGTCAGGATAGATTCCGGTGCCAAAGGTGTACCCGGAGCTGACCTTGATCCATCCCAGCTTCAACTCGCCCGCCTCTGTCTCGGTGGCCGGGTTGGGCCAGTAGTACTCGACCCACTTGCCGTACGGGGACCTGTTGGCCGTGGAGAGCGCGCCCAGGTCGGTGCCTTTGGAGTCGAGCAACCCGTCTGTGTCGACCCCAACAATGCTTGGGTCGGCGCCGTTGGCCACTTCCACGTTATCGCCGTCCAGTATGAACACATACAGTTCACCGTCGCGATACAGCGGGTTGTCGGGATCGTGTATGGCGGCGATGGTCGACTCTCTG
>JAEFDA010000156.1 GCA_016126025.1 Nitrososphaerota archaeon | reverse complement strand
TTTTTTATGTAGAATATCTTCAGGCCCTGAAAGTTTCCCGCGGTGGGGGCGGTGTCTGCTGCGGCCAGTATCTTGTCAACCTTCCAGTCCTCCACCTTGGTCTTTGCAAACTTTCTTGTGGATCTCCTCGTTGCGAATATCCTAAAGACGTCAGACTCTGGGAGCGGCTGGTCCGTCTTTTTCGGCCCTGAGTGGAGTATGGCGTGCAGCAGAGATTGCTTGGCTGCCTGTTCCCCGGGGCTGCTGCCAGGCTGCCGTGCCTCCCCCCTTTTCTCTCCGTCCTCCCCCCTTACCCAGACCGAAGGGTAGAACTGTTTTGAGCTGATGTAGACGTACTGCGGTTCGTGCGGGATTTTGGCATACTCGAGCACTTGTTTTTGGAGCTTGAGCGTGTCTGCCTCGAGCAGCTTGTGTCCCTGCAAGGAAAATTGGGTGACATCCGAATTAACAAGGATCGTGCTGGTTTGGTCCTCCAGTACTATGGTCCCCGCCGAGTCGCTCTGCAGGATATCTGCAAGGGAATCCAATTCATCCTTGTTCAGGATGACAGTATCGGAGTCGTCTTCGTCGGCTCCCCGCCACACGAGCCTGCACCCGTGTCTTGAGGTGTAGGCCGGCTCTATCTTGTTAAATTCCACAGTACTGCTTTCTCCCACCAAGCAGGATAAAAAGTAAACTGCCAAAACGAGGTGGCAAAAATATGTGAGCTGCAAAAAAGTGACCTGGAATGGAAATGGCGGTCACCCCACAGCCGTGCTGTGGAGCGGAAACGCAGGCTGGTGCGGCGCCCGAGCGCCATTTGTTCCAGGCGCCGTTAATGCGCCAGTCCAGAGTATGATGCCGTCACATGCCGCTGCGCACAAGCCAAAGAAACCGCGTGGATGCCGCCGCGCCTCCGGCGAGGCTATGGGGTGGTGGACGGGTTGCTTGTGCGTACCCCCCATATTACCGCCCCCACGGAAGCTCCTGCATGTGTGGCGACAGATGCCGCATGTATGGGCGGATGGTATGGGGCCGGGCGGCTGTATGCCGCCCCCGCTTATTGTGGGCGGCTTTTGTAATGGCCTGCAGCACTATGAAGCGCAAAATGCTCGAGTGCCGTATCCGGGCTGTCCCAGAATGGAATAGTGCGAGGCGTCGGTGTGTCGTGAAAGATGTGGACCGTCAGTACGCTGGCCACAGCAGCGCGTTTCATCCGTCACTGGGGTCGGCGGATATCTTCTCGAATCTTGCGACAAGCTGCTTTGATCTGATCTTTAGTGGGGACGAGACGCGCTCTCTGGCGTATGTGATATACTCCTTTTTTGTGTCATAGTTTATGCTATTGCGCCCCAGGGCGGCGGCGACCTTTGCGGTCTGCCCGGAACCGCAGAACGGGTCCAGGACTATATCGCCCAAGTACGAGTACATCCGTATCAGGCGGTGCGGTATCTCCTCGGGGAACGGGCAGGGATGATCCAGCGTATTGGGGGGAACGGGGGCTATGTGCCAGACGTTGTTGGCCACGTCCATCTTGAACAGCTCGTCTATCTCGAAGCGGGACGGCTCTTTTGTGCCGTTGGCCTGCCTGTATATGGGCTCGCCGGGCTTCCGGAATATCATGATATATTCGGTCATGATATTCGGATAATAATATCCTGGATAGGGCTTTTGTATGGCGACGCCGGCGCGCTTCACCCCGGCGGTGGTCTTGTGCCATATTATGTCTTGGTGGAACAGCCAGCCGGCCTGAGCCATACGCGCCACAAGGTCGAACGGCACAGGAATGTGGGCTCCGTTCATCAGTACAGTCCCTATGACGACCGAGCAGAATCCCCCGGGTTTTGTGGCCCGCAGGACGTCGCCGAATATGCGCCGCATCAGATCCAGATAACTGTCATAGTCGCCGAACCCCTCCGCATATCCGCGGGAGCGGTACCACGACCGGGAGCCGCCAGCGTGCACGTTGTAGTCTATGGAGTTCCAGTACGGTGGGGACGTCACTGTAAGGGAGACCGAGTCGTCTGCCACCTGTTTCATCTGTTCGCTGCTTTGGCAGAAGAATTGTGCGCTGTCCTCTTGGCCGTCTGCCATGCGGCTTTTATCCGATTCAGGGTTATTATGATTTGTGTGGGGCGGAGGGGGAGGCCTGCCCGCCTCACCCCCACCGACTCCGCCGCCCGCGTATGTCGCCCCTAGTACAGCGGCACATATTCTGTGAGCAGGAAGGGCGCCGGCGGGACCTCTCCCACACCATCCGCCAGAGACCTGTCCACCACGTCTATGTGGTATGTGGAGGCGTCCCCGCCGTCCAG
>JAEFDA010000119.1 GCA_016126025.1 Nitrososphaerota archaeon | reverse complement strand
GGACCAGACGGGCGCACTCCTCTATTCCCTCGCCCGTTGCCGAGACGCTGGGCTGCCTGACAAGCTCCTGCAGGCCCAAGACCATTCCGTCCATATCCGACTCCACCCGGGCGAGCACCCTGTTCTGGTCAGTCATGCGCCCACCGCCCCCGTCGGCCTACTCTCCCCATAGTAGTCTGGCGCGACGTTCCCCCGAATACGACAGGCAGTGACACCCTAGATATGGGGCCGCCGTCCCGTGTTATGCCCGGCGCGGAGTGGACTTGCGCGAATATGGACTTTTTTCCATTCAACGTACGTATCCCAAAAGTATGGGGAATAAATCTTTGTTAAATCCGCACGCTGGCAAAATTTCGGACAGCCGTGCGGGAATGGCGCCTATGATATCCGGCGCTTAATCCGGCGTCAAAATACGTCGATACCCCTCTAAAAATTGAATAAAATCGCAGTTATTGTCGAAAGTTTATTTTCCGAGCGCGCGCCTGCGTGGTTGATCTTAACATGCCTGCCGGACCCGGTATGAGGCGCGCCATCCAATGGAATATCCGGATCATCGACTCTTGCGGGAGGAACACGACATTGGGGAATATTTGCCCACACTGTATGATGTGACTGTCGACGGCGTGGCTGCTGCCTCCGGCGGCTCACCATGTCTCGGCACCCAGCAGGGCGGCGCCCACCACCCCCGCCGAGTCCCCCAGCATATTGCGCAGTATGGGCGTGCCGCCCTGCAGCGTGTTTTGGTGCAGCGCCGCTGCTCCCATATCGTACAGGAACGGTATGTTGGACAGACCACCCCCCAGCACTATGATATCAGGATCCACGACCTGCACCACGCCGGAGAGGGCCAGTCCAAAGTCACTTACTATGGCATCGCGCCATATTGTAAAGCCGGGCGGCTCCGCGGATACGATATCGGGTACGGACATCCTGGAGCCGGTCTCCTGCTCCCACCGCCGCTCCAGCGCCGGGCCGCTGATGTACGTCTCCACGCAGCCCCTCTGGCCGCACCAGCACATGTTCCCGCCGGGGTGCAATATGGAGTGCCCCCACTCGCCGGCCCCGCCAGCCCTACCAAGAACCATATGGCCGCGGACAGCCAGACCGCCGCCCACACCCGTTCCCATTATCACACCGAATACCGTCTCGAACCCGGCCCCCGCCCCCATACCGGCCTCGGCGGCCGTAAAGCAGTCGGCGTCGTTTCCCATGCGTATGTCCATCCCGGTGGCCTCCCGCAGGTCCCGCAGCAGCGGCATGCCCCTGATGGCGCGGGTGTTGCTGTTTGTTATGAGGCCGTCGGGGCCTGTCGTCCCCGGGGTCCCCACGCCCAAGGTGCAGTCGCCATACCCGATATGTTCCACCATGTCCCGTATCGCGCGCACTATACCATTGTAGTCGCGCGGGGTGGGAACGCGCCGGCGCTCCAGTATGGTATGGTTTTGATCCAGTAGGGCGCCCTCGATCTTTGTCCCTCCCAGATCTATTCCAATAAAATTCAAAAAAACCCCAAAACTGTACACGGTTACCCCATGGGGGGAGCAGCGTCGCCGCCCGGCGCGCCGGACACGGCTATGACGTCGTCTATTCTTAACACCATGCAGGCTGTCTCGGTGGATGACTTCACTATCTGCTCTTTCACGGCCAGCGGTTCGACGACGTCCCTCTCCAGCATGTTGCCGACCTTGCCGCTCTTGGCGTCTATGCCGGTCCACTTGAGTCCCTGGCTGTGCTGGGCCCTCAGGTTGGCGATGGTGTCTATCGGGTTCATTCCGGCATTCTCAGCTATGGTCAAGGGTATCACTTCCAGCGCCTCGGCGTACTTTTTGATGGCCAGCTGCTGGCGGCCGTCGAAGCTGTCTGCCCAGTCCTTCAGTCGGGTGGACACGTACGCCTCCGGGGCTCCGCCGCCGGCCACTATAGCGGGCTTCTCTATGACGTCCTTGACCACCATCAGGGCATCGTGGATTGACCTGTCGGCCTCGTCCACCACCCTCTGGGTTCCGCCCCGCAGAAGCAGCGTGACCGACTGCGGGTTGCTGCATCCCTCGATGAAGACCCACTTGTCGGCCTCCACCTTCTCCTGGTAGGCCGACTCGGCCGAGCCCAGGTCCTCGGCGGAGAGGTCCTCCACGTTGGATATCACGCGCCCGCCGGTGGCCTTGGCCAGCTTTGTCATGTCGCTCTCCTTGACACGCCGCACCGCCAGCATCTCGTTCTTGGCCAGGTAGTGCTGCGCTATGTCGTCTATGCCCTTCTGGCAGATGAGCACGTTGGCGCCCGCCTCCTTCAGCTTCTCGACCATCCCCTTCAGCATGCGACTCTCCTCCTCCAGATACAGCTGCATCTGGGCCGGGTCCGTAATGCGGATCTCCGAGCTCATCTCGGTCTTCTCTATCTCCAGGGCGGCGTTGAGCAGGGCTATCCGGGCTCCGGATATCTTGGTGGGCATGCCGCTGTGGACTATCTCCTTGTCCAGCACGATGCCCTCCACCAGCTTTGAGTTCTGGAGGGAGCCTCCGGCCTTCTTCTCCACCTTGATGTTGTCCAGATCCACGACGTATCCGTCGCCTTCCTTGGACGCCACCTTGAGGACTGCCTCCACCACCATGCCCGAGAGGGTGTCGCTGTCGTCGGATATCAGCTTGGACTGCATGCTGGTGGTGGCCACCTTCATCAGGTTGGTGGCGTCGTCGGCCTTTACGGTCCTGGCTATGCTCTCGTAGATGTTCAGGGCCTTCTCAGCGGCGGCCTGGTATCCCTCTATGACCACCGAGGAGTGAACGCCCTTCTTGAGCAGCTCCTCGGCCTTGGTGAGCAGGGCGCCGGCAAAGACCACCGAGCTGGTGGTGCCGTCGCCGACCTCGTTGTCCAGAGCCTTTGATATCTCCACCATCATCTTGGCGGCGGGGTGCTGGATGTCTATCTCCTTGAGTATGGTGGCGCCGTCGTTGGTTATGGTGACGTCTCCCAGTGAGTCCACCAGCATCTTGTCCAGGCCCCGGGGGCCCAGGCTGGTGCGTATGAGCTCCGCCACCAGTTTGGCGGCCGCGATGTTGTTCTGCTGCGCGTCTTTTCCTTTCTGCTGCAGGGCGCTCTCTTTGAGTACGAGAACCGGTCCCTGCGGTGTTTGTTGTATGGTTGCCATTTATGCGGGCGCTGTCCCGGCTCCCCCTTTTTAAGATTCGCGGGTTTTGCAGGGGGAATATTCACATTCCCCGGCTTCGCAACCGGTTCACACTCGGCTGTAGTGGTTCGTGGAGACTGTGGATATTTCCCAAGGGTCCAGTTCTGCGCGCGCCGCCCGTGGGGATCTGGCCCTACCCCTGGATGGGGGGCACGATCTCCCGCCGCCGAACGTTCACTATTCCCCGGTTGAGTATACGTATGTGGGGCAGCGCCAGGAACGGCAGGAATATGGGTATGAGGTGGGGGGACTCGAACCGGCAGCCCATATCCTGCGCCGCGCCTCTCACCGCCTCGAACCGTTCCCGCACCGCGCCTGTATTCTCGGCGGACATCAGCCCGGCCACCGGCAGCGGCAGGGACGCCACTATGCGGCCCCCCCGCGCCACGGCCATGCCCCCCTGCACGTCTATGAGGTGGCTTGCCGCCGCCGCCATGTCCGCGTCGTTGCTCCCTATGACCACCAGGTCGCTCTCGTGGAGTGACGCGGTGGACGCCAGCGCCCCCTCCCCGTCGCCGAAGCCCTCCAGGAACCCCACCGCCCGGTTGCCCGTCCCGTGCACCCTGTCAAAGGCGGCCACCTTCCATATACCCCCCGAGGGGACGGCCGCCCCGTCCCGCACCGGCAGTACGGCCTCCCCCGGCTCGGTGACTATCTCGGTGCGGAGGCGTATGGTGTTGGCCCGCGCCTCGCCGCCGGCCGCCGCCACCACAAAGTCGGACGGCGATATGCACTCCAGCCGGACGGTCCGCCGCAGCCACCGGGGGACCGGTACCGCGTCATGCGTGCCCCCGGAGACCTCCCTGCCGCCCACCAGGACCATATTTACCCGGAAGGACTCCAAGTCGTCCAGTATCACGATGTCGGCCAGCCGGCCGGGGGCCAGCCCCCCCAGGTTCTGGTCCATGTTGTAGTACTCAAAGACGTTGCGGGTGGCCATGGCCACCGCGTCGGCCGGGTCGATGCCAGCCCGCATGGCCTCCCGTACGCACCGGTCCATGTGCCCGGACTGCAGGTCGGTCGGATTCAGCCCGTCGGAGCAGAACATTATGCGGTGGGTGGACACGCCCCGCCCGGCCACCTCCTCCATTATGCGCCGCAGGTCCCGCCGTACGGAGCCCTCCCGCACCATAACGTAGAGCCCCGCCCGGAGCCTCTCGATGGTCTGGTCGTAGTCTATGGGCTCGTGGCACGAAGATATGCCCGAGGCCGCGTACGCGGCCAGCTTGCGGCCTGACATGCCGGCGGTGTGCCCGTTCACTATGCCGCCGTGTTCCCGCACCGCCGCCACGTCCCGCAGGGTCTGGGGGTCGCCGTCGGTAATCTTGGTCCAGGAGAATATCTCGCCCATGCCGAAGACGGACGGGTCCCGCAGCACCGCTTCGCGCTCTGCCTCGTCAAGTCCCCGCAGGTGGCTCAGGGCGGGGTCCACGGGCAGGCCGCCGGGCACCCCGTGGAATATGCGCACCGGGGCCCTGCTGCACGCCTCCATGAACCAGCGGAGCCCCGGGTACCCCCCCACGCCGGTCACGTCTATGGGATCCGAGAAGAGGGCCGTGGTCCCCCTAGGCAGTACGGAGGCGGCCGTCCGGTCCGGCAGCACGAACTGGTCTATGTGGGTGTGGGGGTCGGCCAGCCCCGGGACCACGTGCCTGCCCTTGGCGTCCAGCGTTCTGGTGTCGGGCCCGGCCGCGTGCGAGGCGTCGGGGCCTGCGTATATGATGCGGGAGCCGCATACGGCTATCTGGGTGTCGGGTATGATCTCGCCGGTGTATGTGGAGACCAGCGAGCACCCTGTTATGATCAAATCCGAGGGGACGCGGCCCAGCGCCGCCTCCCGGATGTCCGGATCCGGCATGGGTATAGTCTGCGCCCGATGTATTTTAGCCTAGGCTTAAATTACTCCGGCGGGGGGTAAGGCCGTGAACATACCCAAGACCATACGCAGGTACTGCCCCAAGTGCAGGACGCACACCGAGCAGAAGATCTCCATATACAAGGCCGGCAAGAGGCGGGGCTCCGCCCGGGGCGAGCGGCGCCACGCCGAGCGGAAGCACGGCTACGGGGGACAAAAGTTCCCCAAGCTGGCAAAGCCGGCCAAGGTGACCAAGAAGGTCACCCCGCTGCTCACCTGCTCGGCCTGCAAGAAGAAGTTCAACAAGTACGGCATACGGATCAAAAAATTCGAGTTGGTGGCGACATGAAAAAAGACCACATACCCATCCCGGCCCCCTCCAGCAGGTTCCAGAAGGTCATCTGCAAGGAGTGCGAGGAGACTCAGGTGGTCTATTCCCACGCCACCACGCCGGTCACGTGCAACTCGTGCGGGAACCTTCTGACCGAGTCCACCGGCTCAAAGACCATAATCTTCGGTCAGGTAGTGGGCAGCGCCGAGTAGCGCCCAGTCCAGTGCCGTGTTCATGTTGGCGGCCAGCCTGTAGTCGTCCATTATCACGTACCGGGGAGGGGAGCCGGGCCGGCCGGCGTCCACCGCCGATACGCCGGTGTACCGGTATGATGTATCGCCCAGCCGGATGCTCACTCCAGGGGAGAGTCCCAGCCGTGCCGCGTATATCTCCGAGACCAGCAGGGTGGTCCAGCGCCCCCCCTCGTACATGCCGGATATGCGCTCTATGATGTCGGCGTCCAGCAGGGGCAGGTCGGCGGGCACCACCAGTACGGCCCCCTCCAGCCGCCCCAGCGCGTACGCCAGGTCCGCTGAGTAGCCGGCCCCCGGCGTCTCCATGGTATCCATGCGCCCGGCCAGCATCTCCCGGGTTTGGGGGGCGCGGGGGCTGACAGCGGCCACCGTGCGGGATATGGCAGGACACGATCCCAGCGCCCCGGCCACCCGCAGGGCCACCGGTATGTGGCCGCCCAGGGTGAGCTTCTCGGGGAACGGCCGCATGCGGCTCCCCCGGCCGCCGGCCATCATCAGGCCGATCATATCCCCCACGCCGACACCACCGATATCATGGCCGTTGCCCTCCCCGCCTCGTGGGCGGCGCCCATCACGTCCCCCGTTACCCCGCCGAAGGCGTTCTGCGCCACGGCGGTCACCACAACGGCGGCCGCCGCCGCCGAGGCCGCGCCCAGGATTGCCAGTAGTCCCAAGTTCGAGCCGGGAACAAGCCACATGGTCAGTATGCCGGGAACGAGCCAGATGCAGGTGGCGACGGCCAGCCTCTTGGCGCCGGTCGCCTCGCAGAAGAGCGAGCCGCCGCCGTCCGCCGCCGCCCTGCCGGCGGCGGCGGTCACCACCACCGAATACTTGGCCGCCACCTCGGCCACCACCACCGCCACGAGGAGATCCATGCCGCTCCTCTGCGAGGCGGCCGCCGCCGCCAGCAGCAGGCACAGCGCCACCGCCGCCGCCCCGCCGGCCCCCGTCGCCTTGTCCCGCATGGCCGCGATGCGCCTCTCGCGGCTGCCCCGAGCCATCAGGCCGTCGGCAAAGTCGGCCAGGCCGTCCACATGGTGCAGCCCGGTAATTATGCACGCGGCGGCCAGGGCGGCGGCCGCGCCGGCCAGCGGCCCAGCATACATGGACACCAGCCAGCCCAGCAGCCCGGCGGGCACGCCCACCAGAAGCCCCATCACCGGAAGCCAGTGAGAGGAGGATGCGGCGCCCCGTATGGTGCGGCCGCCCACCGGTATTATGGTAAGGAACGACACCAGATCAGAGAAGCCCACCGTACACCACCCCCGCCACAACGGACACGGCGGCGGCCATGGAGGCTGCCGCGCCGGCAAACAGCCACGCGGTGCACTTCATTATGCGTACGGCCGCCGGTATGTCCTCCGGCCCCGGATCCCTGCCGTCCCCCAGGGTATAGTGGGATGGCTTCTCCAGCCTCACCCCCAGGGCTCCGGCCATCGCCGCCATGGTATACCCCGAGTTTGCGCTCTCCGGCAGTCCGGCGTCCCGCCTCATGGTATGGTAGGCCCCCCGCCAGTCGTGCCCCGTCATGGCGGCGGCCAGCACCATCATATGCCCGGTGGCCCGGGCGGGAATCCAGTTGAGTATGGTGTCGCACCGGGCCCCGAACCACCCCACCCGCTTAAACATTGCCGAGCGGTACCCGGCCATCGAGTCTGTGGTGTTCACGGTCCGGTATATGAGGGCCCCGGGCAGCCCGGCCGCCCCCGCATAGAACAATGGCCCGGTGATGCCGTCCACCGTGTTCTCGGCGGTGCTCTCTATGGCTCCCGAGCATATCTGTACAGTGTCCATTCCGGCCGTGCTGCGCTTTACTATGCAGGCAAGCCGCCCGGCCGCCCGGCCGTCGCCGTCCATTATGCTGGAGTATACGGCCATGGCGTGCCTCTCCATGCCCCGCACCGATATGGTGCTCTTGAGGAGCGGCACAGAGGCGGCCCAGTATATGGCCAGACCAACGCCGCCCGGCCAGGCCGCCGGAGCAGCCCACCACAGGGCCAGAGCCGAGGCGGCCGCCAGTCCGCAGCACGATACCACCACCGCCACGCCCCATCGTTTGGTCTGGCGCCGGGGGACCAGGACGGCGATCAGGGTTCCCATCCACGCGGTGGGATGGAAACGGTTGGGCGGATCCCCCAGCCGGTCCAGAAGTATGGCGGCCAGTACGGCGCCGCCCGCCATATACCACACCATGTCGTGCCACACGGCAGTGGGACGGACGCCGTACCTTAACGTGTTTTGGTGGAATGGCGCACACGCTACGGCGCCATATCCCGGCGCGTGCGGTTTGGCATGGGCGGCAGATTCCAACCATCGGAGCCGGGAGGCTTGCGCCATATAGTGCGGGGATTGTGAAGGACAGCCCGCCACAAGCCCAAAATTACTCCCCGCCGATCCACCGCTCATGAGCGCCACGGCGGGCGGCCCGGCAGCCGCACCCCACTCCCCTGCCATGAGCCATGGCGGCGCCCGCACCATGGGTCTGGGCCACACCGTACTGGACTTTAGCACCAGCATAAACCCGCTGGGCATGCACCCGGCCGTCCGCCGCCGCATACTGGAGTCGGCCGACGACGCCGTAGACTACCCCGACGCGCGCTCCCGTACCCTGGAGGAGGCCGCCGCCGCATATGTAGGCGTCCCCGCCGGGATGGTGGTGGCCGGGAATGGCGCCACCGAGCTCATACACAACATATGCAGGCATGTGGCCGGCCGCACCGTCGTGGTGCCCTCCCCCGGCTTCGGCGAGTACGCCGCCGCCGCGGCCCTGTGCGGCTCGGCGGTCTCCTCGTACCCGGCCTATCCCAACGGGCTCCCCCGTTCCATTCCGCCGAACGGCTGCGTCTTCGTGTGCAACCCCTCCAACCCCGCCGGGATACTGCTGGGGCGCCGCCACATACTGGAGGCGGCCTCGGCGGCCGCCGACGCCGACTCCATACTGGTGGTCGACGAGTGCTTTACGGAGATGACCCCGGGCCGCGACGAGTCGGTCGCGCCCCACACCAGGCGGCACGGCAACATGGTGGTGCTGCGGTCCCTGACAAAGTCGTTCGGGCTGGCGGGGCTGCGGGTGGGATACTGCATAGCGGACCCGGCCATATCGGCGGAGCTGCGGCGCATCCGGATGCCCTGGAGCGTGAACGCCCTGGCGCAGGCCACCGGCATAGAGGCGCTGGCGCACCCCGAGCACCTGGAGGCGGCCCGCCATATGATACGCCGGGAGGTGGGCCGCCTGCACGATACCATGGAGGGGATGCCCGGGATATCCCCCCGCCGCACAGATGCCAACTACCTTGTAGCGCGCACCGAGGCGCCCGCCCCGGATGTGGTGGGGCGTCTCCTGGGGCTGAACGTGCTGGTGCGGGACTGCTCCAGCTTCGGCATGGGACACCACATCCGCATATCCGCAAGGACGCCGGACAAGAACAAAATACTGCTGGAGGCCTTGGGACGGTCATGCCGTGCATAATGGTGCAGGGGACCATGTCGGGGGCCGGCAAGAGCACCCTGGTGACGGCCCTCTGCCGGATACTCTCAGACAGGGGATATGACGTGGCGCCCTTCAAGTCGCAGAACATGTCCGGGTATGTGTCCGGCGGCATATCCCGGGCGCAGGCGGTCCAGGCCGCCGCGGCCCGCCTCCCGCTCTCATTCCACATGAACCCCGTGCTGCTGGTGCCCCGCAGCGACCACACCAGCGAGGTGTTCGAGAGGGGCGTCTCGCAGGGGGTGATGGACACCCAAACATACTACAGGTACGCCGCAGGGAGGGGCATCGGGGCGGCGCTGGAGTCGCTGGAGTCGCTGCGCCGCATGCATGATGTAGTGGTGCTAGAGGGCGCCGGCTCGCCGGCGGAGATCAACGTGCCCTTCGACATGGCCAACATGCGCATGGCCGAGGCGGCCTCGGCCCCCGTGATCATAGTCTCAGACATAGAGAGGGGCGGCTGCTTTGCGCAGATGGCCGGGACCATATCCCTGCTGGAGCCGCGCCACCAGAAGATGGTCCGGGGCTTCATAATAAACAAGTTCCGCGGCGACCCCTCCATACTGGGGCCGGGCACGGCCCGCATACTGGAGACGACCGGCAAGCCGGTTCTGGGCGTCATACCATACACGCGGACACGGCTGCCACCCGAAGACTCGCTGGACGGGGGCGATGCCGACGCCAATTTGGAGGATGCCGTGGGTCAGGCCGCTGCCCACTGGGGACTCGTTCCGGGCAGGCCAGACTCTGACACGCCACTGGAGGATGCCGTAAGGCAGACGGCCCGAACCGCGGCCGCTACCCTCAACTCCTTCTTGCATCCGGGCTTGGAGGAGGCCATAGACCACACCGCCGGAATAGTCGAGTCGGCCTTGGATATTGGCGCGATACTGGACCTGCTCATATAGGCCGCACCAGCAGGCCGTCTCCGAATCAGGGCATTGGGTAATGCAGGCCCGTCATGGTCCAGTGGCTGTCCCTGACCGTCCAGACCTCGTATGCGTCAGTAGTCAAGTCCCCGTTCTCGTCCAGGCTGTGCATGCCCAAGGCTCCGTAGTACTCAGAACCCACACCGTGCATGGCATCCACTATGGAAGCGGTGTCTGTGCTCTGGGTGCGTAGTATGGAGAGTCCCAGCAGCCATGCGGAGTCGTACGCGGCCAGCGTATTGGCGTTGACCGTGCGCTTGCTGCGCTCGGTAATCTCTATGCTGATTGCCTCGACATAGAGACGATCGACGTAACGATGAAGGCCGTCCGCGCTGCGCTCGGCAATCTCTTGGCGGGGTGCGTCGTGGGATGGGCCCACACCCGTCTCCACCTGCAGCGCCACAAACCCGGTCCCCTCCAGGAATGCGGCCAGACTCTCGTTTGAGACGAACGCGTCCTCGCCCACCGCGTTGAACGTACCATACCAGCCCACTTGCCCCAGCGCATCGTGGGCTGGGGCCTCGAACAACAGGTTGCTGTTGCCGGGTGTGGCAAAGACGGCCACGCTGTCGGCTCCATGCTCGTCGGCCAGCGAACTCACCACGCCGTCCATGTCCGCGGCCACTTGGACGGCGTCATCGCCATACGCATACTGTATCCCCTCGGCCACCTCGCCGCCCAGCTGGACAAACCGTTCCGAGACGGCCTCCACGTAATCATCAGACCACAGGTTCGACTGCCATACGGGCAGCAGCACGGTACGGCCGTCCTGTATCATGTACTCGGCCAGCGCGGTGCCGACGGATCGGGTATCGGGAAGGGAGCGGAACACGTTGTCCGGGGCAGAGAGTGTGTGGGCGTTGGCGCAGCAGCTTATCAGTACGATGTCGTTATCGTTGACATAGTCCATCACGCCCGCTAGGGTTCCGCTTATCGGCGGTCCCAGCATCATGGTTGTTCCGTTCATGAACAATCCGGATACGGCATCAGGGAGACCGCCGGCAGTATCCAGGGGTATGGGATCCAGGCGCCAGTTCTCGCCAATATCTGTGAGGAACCGGTTGAAGTGCTCTACCCCCACCAGCGTTGCCTCCATGGTCTCGGCCTCATAACCTGTAGTCGCGCCGGCCGTGGGCGAGAGCACGCCCACGGGTATGTCTCCTCCGGCGAATCCGTTCAGGAAACAGGCTGCTTGCTGCTGTGAGCCATACAGGATGTGTGCTGCCACCTTGGTAGGCAGACCGGCCGTATCATCCAGCATGGTGACGGGTATGGCCAAGGATCCCGAGGCGGGCAGATCCAAGGGCTGCTCCAGTATGCCCACCCCTGAGTCTACCACGCTCAGCCACATGTGCCCGGTGCCGGAGTCCTGGGCCTCGTGCGTGACGGACTCGCCGTTCAGTAGTATGGAGTGCTCATCTATACCGTATTTGTCCGTGCGGTCGTTGCGGGGAACGTATAGGTCCAGCCGGTATATGGTGACATCCTCCGAGCAGGACAGTACGAGCTTGTGGGTGGTCTCAGGCTCGTCTGGCATGTGGTACTGGATGGTGTCCCCGGTAACGGTCTGTGCATATGCAGCTCCTGCCACGGACATCGTGCCCACTACGGTCACTAGCAGCGCAGTTAAGATCTGGCGCATTGCCAATACAGCAAACCTCTTGGTTATAACGCTTATTCGTATGAACAGCCTCCAATCTGACCAAATAGTATAAAACATAGCCACATCTATTGGTGGTGGCTTGTTGCTAGGTATGAATGACATCGCACACTCACCGCGGATTTGCATGGGCATGTTCTTGGTGATCACCGTAGCGGTGGCATCCACACTAGTGGCGCTAACCCCGCCTCCCGTATATGCAGATGACGCGATGGATGAGTTGGCAGTATCTACACATCACACACAGGACAGGTTCGATGTCGACAGCATAGAGTCCAGAGTACAAGCGGCGGCCATCAAGGCGCTATTTCTATACCACGCGGAGGGCACCGCCGCGTTCGACCTGATCACTCCTACCGAAATCATCCATGCCGATATCATATACCCCTTCGTCTTGGATGCTGCCACCCTCAAGACTGTGGCGAACGGCGCATACCCGGACTTTGCCGGAGAGGTTCCCGACGATCTGGTAAACGCTGACAGACCCGCCCACCGCATTCTAGCGGACCTAGAGCAGGGTCGCAGCACATGGGTTGAGTACATGGCCTCAAACCCTGACACTGAGCTGATACAGCTAAAGCGCTCCTATCTGTACCTGCATGACGGCTACATATTCGGCTCCGGGCACTACCTGCCAGAGTCCGCGGTGAAGTACGTGGCGGAGGACGCGGTACGGCTGTATGAGTCAAAGGGACAGGACGCCTTTGAGATAATTACACCCGAGGCGACACTGCGCACCGACGAACTCTACCCGTTCATATTTGATGCTACCACCCTGAAGACGGTGGCCCACGGCGCCATCCCGGACCGGGTGGGGCACGTCCCCTATTCCATACTGA
>JAEFDA010000046.1 GCA_016126025.1 Nitrososphaerota archaeon | reverse complement strand
GCGGCCGAACCGGTACAGCGAGGCGGGGTTCACGTATATCGTATCATCGTGCATGGACCGGGGGATTATGGAGAGTATGTCCCGGGCCAGCTCGCCGTGGGGGTCCACCACCATGAACCCCTGGCGCCTCTTGATGTTCTGGAGTATGAGCAGCTTGAGTATGGAGGACTTGCCGCTGCCCACCAGCCCGAATACGGCCGTGTGTATGCGGTGCCTGGAGGATATGCCAAAGGCCGCGTCCCCCCGGGTATGGTCGTCGTACCGGAACCCTATGATGTCGCGGTCAGCCGACCCCGATCCACTCCATGATATGGGGCAGCAGCGTCAGGGCGGCCAGGCTGGAGGCCGAGACTATACACAGCGGCCGGGTGTCCCGTATGGTGTGCGAGGATATCTTGGCGGCCACCATCCCCATGGGTATGGACATGGAGGCGGCCATCATTCCCATGCCCCGCGTGTACGAGTCGGCGGCATCACCGGATATGGGCGAGAAGGGCAGGCCCGCACCGGGCGCCGACGCGGCGGCGGACCCGGCGAATATGCCCAGCATGACATGGGCCATCCCCAGGGTGATGAAGGGCGTCGCATATACTATACAGCAGAGGGGGGCGAGCGACTTGGTCACCGACTCTTTGGCGTGCAGCACCCGGCCGGCGAACTCTGATACCATGTCCAGCAGGGCCGGGGTGCCCCCGCCGGTGCGGTGTATCACGGATATGATGAACATGGCGAACCGGGCGCCGGGCGCCGGAAAGCCCACCAGCGACTCGGCCAGTGTCATGCCGCGTGCCATGCGGCCGGCCGCCCCCCGTATCATACCATTGAAGGGGGCCTCGTAGGGGGCCCGGGCGGCCTGCCGGCGCACCATGCGGGGCACGCTGGCGCCGGTGCGGGACATCTCGGTCATGTCCCGGAGGAACTCGGGCAGCATCCTCTCGCAGGATGTTATGGCGCGGAGGGAGGGGGCGGTCATTATGCTGTTTGATGCGGCAAAGGCCAGCGCCGCCGCGGATATGGAGACGGCCGGCTCGGCCCCCATCACATGCAGTATGATGCCGGCGCAGCACCCCGGTACGGGGGAGAGGCGCCACACCGGCGGGGAGGCCCCGGCGGGGGGCTGCGCCCCGCCCAGCGCCAATACCATGACCAGCGACACTATGGGGGATATCAGGGTGCCCGCCGACAGCAGGGTGTGGACCGTCTGGGGGGTGCCCAGCATGGCCGAGAGCATGATCATCATGGGGAGTATTATGGCGAACATCATTATCCCGCCGAATATCTCCTGGGCGGACCTCTCGTACCTGGACCAGGCCGCCTCGTATATGGCGAAGGCCTGCCGGGCCTTCTCGGCCGTGTACGAGGGGACGTCGCCGACGGCCGACTGCTTTGCCATATACCCGGCCACAAAGTCCCGCAGTATGGGGACGGGGTGGTGCCTGGAGTAGTGGAGGAGGGCGCCGTTCCGGGAGTCGCCGGCCGCCGCCCGGCGGCGTATTATGCGTGCCTCGCGCCCCATGGCCGGGAACGCGGCGGCGCGCTCCAGCATCTCGAAGGCCCGGTACAGGCCGCCGCCGGCCGTCTGCACTATGTGGACGTATGCCAGGAAGAAGGCCGCCTCGCGGCTGCAGCATATGGCGCGGCGGCGCGTCCACAGCCATATCCGGATGTGGGGCGCCGCATACGTGATGCAGGGGGCCGCCGCCGCGGCCGCCCAGATGTAGTGGTGTATGGCGCCCATATACGCCAGTGCCATGCAGGGGGCGGCCAGGGTGAGGGCCAGGCGCGTCGATATGGTGGCGGCGCGCTCGGTGTCCATGGTGTGGCCGCTGTAGTGGATGTGGCGCTCCAGGGTATGGCGGCTGCGCGCCGCCATACGGCGGAGGGCCGGGACCCTGGACTCCACACACACCCATATCCGGTGGTACCCGGACAGGTGCATGGCGCGGGCCCGGAACATTCCCCCGCCGCCCCACCATACCACACATGAGGAGGCGGCCAGCGCCGCGGCACCGGCGGCCCACCACGTGTGGCCGCCCCCGTACAGTATGACATACCATACCATGATGCACGATATGGTGCACCATACGGCGCGGATCAGGGCCCCCGCCCCCGTATGCCGCCCAGCATGTCTGCGATGCGCCCCCGCATCAGGAGTACGGGTACGGACGCGGCGGCCCCGGCCAGCAGCATGATGGGGGTGTGGTCTATGCGGTATTCGGCGCGTATCTCCGCCGAGTGTGTGGCGGGGAACCGGATGGTATCGTCGAGCATGTGGTGGTTTGGCGGCAGCCCCTCCCAGGATGCGGGG
>JAEFDA010000155.1 GCA_016126025.1 Nitrososphaerota archaeon | reverse complement strand
CTCGATCTCCGGGTAGGTCTTTTCGACATCTCGCATCAAAAAATCGAACTGTTGGAGCGACACGCCGGTAGTCATCCTGAACGCGCGGGGGTTCTTTGACATGATCTTGAAGATTCTCATGGTTTGCTGAGCAGGATGGTAGGATTTTGATCTTTCACATGCCCCGTGGGGCTAAGCTCGTTGCTAATTACGAATCATGTCTCGGGTAGGGTTAGTTGTCCGGTTCTTCCGTTCCGACATGATCCTCAAATTCATATGGCGCGCTATATACTTGTCAACCAGTCGGCTCCGGCGGTCCGGGGAGGTCCGCTATGCCAGCCTGCGGCCGGAAGGCATACGAATTATGAAACGCTGTCTAGGCCAACCAAAACTTAAATTGTTCCGTGGTGAGATAGTAGTATTGAATATGGGGAGGGGTAAACGACTTTTGGGGCAGTACAGGTGACAGAGTGATATTGTGGTCAAAAATATTTCTGGTTGTTGTAGTACTGATGGGTGCGGCGTTTGTCGGAGAGGCGCATGCCCAGATACCAGATGTGGTCAAGATAGCCATACTGCTTCCCCTCAGCGGAGAGATATTCGTGACTGGTGCGCAGCTAAGCCATGCAGCCGAACTGGCGATCGCCGACTTTAACTCATATCTGAAAGAAAATGGTTTTACATGGAGCCTTGAAGCCGTGTACGAAGACACCGAGAGTAACCCTGTCAGAGCCTTGGAGAAGGTACAAATCCTACATACCCGCGGAATAGGTATTATCGTGGGTCCGGTTGCTTCAGCACAACTTTCCCACATGCTTCCATATATAAACAACAACAACAACGTGATGGTTATCTCGCCCACCAGCACCGCATCAGCCTTAGCCATAGCGGATGACGCGGTGTTTCGCACGGTTCCCAATGATATAAACCAAGCACGGGCCATTGGAGCCACGCTAAAACACTGGGGAATCGAAGCTATCGTGCCCATGTGGAGGGGGGAGGCATATGGGGATGGTTTCATAGATGCCGTTGTATCGGACTTTGAGTCGCGGGGAGGCATTACACACGACGGTGTCAGGTACAATCCCACGGGCGGTGATTTCTCCGTGAGCGTGTCGGTGTTGGCAGATTTGGTCTCCGAGACGGTGGATAGGTACGGTGCAGACCGTACCGCAGTAGTGCTGGCGTCCTTTGATGAAGCCATCCTCATACTCCAGGCCGCTTCTGTGTATGACATACTGGACGATGTGCGTTGGATTGCTGGTGAGGGCGTTGCCAAGTCCACGGCTATCGCCTCTGACCCAATAGCTGCACAGTTTGCCGTTGATACGAGACTGCACAACCTCCAACTTTTTCTGAATCTCGGCGGGCGAGCTGACTCGATAAGCGACTACGTCTACGAACGGCTGGGCGGCACGCCTATCTTCCACATATATACAATATACGATGCAGTTTGGCTAGCCGGGCTGAGCATATTGGAGGCGAACAGCTCGAACCCCGCCGATGTCCGTAAAGTTATACGTGATGTGTCCGTATCGTATTCGGATGGAGCTCTGAGCTCCGTTGAACTTAATGCGGCAGGAGATCTTATGCTTAGCAACTACGAGATGTGGGTGGTGAGCGAGGATGGTTGGGTCAAAAGCCTAGTGTATGATGGTCAGAGCGACAGCATTAGGCAGACCAGAATAGTGGACGGCACCGTATTTGCGCCAGACTACGTCATTCAGGGAGGTTCAGTTCTGAATATGTACACCAACCCACAAGAGGCTGCTCTTATAGTAGAGATCATGGCAGATGTGGACGGAATGCTGAATATTACGTTGCCTCGTGGTCTGGTGGATTCGCAGACCGGCGAAGGGGCTGATTCTGGATTCTTTGTGCTGATCAATGGAGAGGAGATATCGTACGAGGAAACCGGAGTCGATGACGACTCGCGAACTTTGTCTGTAGGGTTTGCAGCCGGCACCGACAAGATAGAGATTATAGGCACTTCGGCAGCGGTTCCCGAAATTGAAGAGATTGGCATGTTGGTACTGGCCGCCGGACTGGTTCTGGTAGCCGTAATCTCCACCATATACCGAACGAATGCAACACGTCCACTTCTAAATATCCGGTAACGTGTACAGCCTGCAAGCGTATGACGGATGTGGTTTGGATTTTTAATATTGAGTCTGTCTTTGGAAGTCTATTCTGAGTGCCAATCCGAATTCAGATGGCAAATCGCGACGAAAAATACCATGATCTTGTATGTCGTTTGGGATCAGTTGTAGGTCGGGGCAGCTGTACCTGATTGCCCTGCGGCTTGGACAGTATCTTGACCATGTATTCCAGCGGATT
>JAEFDA010000033.1 GCA_016126025.1 Nitrososphaerota archaeon | reverse complement strand
GCACGGCTCACCTATTGATCTTATTTTTGTGTGCCCGGTAGGATAGGCAGGGCACTTATGGCTTAGCTGGCATCCAAGATTAGGTTTTATAGTATGGCGCACCCTTACACCACAATGGGCCGGATGACCAAGGCGTTTGTGGTAGCGCCCTTGGCGGTCTTTGCCGCCATAATATTCGGGTTTGCCATATACAACACCCTGTGCAAGAACTCCAGCGTAGCCGTACTCAACTGCTGACGCGCCTGAAATGTCAAATCTACTCGACCACTATGGATATGCTCGCGTAGGCCGGCTCATAGTGGAAGCCGTGGTGATCAGGTAGATGCAGCTGCCACTGGTGGGCGCGCGGCGGACTATGTCTTTAGGCCATACAGATTAGACTGTTAAGACGCGCCGCCGGTTTCATATACGACAAGCACCCATATGCGCAGCGGTGGCCAGGCGAATAACACTAAACCTTCCGGAGGGGTCAGGCCCGCAGGATGTGGCGCGGCTGCAGGAGTATGTGGAGCAGATGCCCATGGATGTGGTGCTCTCCGGACTGGAGTTTGCTCGGGCCCGGTGGCGCCTGCAAGACTCGGGGGCGCTCCGGGTGGGCCGCAGGGGGATAGTCGAGGGCGAGGTGCACGCGGTCACCCCCGAGCAGGCGCGCTGGCGCCTGGACAACTGGAAGATCATGATAGCCGACTACCGGCGGCGGGGCTACAGCTACCCCACCATATGTCGCATCAAGAAGAAGCTGCGCGAGAGGGCCGGCTGAGTCACACCGCGACGGGACCGACGGGGGTTCGGCTGGGGCTGGCGGGCGCCCTCGGCACCCTCCTCTGGGGGCCAGGCGCCTGCTCGGCCAATCCTTGGGGGACCTCGGGTATGACGGATCTGGCCTCCTGGGCTATTACGGAGTAGGCCTCGTCCATGACGTTCTGTGCCTCCTGATTCCGGATTGCCTGCGGGGAGATGGCTTCCTCCGACTGCATGCGGGAGCTGGTTATCAACTCCCCCATTATCCCGGAGAGGTCCTGCACGGAGCTGGCCGCCTCGGGCATCATTCCCGCTATGGATGGTCCCAGATCCCGGATCACCGACATGCAGGGGCTCAGCGTTACAACTATGTCGCCCAGCTCCGAGACGGTGTTGAGCCTCAGCTGTATCTGCTCCATGGAGAGCTTGGCCCTGCTCACCATCCCCTTCATCTTTCGCACTTGGACCAGCTCGTTGGCGTACATCTGGGCATACGCGTCGTTGCGGCTGCGCTGCGCCGAGATTATCCTGCTAAAGATCTGCTCCTCCTTTGCGCGGAGCTTCTCGTCGATGGCCCGCAGCTGCGATATGGGCACGTCCAGCCGCCGCTGCGCCTCCTCTACCTTCTTGGAGAGGGGCATGTCCGGCTTTACGCGCCCCAGCATCTTGGATATGCCGTCGCCCTTCTGCCTTCCGTTCCATGAATCCCCTATCATTGTGTGTACGGTGGGACTTGGCCGCTTGGCCTAAAAAGTGCCTGTGTAACCGCGCCCGGCTTGACCACGGTGACGGGGGGAGTGGTTACACTTAGCCGAAGGTATACGTGAATATCTCGACTCCCGGGCCCGACACCCGCAGCTCCAGAAGGTGCTGGCCGGCGGCCTCCGAGGTCACAATGTTATAGAGGTCCGACTCGGATACGGTCACGGTGTGGCCGTCCACGCCGGCCCCGGCGTGTTCTGGGGTGATGGGCTCGCCGTCCAGGTACACCTGTATGGTGCCGGAGCCGGCGGCCACTATGTTGACCTCCTTGGCCACATATATCAGGTGGACGGCGCCCTCGGGCGACTCCAGGCGCATGCTCTCGGGGCCGTTACGCCATGTGCCCTCCATGTAGAACATGTGGGTCTGCAGCGTATCGGGGACCGTATACTCCACTATGTTGTTGGGCCTGAACCCTTCGTCGTTTCCCATCTGTGACCGCCCGAAGGCCAGCTGGTATCCCAAGTACAGCTCCGGGGTGCGCGAGCGCGTGTGCTGGAAGGCTTCGATGTCGACCAGCTCACCGTTGGTGGGCATCCGCTCGTTCAGGGCGGCCGCCCTTTCTGCCAGCAGCCGCTGTATGACCCCCTCGGTCTCCTGGTAGGCGCCCTCGCCTATGTGGTCGTACCTTATGTATCCCTCGTGGTCGGCTATGTACTTGCGCGGCCAGTAGCGGTTCTCAAAGGCGTTCCACGTCTCCCAGTCGTTGTCCATGACAACCGGATACTCTATGCCGTACTTTTCGACGGCGGCCCGGACATTTTCTGGGTCCTTCTCAAACTCGAACTCGGGGCTGTGCACCCCTACGATGAGCAGTCCCTGGTCCGAGTACTTTTCGTCCCAGGCGGTGATGAACGGCAGGGTCCTCAGGCAGTTTATGCAGGAGTACGTCCAGATATCATACAGCACTACCATACCCTCTATGTCCTGGGACAGGTTCTCGGGTGTGGTGTTGATGTACTCCGCTATGCCGACTATATCGGGGGCGGTGCGGAACCCGGACTTGTCGATGGGCTCGCCGGGGGCGGCCGGGACAACCGGTTCGGACTCGAACCCGGACAGGTATGCGCTCATGGCCGCGATGGCCACCGCTATCGCAACGCCCAGCACTATTGCAGTCTTTAGCTCCCCCCTCACGATATCACCCCAGTGCAATCAGCTCGTTGAGCAGCGGAAAGTTGGCCAGGTACGCCAGCTGGTTGGTGTACACAAGTATGCCCAGCACTATGATAAACGCCCCCAGGATCAACGAATAGTACTTCATGTGCCGGCCCATGGCCCGGATCACTCTCTGCGCCCTGGAGATGAAGACCGCCATGAGTATGAAAGGTATGCCCAGGCCCAGCGAGTACACCAGCAACAGGTTGAAGGCTACCGCCGGCGTGGTGGCAGCCAGGGTGAGTATGGTCCCCAGTATGGGCCCCACGCAGGGCGTCCATCCCACTGCGAACGCCAGCCCGAAGACAAACGAGAGCGGGTACGATGCCTTCTGGCGCCGCACCAGAAACTTCTTCTCCATGTTCAGGGAGTTTATTCTGGTGGAGAGCATCAGAAACGCGCCAAAGCCGATTATTATAATGCCGCCTATCTGGTTGAGCAGGCTGATGACCTCTCCCCCGACGCCCAGCAGCACGCTGTTTATGGCCACGCCGATCATCGAAAAGACCACCGAAAACCCCAGGACAAAGAAGACGGCGTTCAGCACTATGTTGGTGCGGTTTACCGTGACAGTGCCTCCTTCCGAACGGTTGATCTCCCCCAGCGTGGTGCCCGAGATGTATGCCAGAAAGGCCGGTATCATGGGCAGTATGCAGGGGGCCACGAACGAGCCCAGCCCTGCCAGGGCAGCCACCGCTATCGTCACGTCCGCCAATAAGCATATGATGCGGCGCCGGGCATAAAAATGTGTTGTAGTATCAGGAACTGTATTGAGACCCGAAAAGTAGATCCGCCTCCCGGTTTGAGACCATGCTGTACGCATACGGCAGCGCCGCTTTGGGCCAGAGCCTGCGCATACGCCACACCAGAAACGGCATGTAGGACAAACCGAAATGTGGGAGAGGCAAGCGGGTGCGCCGCGGACACATGCCCCGACCACATGAGGCGCACTCCCGCGCTAGGACAAATTCGGGCGGTGCCGTAAGACGTGACTCCATACCTACAGGCGGAACTATTTGGGTTATACATCGGGCCGCGGTTCGGCGGCCGAAACCATCTGGAGTGCCAGTGCCTTGGCGGGTGTGGTTGCAGCGCCGGCGCGGCGTGCAGCATATGCCCGGACGGACATGCCCGGGTACCGGCGGGCCCCGCGGCTACAGCTCCCGGATTGTGCGGAAGAGTGTGTTCCGCTGCACGGGCCGACGTCCTATCTCCCGTATTATGCCGGCCAGCTCGTCGACGGACGAGTCGGTGGGCTTTCCGGCGGCCCGGTATATCTCCTCGGAGAAGGCCGTGCCCACCATGTCGTTGCAGCCATACGAGAGGGCCACCTGCGCCATCTTCTTGCCGTACGCCACCCAGTACACCGATATGTTGTCCAGCGCCCCGGCCAGCATCAGACGGGAGACTGCCAGCACCCTCAGGTCGTATATGGAGGAGCACTCCTCGGTGACCAGCCCCTCCTGCTCCAGCTCGGTGTTGTCCAGGCTGAACTTTAGGGGGATGAACGTGATGAAGCCGCCGGTCTCCCTCTGCAGCTCCCGCACCTTGATCAGATGGTCTATGACGTGCTCGGGCTCCTCTATGTGCCCGTACAGCATGGTGACGTTGCTGCGGATGCCGAGCCGGTGGGCCTCGGCTATGGTGTCCAGCCATTCTTGGCCGGTGCATTTGCCCCGGATTATGCGGCCGCGTATGTCGGGATGGAATAGCTCGGCTCCGCCCCCGGGCATCGTGTCCAGACCGGCGTCCCGGAGCCGCTCCAGTATGCGGCGCACGGGCGTCTTGGAGAGCTTGGATAGGTAGAATATCTCAGCGGCGGTGAATGCCTTGATGTTGAGGTCAGGGTGCCGGGACTTGATGGTGCGCATCATCTCCTCGTAGTACTCCAGCGGCAGGCTGGGGTGGAATCCGCCCACTATATGCACCTCGGTGGCGCCCATCTGCACGGCGGTGGCCACCCGCTGCTCTATCTGGTCGGGTGTCAGGGTGTAGGCGTCGTCGTCGCCCTTCTTGCGGTAGAATGCACACATCTGGCAGCTGGCGGCGCAGACGTTGGTGTAGTTCATGTAGTACGAGGCGGCAAAGGTAACGTCGTTGCCGACGCGCCGCTGCCGCGTGAGGTCGGCCACCGCCCCGATGACATGCAGGTCCGCCGACATCAACTCCATCCCGTCTTGAAACGTGAGCTCCTCGCCGGCCAACGCCTTCTCCAGTGGCTCGGAGTGCTCGACCAGCTGCAACATGTATCATGGTGCGGGCCGCCGTTATATTCCTTGATGGAGGCTGGCGCATCAAGGTATAATTTGGGAGCCGACTCAGGACCGGCATGGTGATGCCATTGGTAGACGAGGACAGGCCAAAGTGCTACGCGTGCCACAAGATGTTTGCCGATGTGGAGTCGCTCCGAAAACACCACAAGTCAGAACACGGTGCCGCCGTATCCCCCCGAAAGGAACCGGCGCCGGGCGACGTCACCGTGTTTTGAGGGAAACCGGCGCCGGGTTGGGTGTTCGAACGATGCCATCGTACCCGAAGCGGAGGATTTGATACTGACCGGTAGGTTCATCCCGGACGATGCCATCATCATGGGGGGACAGTTGGCCGGAGCATACAGGATTGTCATGCCGCACGCCATCAACTTCCAGTTAGGCATGATGCGGCACGCCTCCAAATACGCCGTAAATGTGGACTGGAACCGCATACCCATACCCTTCCAGGACGCCTTCCGGGTGGTCTGCTCGTACACGGGGTGCAATATACGTGAGGGGAGGTTCGGCGGCATGCTGGACATGCCCCACATACCCATATGTGAGCTGGCCGAGACCGCAAAACAGGCTGCCGCTGTGCTGGAGATGTGGGAGGGCGCCTCGGACCCGGGAATAATCATACCGCCCGGGATTGACCACCGTGCGATACACGATACGCTGTACAAGACCATGCCCGACCTGGAGCCGACCGCGCTATACGGTCGACACGATGATATCTGGGGGGACGCGCCGTACCGTGGGGGCTGCCCGCAGTGCGGCGGCGAGGTCGTCCGCACCGAGTCGTGTGTGTCATGTGTGTCATGCGCGTGCAGCTGGTCGGCCTGCTCGGCGTGACCCGCGCAGGGGACTATGACGTTATCGGGCGGTGTCGCTAGCCGCGCCCGTTAACGCTCCGCAGTGCCTCGTAGATGTCAAAGGCAACATATATCCTACTTTGGTACCTGGCATTGGATTGTGTCAGGATCCCGAGGTCCACTAACGTTCTAATCGATCTTTTGGCAGTCGCATATGACATGTTGAGCAACCTTTGGGCCACCGGCACGGTTACGTGCGGGTTTCTGAACAAGGAGTCCATCACTGTGAACGCGTTGATGTTGGCCCTTGCATCACGCAATATGCGCTGGTATCGCTGCCGCAAGTCTTGCAGCCTCCTTATGCCAGCTATTGTTTCCGTGGTTTGCGTTACAAACGCCCTCAAAAAGAACTTCAACCACGAGTCCCAATCGCTGTTGCGGCTCACTTCCAAGAGGTGTTCGTAATACATGGACTTGTGTTGGTCAAAGAAGGCACTCATGTAAAGCAAGGGCGCCGTCAGCACATCTCTCTGACACAACAGCAGCAGTATCAGCAGCCGCCCAATCCTGCCATTTCCGTCCCCGAACGGGTGTATTGCCTCGAACTGGTAGTGCGCCATGGCACACTGTACCAGCACCGGTATGTCGTCATGTTCATCATGGCAGAAGTCTTCAAGGTTTTGAAGCAGCTTGTTCAGACTGTCGGGCGGGGGCGGAACATAAACGATCCACTCACGTAACGGCTCCCTGCCGACAATCAAGTTCTGCACGGCTCGAAACTCCCCGGGATTCTTATCACCTCCTGCGATACCAGTCATCAGGATCCTATGCGCGCCGAGAATGACGCTCAAGTCCAGCGGTTGTTTTTTGTCTCTGATTTGCCTCCAGGCCCAGTCGATTGCGTCCACGTAGTTGACTACTTCCGGCATCCTCAGGCGTTCGGAGTCTGATTTTAGGAAGCTGCCGAGCGCCTCGTATGTGTTCAGGTCTTCTATGGACGCCAGCGTTCCTTCGATTTTTGAGCTTGCCACAGCTTCACGCTTCATATGCAGCCGAATTAGCAGATGCGGGTTCTCGACAGTGTTGCCGATGCCGTTCAGTTCCCCAATCAATCCGGTTGCCTTTGTGAGCAATGAGACCGTCTCCGGGTCGTATGATACCTGTGGTGGCAGGATGTTCGGGACAAACGTCCATACCCCGTTCTTGTGTGTGACGGTCCCGTTGGGGTAGTTGTATCCCGCGAACTCCGGATTGTCATTTGTGTCAAGTGTCTTTGTTGGATTGATTTTTTTTCCCATTCATGGCAGTCTGTTTGTCTATAATATTTAAATCAATGTTTTTGATGAACTCTCCTAATCGCGTCCGCGCGTCGCCATAACTTCGGCCGTGCGGCGGCGGGCGCTGGAGGATCTGCGACCGGCCGGGAAGCACGAGGTTGCGGTGCTGGCCGGGACTGCCGCCACGCACCGCCGTATATGGCGGACATGTCCGGATGGGTGTTGTCCCACAGCGGCTCGGCGCCGACCAGCATAGTTATGGCGAACGAGGCGGCGGCCCCGATGAGTCATGCTATGACGGAGAATACCGGGCGCTTCTTGGCCGCGGCCGGGTTCTTGTACAAAATGTAGACGACCAGACCGGATATAACCCCCGGGAATACGTGGGCCACCCACCACACAATGTGGGCTTTTCGGCGGCGCACTCCACTTCTGGGGGGGCCGCTGGGAGGGTACACCGGCGACGTCCACTTATCCTATGGACAGCTCTATCCCGTCGCCCTTGCTGTTCCAGGCGAATATGTCCTGGTCCCGGTACGGCCACTTTATTATCAGCGACACCAAGCCGAAAAAGTTGTTCAGGTCAGTCAGTGACGGCTCGGCCGTCCCTCCCGGGTGCGAGTGCACCGTTCCCACGTAGCTCATGTCAAACGGCAGGAACGAGTGCGGAAACCCCGCAAAGGTGGGCCCCGAGTGGCTAAACGGCGGTATGACGAGCCCGTCCACCGTGATGTGGCCGTCGCGGGACTTGCCCTTCACTATCAGGATTGCCTCGTTGGGGTGCCTTATCTTGCTGTATGATATTATGCCGTCCATAGCCTCCCGGCTTATGGTGACGTGCCTCCTAAACTCCCTCTTCTTGAAGAACAATCGGACACGACCCTCACTATTGGGGACCGGGCCCCTCGTATGTGATGTTGTACTTGGTGCCGGTCAGCCGGAGCAGCGCCCTCTGCACCTCGGCCACCTCGGCGGGTATGGAGCGGACGGCCAAGTTTACGGCGGCCATGGTCTCGGCGGCTCTCCGCAACGCCGTCTCCTTGGACTCCCGCAGCGAGGCCATCTCCCGCTCCATCTCGTGTAGCCGGACCGGTTCGGCATCCGCTATCATCTTTCTGGTCTTCTGGATGTCCGCCTCGGCGCCCTCGACCCTGTCCACGTACCCCTCCATGGACTCCACGGTTCTGGTTATGGCCTCGGTGGCCTTGTCCACGTCCTTCACCGATATGGAGCCGCCGACGACCGCCCGTCGTACGTTCCCCAGCAGCTCCGTGACCGCCCCAATCTCGCGGCGGTTCATCACATCGTACGGGTTCCGCTGCACCCTCAGGAGAAGGGCCGTCTGTTCCTTGTCTGCGGAGATCCGCTCGTACCTGCCCAGCGGCCTCGATATGCTGGTGAACCGGGCGGCGATCTCCATGGAGAGCCTCGACCTGGCATCCTCGTGTCCCTCCAGCCCGCGACGCAGCTCCAGAAGGCGCATGTACCCGTCCGACTCCCGGAACATTTCCATCTCGGAGGCCAATTTGGCCATCTGGACGTCCAGCCTGCGTGTCTCGGCCTCGGCCGCGTCGTGCTTCTGGGCATTCTCCCGTACCGTTTCCTCCAGGGATCGCACGTTGGCCACTCCGTTCGCCACGGCATTGGCCACCCCCGCATCGGCCTGGTGGCGTCCCGACAGGCCCAGTATGGACTTGCGGTTGGCCTCCACCTCCTCTAGTATCTGCTTGAGGCGCAGCGCGTACCTTTCGGCGAATATGTGTATCACGCGGGTCTGCTTTCCCAGGATGTTGCCCAGCCGCTTGAGGCGGTGCTCCAGCTCCCCGGCCACCCGCGCCATGTCGTCGGGGGCGCGGATGGGCTCTATCTCTATGGCGTTCTTCCGCAGGGCGTCCACTAGCATCTTCTTTCCCCGGATGACCAGCGGCTGCATCCTCTTGTCCACGTCGTCCATGTCCAAGTCGTCGCGCTCCATCTCTTGGCGTATGCGCGTAAGCTCCCGGATCATGTCGTTGGTGCCGTGTAGTATGTTAGATGCCTCCGTTACTACGTTCTGGGACCTCTTGGCCTGCACCTCCTCGGCGGTGCCGGGAGCCTCCTCCAGCCGTATGCGTGTCACCGTCTCCACTGGAGGGGGGGCCTTCTTCTTTCCCCAGCCGAACACCATCACCGGACTATACCTGGTGCACTAAAAAAATCTGTCCCGGCAGTCCGCCGCGCGGCCGTAGCTCAGAATATACTTATTCGGCTCGGCTAGCGGTTTGGCATGAGCGCAGCCCCCCGCCACTACGACCTAAAATTCGAGCCGGACTTTGAGGGGTTCACATTCCGGGGGGAGGCAGTCATACACGCCTGGTGCTACGAGCCGCTCACCACCATAGAGCTGGACGCTGCCGACCTGGACATACTCTCCTGCAAGGTGTGGTGCGACGGCAGGCCCGTCGGGGCGTCGGCCCGCGTTCACGGTTCTGAGGAGATGCTAACCATAAGCATGTCCGAGCCGGTCCGGGGGGAGTGCATAATCAGCATACAATACACCGGGACGCTAAACGACCGTCTGTTGGGGTTTTACCGGAGCCGGTATGCGGACGGTCCACAAACCAAGTACCTGGCAACTACGCAGTTCGAGGCAGCCGACGCCCGGCGCGCCTTTCCGTGCTGGGACGAGCCCAACCACAAGGCAACATTCGACATCACGGTGCGGGCGCCCCGTCACATGACGGCCATATCCAACATGCCCGCCAAGACGGTTACGGATGTGGACGACTCCACCGAGTATGCATTCCACACCACCCCGGTGATGTCCACATATCTGGTGTATGTGGGGGTGGGCGAGTTTGAGCACATACAGAACCGGGACGGGAGCATCCGGGTGGTCACTATCCGGGGCAAGTCAGGGCAGGGCCGCTACGCCCTGGAGCTGGCCGAGCGCCTGCTGGACATGTACGGGGAGTACTTTGGCAAGGAGTACCCCCTGCCCAAGCTGGACCTGATAGCGCTGCCGGACTTTGCGGCCGGCGCCATGGAGAACTGGGGGGCCATCACCTTCCGGGAGAACCTCCTGCTGTACGACCCGGAGAACTCGTCCACGCAGACCAAGCAGCTCATAGCGGAGGTGGTCTCACACGAACTGGCACACCAGTGGTTCGGGAACTTGGTCACCATGGAGTGGTGGAACGACCTGTGGCTGAACGAGAGCTTTGCCACGTTTATGGGGACCAAGATGGTGGGCCGCCTGTATCCGGAGTGGCACATGTGGGAACAGTTCGTGGACGGCTCCATGAACAGCGCCATGGAGATGGACTCGCTGGAGTCCACTCATCCCATAGACGTGGAGGTCGAGTCGCCCTCGCAGATCCGGGAGATATTCGATGCCATATCGTACGACAAGGGGGGATGCATGCTGCGCATGCTGGAGGACTTTGTGGGGCCGGTGAACTTCCGGAACGGGCTGCGAAAGTATCTGCGCGCCTTCAAGCACCGCAACGCGACCGGCGGCGACCTGTGGGACTCCATAGAATGGGCCTGCCGGAAGCCGGTGCGGGAGGTGCTGGAGCCGTGGCTCAAGAATCCAGGATTCCCCGTCGTGGACGCCAGCTCTACGGTATTCACCATGACGCTGCGGCAGGAGCGGTTCCGTGCCGACGGCGGCGACCCCGGTGATGCGGTGTGGCCAATACCTGTACGGTTCCTGGATGGCAAGCTGGAGCGCTACAGCCTGCTGGACACGCGCACCGCCTCGCTGGGGCTGCCCCGCCGGTTCGTGGCCAACACCGGCCGGACGGGTTTTTACCGGGTGAGATACCATGGGCTACTGCAGGATGAGATCCGGGACATGGTGGCCGACCGGGAGATATCCGGCGTGGACAGGTGGGCCGTTCAGAACGACCTCTTCGCATTCTGCCTGTCCGGCCGGGCTACCATACCTGAATACTTGGATATGGTCGGGGCGTACGCCGACGAGACCGAGTACCTGCCGCTATCCAACGTGGGCAGGAACCTCACGTTCCTGATACGCATGTCGCACGGGGAGCCTTGGGGCGGCCCCGTCGGCGAGGCGGCCCGGCCGCTGTTCTCCGGCATTATGGAGAGGCTGGGCTGGGAGCCGCGGCGGAATGATGCCCACACCGACGCGTTCCTGCGCTCGATGGCCATTACAGCCCTGTCGCGCCTGGACGACCCGACTGCCCGCACCGCCGAGGGGATGCTCGCCGCGTTCCTGGACGGGGGGCCGCTACACCCGGACGTGCGGGCCCCGGTATTCGCGGCGGCGGCGCGCCGGGGAGGGGCCCGGATGCACGGCAGAATGAAGTCGCTCTTCCGCCGCGCCGGCTCTATGGAGGAGCAGGTGCGCATACTGGCGGGCATGTGCGAGTTCGGGAACCCCGGCATCCTGGAAAGAACGCTGGACTACTCCCTTACGGATGAGGTCCGCTCCCAGAACGCCCACATGCCAGTGGTGCTGGTGGCGTCCAACCCGGCCGGGCGCCGCATACTGTGGCCCTGGCTCTCCTCCCACTGGGATGACCTGGAGTCCAAGATCGGCCACGGAAACCCCCTCTTCGGCCGCATCATAAGTGGAGTGGCAATGCTCGCCGACGACTCGTACGCCGACGAGATCGAGTCATTCCTGGCCGAGCACCCGGTCCCCGGCACCGAGAGGACCCGGCGGCAGGCGCTGGAGCTGCTCTCCATATACGCCGGTCTGCGCCGCCGGGCGCCGGCCGAGATGGCCGGGGCATGAGCCGGCGGCGGGCATACGCGGCGGGCGCCGCGGTCTTGGCAGTGGCGACAGTCGCGGTCTTGGCGGCGGCCGGCCCCGGCGGTACCGTGCCCGACATGTTCCAGATACAGGCCACGTACCGGGACGGCCACGTCACGATATCGTTTGCCGACGCGTCCGGCGGCACTACCCGTACCATAGTGGAGATACTGGGGATGGAGGAGACGTTCCACCGTACGTACGGGGCCGGCGGCTTTGAGGAGCGGATACCCTTTCCGGGCCCGCCCCGCTACGGGTGGGGGGCCCACCCCGTAATATTCGACATACGGCACGACACCCTGGGGGACCTGCGGATAAAGACCGAGATCCGCGACGCCGGAGAGCCGCCGGCGCCCCTGCTGCTGGAGCGGTGAGGGTGCCGGGGCGCCGCCGCACGGGCGCGGGACGGGGCCGGGGGAGGCGCAACGGATGGGCCAACCACATTCCCCGCGTACCACCCGCCTGACTTTGACCGGGCGGCGGCCGGCATCAGGAACGTTCCAGAATCCGGCACGGAACGCCCGCGCCATCCTCGCCTGAGTCTTGCCTCATCTTCCCATCCAGGATAATGCTCTATGAGCTCGTCTGCACCATCTGGCACGCTCCTCGTCCCCCGCCGTTCACTGCAGGGGGCCAAATCTAATGATCTTTTAGAAGTGTTGTCCGCGCGGGCGGTCCCCGGTATAATTGGAAAGGAGTTGACAGCAGAACATCAAGAGGCGCCAGGGGTTCATGGTGGTGGACCCCCACGGCGAGCTGGCCCGGGACATCCTGTCTGTAATCCCCCGGTCCATGCACGATGATACGATATACGTGAACCCCGCCTCGCTGTACCGGTTCGGCCGC
>JAEFDA010000061.1 GCA_016126025.1 Nitrososphaerota archaeon | reverse complement strand
GCATCACCGTATGCGCGCACGCTTACCATCGAATTCCACGCGGGGGCCGACACGATAGAGATAACAGGCAACACTATGTTTGGCCAGTACCGGTAGGGCAAGACCGGGTTTGGATCCGGAGCATCCTGATTGCGGGAGCCATATGCTTGGGCAAGCAGCCTCCGCCGGGACGGTTCGGTCTGCATATGATCCCACGACATTGGGATAATTGGGCTCGTTAGGATCGTTTCCGTAGGTATGGTGCTTGTCACCATTATCCGGAAACCGCGGATGGTCCTCAGACCTAATTAGGGAATAGACCTCAAAAATCGAAGCATCCGGCCTCCTAGTCGGGGATTGAAATGGTCGCCGACATTTGGGATGTGGGGGATGTGGGTTTGGGAGCACATGCGGCAGCCATACGGACAGAAGGCCGCATTCTGGTCAGTGGTGGCAGACATCGTATAGGTAGGATAGACTACAAAGTGGCGCAGTTGGGGTCTGGACAACTCTCCATACGCGCCCAACAGGAGCGAGCCGCCCCGCCATTGGCCGCCCGCACGTCATGACCCAACTTTTTCCCCCCAGGAAGAATTCACCAAGGCAAAGCGGTCGGGATCCCGCTCGAATGCCCACCGGCACGAGGCGCAGCAGAAGGCGTACTCTTGCCCCCGGTGGACAAGCCGGTCGCCGCCCTCCACCTCGGCGCCGCATACCGGATCCCTCACTGCTGGGCCCTCCTCATGTAGTGCCATCCTATGGGTGTCAGGATCATGGCGGCCAGCAGGGCGGGGACGGTGTCGGGGGGCAGCAGGGCGGGCGTCGCGTGCGTGTGCGCCGCTACGTGGAACTCGGGCGGGATGGACAACACCGAGACCAGGTTGTTCCATCCTATGTGTATTACGGTGTCCTCGTACCACTGGTGGCCGCCCGGGATGCCGTTTATCACTAGGAACGACCCCAATACTATGAGCATCCAGCCGCTGGCCGCCTCTATGGTGCGGCGGCGGACTGCCACCCCCTGCGCCATGTTCACACCCATGACCCCCAGTACCGCCACCAGTATCAGGGGGACGGCCCGCCCGAGGCCGTGCACGGCCCCCAGTCCTGCCCCGACCTCGGCGCTTCCGGTGCCGGCCACGTACACCAGCAGCCAGTAGAAGAGAGGGTTGGGGCAGCCCACCCCGGCGTTGCCCAGGAGCAGCCCCATGAGGAGTGACTTGGTATAGTCGCCCCTGTCCTGTATGAACCGGGGGGTGCCCGAGTAGGCGGGCAGCCGCAGCCGTACCAGGTCCAGCTGCGAGAGGCCGAACACGAAGGCGATCGCCCCGGCCGCTAGGAACATGTACTGGGAGGCCCCGTCCAGGCCCACTGTGTCTCCCAGCACGCCGGCCCCCATCGTGTATATGGTGATGGTGGCCGTGAGGCCCACCCCGAAGAGCAGCGCCATGACGGGCCCCCGGCGGGCACCTTGGCCCATGCTCATCGGCACCACTACAAACACCAGGGGAAGGGTGCAGGGCAGTGCTATCATGGAGAGACCCGCCACGTACGAGAGCACCAGCCAGGACGGGTACGAGACCTCGGCCCCGGCCCGGACCGAGACTCCGTGAGTGGCCGCAAATACGGCTCCCACCACTATCATGGATGCCAGCGCAAAGGCTGACACCACCAAGAGTTTCTTTGCGGACTCGGCGGCCATCGGTGTGGTGTTCTGCGTGCCGATATATGGCATGCGCCGTCGGGTATGGGTTCACGGGGATTCGGACCCCGGATCTTCGCCGTGTAAGGGCGACGTCATAACCGAGCTAGACTATGAACCCGGGGGCGCGTACCGGCGTGGATCCTTTAAACATACCGAACCGTCCATGTATGCGGTGGTTACCATATACGTGGACGGGGCCGGGGGAAGCTCCAGCGGGTACGGCTACTATGTCCGGGAGACCGGCGAGTCCGAGTATGTGGACAAGCCGGACCTGACAAACAACCAGGCCGAGTACTCGGCAGTCCTGGCCGCCTTGGAGCGGTTCGCCGGCTCTGCCGGGCCGGTCGACATACTCAGCGACTCGCAGGTGGTGGTTCGCCAGATAAACCACGAGTACGCCATAAACGACCCCACGCTGCGGGACATGGCCCGGGAAGTATGGCGCCTGCTGCCCTCGCACGGGAACGTGAGAGTGCGGTGGATACCCCGCCGGGAGAATCTGGCTGGCAGGATGCTGGGCAGCTAGGGCGGGCCCCCCATAATGCGGTGGGGTGGCACGCATGGTATCATCGCACGCTGCATCCGGGTCCGCAGGCGTCATCCAAAGTCCGCGTCGCGCTTTTGCGAGGCCGACTCGTTTCCCCGCGCCGACTCCCGGAACTGGTCCTCGTGGTTCTGGGGACCGTGGCCGCACTCTACGCAGGCCAGCCTGAACCCGTTCTCATGGCGTATGTGCTTGGGGCATCCGCAGAAGCAGGCCATGGCGCCGTCACTGCCTGACTCCGCATTATACCTTGCGATATACGGTTCTCCTCGCAGGGATGGATGGTTGCTCTAAATGATCCAGCTCACGATCAGTTCCCCGTATGCGGGACCACCAATCTACAGACGCGCCTTGCCGTGCGGCTCGCCAGTACGTTTCTAGAGGTCCTGCCCCTCGAGATCATCGTTCCCTCCGGCCTCGGCCAGCCGGCAGCAATCGCCTGGGGGTATGGCCTTGCCGTGGGGGCTGGTGCGTGGGTGCCTCAGAAGCGTGCACAGGGCATCGGTAAACCGGGTCTTCATGTGGTGCTCCACGCCGCAGACCATCTCCTCGTCTATCTCTATCTTGAGGGCGCTGTCCATCAGCACCTCCAGCAGCCTGCTGTTCCTCACCATCTTGGCGCCTATGCTCTCCCCCTCGCCGGTGAGGCTCACCCCTGCCTTGGAGTAGTTGACCAGCTTTCTCCTCTTGAGCTTCTTTAGCATCTGCACCACGCTGGGCTGCCGGACGTGCAGCTTCTTGGCTATGGTGCTTATCTTGGCCTCGTCCCCCACCTCGGTGATGTGCCATATCGCCTTGATGTACATCTCCACGTGCTCGGCCTCGGCCGTCCCTACGAAGAGCTGCTCGTCCTCGGACATCGCATCAGGTGGCGCCGGAGCCTTCAAATAAGTATTCAAAGTACTTGCCGGCG
The DNA here is from genome assembly GCA_016126025.1 of Nitrososphaerota archaeon. Classification (GTDB taxonomy): domain Archaea; phylum Thermoproteota; class Nitrososphaeria; order Nitrososphaerales; family Nitrosopumilaceae; genus VYCS01. The sequence continues at coordinate 9,480 of JAEFDA010000061.1, read as the reverse complement.
AACCGGGCCAGCCCGGCATGGTCTGCCCATATGGCCACCGTGTCGGAGGCCTCGGCGTCCGCCCGCTCGGGCCCCAGCAGTATCATGACGTATCGGCCGTCGGCGATTATCCCGCCCCCGAAGAGGCCCTCCTTCACCCGGACGGTGGTCGACACCCGGGAGAGGTGCCGCAGCGTCGCCTCGTCGATGCCGTTGGGGGCCAGCACCATTATCCGCACCCCCCGGTCGTGCAGCGCCCGCAGCCGGGGCAGTGCCAGGGGGACCAGCCTGCGGCCGGCCTCGGGCACGGCTATCATGACCTCGCTCCGGCACGAGTCGGCCACCTCCAGCATCTTGGCCTCGATGGCCGGGCCCGAGAGCACCAGGATGTCGGGCTTCTCTGTGGAGTCGCCCCTCTCGTATATGGGCGTCAGCTCGTTGAGTATGGTGGAGCGGTCCCGCTCAAAGTCGGCCTCCCGGCTCTGGCGGGTGGTCTCCAGGCCAGTCCCCGGCGACTTTGCAAAGTATCTGTTGGGCCGCGAGTCGCTGGAGCCGACCCACCCCTTCGCCTCCAGGGAGCCGAGCACCTCGTATATCTTGGAGTAGGGGACGCCGGCCTCCCGGCTGAGTTCGGCGGCGGTGGGCTTGGCGGCCCTGAGCAGGGCCGAGTACGCCCGGATCTCCGAGGCGCTCATGCCCAGCCGGACCAGCGCCCTGCGGGTGTTGTCCGAGAAGCTCACGCCCCCACGGGAGCCGTCCCTGGTATATAAGGCGGGGGTATTGCATCTTGGTCCAAGATCTGGTGAACCGGACAAAAGACCAGGTCGGCGCGGAGTACCGGAAATACCAATCTGGACATGCGGCAGATCGACCGGAGATGCGAGGCCGATCCGGCCGCGGCGGGATATGGCCGAATTTCACCCGTTTCACCGTGGGTTGTGGTGCGTTGGGGTTATATACGGGGAGTCAGGGGAGGTAATTCACAGATGTCCCTGATACAGATATCCAACCAGAAGCCCAAGAGCCTCTCCAAGCGTACCACCATACGCTTCACCCAGAGCATCTGCCCCGACTGCAACATGATACTGGACGCGGAGGTCTTTGAGAGGGACGGCCGGGTGTACATGTCCAAGACCTGCCCGACACACGGCGAGTGCGAGGAGCTCTACTTTGGCTCGTACGAGATGTACAACAAGTTCTCCACGTACTGGGTGGACGGCAAGGGGGCCCACGCGCCCAACGTTATGATTGAGAAGTGCTCCTGCCCCAACAACTGCGGGCTCTGCTCCAACCACCTGTCGCACTCCGGCCTGGCCAACATGATCGTGACCAACCGCTGCGACCTGACCTGCTGGTACTGCTTCTTCTATGTGAAGAAGGGGCTGGAGGGCGCCTACATGTACGAGCCCTCGCTGGATCAGGTCCGCGCCATGATGAAGACGCTGAAGGCCGAGCGCCCCATCCCCGGCAACTCCATACAGATTACGGGCGGAGAGCCGATGCTCCGCGAGGACATCACCGATGTCATCAAAATAATGAAGGAGGAGGGTGTCGATCACATCCAGATGAACACCAACGGGATACGGCACGCGATGGACCCTGAGGCGGCCCGGGAGGTAAGGCTGGCCGGATGCAACAACCTGTATCTGAGCTTTGACGGCGTCACCCCGCGGACCAACCCCAAGAACCATTGGGAGATACCATATGCCTTGGACTCGTGTCGCAAGACCGGCACCACCGTGGTATTCGTGCCCACCGTGATAAAGTCGATAAACGACCACGAGCTGGGTGGCATCATACGATATGCGCAAAAGAACATGGATGTGGTGCACGCGGTGAACTTCCAGCCGGTGTCGCTCACCGGACGTATGGGAAAGCAGGAGCGTGAAAAGTACCGTATCACCATACCCGACTGCATACAGCGGATAGAGGAGCAGACCGCCGGCGAGGTAACCATCGATGACTGGTTCCCGGTCCCCTCGTGCATGCCGCTCACCAACGTGATCGAGGCGTTCTCCTCCAAACCAAAGTACGAATTGAGCATACACTTCGCGTGCGGCGCGGGCACCTACATATTCGAGGACCAGGAGACCCGCAAGTTCGTCCCCATCACAAAGTTCTGCGACATACAGGGCATGCTGGAACTGTTTGAGGACAAGGCCGAGGAGATACGCTCCGGCAAGAACAAGTACTTTACCATGCTGGAGGTCGTCCGCAAGCTAAAGTCGTTCGTGGACACCAAGAAGCAGCCTGCGGGACTGGACCTGGCAAAGATGTTCGGCAACATACTGATGAAGCGCTCGTTCGACTCGGTGGGATCCTGGCACGTCAAGGGGCTGTTCCTGGGGATGATGCACTTTCAGGACAAGTACAACGAGGACTTGGAGCGGCTGCAGCGCTGCGACATACACTATTTGACGCCGGACCTCCGGATAATACCCTTCTGTGCCTTCAACGTGATACCGGAGTGGTACCGTGACCGCATACAGAAAAAGTACTCCATCACCGTGGAAGAGTGGGAGGAGCGCGAAGGCGTAAAGCTGGAGGACGGCCTGTACCGCGGCCTGATGAGGCGCGGGGCCGGCGACGAGCTGGCCGCCGGGTGCGCAAAGTCCCAGATGTTCCACCAGGCCTCACAGGCTGTTATGTAGGTCCGCTGCCACGCAATTCTGGCGCGGACACGCAAATTTGTGGTGTGCATTTGAGCGAGCGGCCCGGCGCCGCTTGGCGGGGGGTGTGATGCCGGATACCAGCCGTCCGGGATGCCGGTCGGAAAGATGGTGATATAGACAACCTGCAGGGCCTCCATTTCGGGAGGGTGCCGGCCGCGCCCAGCCCTATGGGGGTACGCCCGCCAGGTCGGAGATCCGCTCCAGGTCCTGGGGGTCCACACCCGGATGAACGGGAAGGGACAGTACGGTATCGGCGGCACGCTCCGTTTTGGGTAGGGAGACGCCCACGTCATAGTGGGGCATCCTGTGGATGGGCACCCTGTAGTATACGGCCGCACCCACCCCGTTCCGATTCATATGTTCCAGCAGGGTGTCACGGTCGGGGGCCGTCACCGTGTACAGGTTCCAGTTGGGCTCCTCGCCTTTTCTGGGCCGGGGCAGCCCCATATTGGAGTCTTCCAGCATCCGGGTCAGCGTCCGGGCGTTGCGCCCCCGCGCCCCCAGGAACCGGGGCAGTTTGCCCATCTGGACGGCCCCGATGGCGGCGCACACCTCGGGCATCCGCAGGTTCAGCCCGAATGTGTCGAACGTATCGCCGCCGCTCCCGTGGTTGCGCACCGACAGCAGCCTCTCGTACGTCTCATCGCTGCCGGTCACCACTACCCCTCCCTCGCCGGCGGTGGCAACCTTTCCGGGGTAGAGGCTGTAGCAGCCGGCATCAGACAGGCAGCCGGCGTGCCGGCCATATATGGTGGATCCCAGCGACTGGGCCGCGTCCTCTATGATGCGTATGTTGTGTCCGGCCACCGCATCTGATATCTCGTCCATGCGGGCGACCCTCCCGTACAGGTGTACCGGCATGACGGCGCGGGTCCGGGGGGTCACGGCAGCAGAGACAGACTCTGCATCTATGGTGTGGTCGTCGCCCGTGTCGGCAAAGACGGGAGTGGCACCGGAGGCCAGTACGGCGTTGGCCGTGGCCACGTACGAGAACGAGGGCACTATAACCTCGTCGCCGTGTCCTATGCCGGCGGAGAGCAGGGCGGCGTGCAGGGCGGCCGTCCCCGAGCCCACGGCAACCGCGTGCCGGGCGCCGGTGAACTCCCGCACGGCGCGCTCCAGCCGCCGCACCGCCGGCCCTCCCTCACGGGCCGCCGACGTCAGGATGCCCGACTCCAGGACGGCCGCGGCCGCCTCCACCTCCATGTGGTCTGTGATGGGGCCGTTTATGCGGATTGGCCTGTTCGCCATGCGGCGGCGCGGCCCATGTCCTGCCATAAAGGTTGGGGGAGTCCCCCCGGTACGCGTTTCGGCTTGGAACTAGATGATCGCCGTCGCGCCACGCCTGCCTTGGTTTGGGGTGATTCAAGGCCGATGAGACGCTTTGCCCGCATCGCTCTTGCAGAGCGGACCCGCGTGTGGAGTGTCGACCCGCCGGGCCGCCGCGCGTCTTGGTGTGGGAGGCCTGATCCGGGAGGGACGCGCGGGCGTGCCATCCGTTCCGGGGCTGCAGCATCATACCAAGGTATGGCGCCGCGGTCATGCGCCATACGACATGGATGGCGTGCATCCGGGCAGTCCGAGCATACCCAAGGCGAAACAGGGTCCGGCGCGCGGTCTACGGGGCATCCGGCCCCTTATGCCCCCGGAATATCTCATTGATGGTCCGGACCGCCTGCAGCTCCTCATAGTCTATCAGGGACAGGTTGGGTATGACGCAGTGGCCCCCTATTATACCGGGGAACATCTTGGGGCGGTTGCCCAGATACTGGTGTATTTCGTCGGCGAATGTCCACATCTCGTCGTAGTCTATCCCCTCCCTCTGGCATATCATGGCCGTTATCTGGGCGTAGTTTATGAGCCACCCGTAGTAGGTGGTGTCGGTGAGTATCTTGGCCAGCTCGGCCGTCCTGGTACTGGACATCCACACAACCTTCACGAACCGCCCCTCTATCCCCGATACCACCTCGGGACTGGGCTCTATGTCGCAGGCGACAAACTTGGTGTACCGCACCATGTCCTGCATGAAGCGGCGGTGCACGCCCCGGGCGGGCGCCGACACGACGGGTGTCTTGGTCTTGGCCTGCAGGGCGGCGGCCGTTCCCGGCCGCACCGTCGAGTGCACCAGTATGGCACTGGGGCGGTGCGTCCTGGCATGCTCCAGCACTATCTCCTGGAACGACTCCAAGCCACCAGGGATACACACGTGCAGAAAGTCCGCATTTGTGGCGTCCCCGGCGCGGCTGCGGGATGGGTCTGCATCTATCCCCACGCAGGCGTGCCCGCGGCTCTCCATCAGCCCGAATATGGTGGCGCCCACCTCGCCCATGCCCAACACTATGTCGGTCATGTCGGGCGGGCGCATGGCGCGGCGTTATATAGGGTTCGGTTCTCTTGCAAATTGTGTTGGTTCATACAAAACCGGTCGGGTACCAGAATAGAACCATTCTTTTATATTATTTATGTGGTAGGATACGGTATGATGGACCCCGCATGCACGCCACACATGAAGACCGACAGGCTTGCCAAGGCCGTCTCGCGGTTCCATCGCGGCAACCTGGGCCCCGCATCCGACGGAATATCCGGAGTGTTCCGGCATGTGCAATACGTGGCCGAGACCGCCGCGCTGGTATCCCGGCAGACCGGAATAACCGACACGTTTGAGATGACTTCCCTGATGTATGAGTATGTGGTTAGTTCCCGCGTCAGCGCCGCGGTCACGCAGGCTGCCATAAAGACCGGCGTCGCCGCAATGAAGGCTAGGCCGGACGCCGAGCCGGAGTTCAAGACACCCACCATAAAACTCAACAACCAGTGCTGGAGGCTCAACCCGGTCGCCGGCGGGTATGTCGCCACGGGGAATATCGGCTCCCGGGAGCGCCCCATACGTGTAGTGGTAGGCGTTCCAAAAGACGTCGGGGCCCGCGTATCGGAGCACCGCCCCGGCGAGCTCACCATCACTCCAGAAAAATACGCGATATCATACACCAAGGAAGTGGAGGTGATGCCCGACCGCGACCCGGAGCGCGGCAGCAAGCATGACATCATCGAGATCATATCAGGCGTGGATCGAGTGGCGGGCTCGCCCCAGAACGTGCTGGGCATCGACATCAATGCGACAAACGTCACCATAACCGACAACACCACCACCGTGCAGATCGACACGTCCGGTGATGTGGAACGCGTACTAGGCGCCAAGACCCGTCAGGTGGGAGCATTGAAGCGCGATGATGCAAAATGGGAGGAGAAGCGAGGCCGTTCCATAACCAGAGACAGGGAGCATGCCAAGGAGGATACCAGGCGTGTCATGTGTGGCGGCCCCAAAAAATACAACAAGCTCAAGCGCGACTCGAAGGCGGCCGAGCGGCGGCGCGACGAGAAAAAGGTGGATATAGCCAGGCAGGAGAAGGAGAGCCTAACCGCACCCAGAAAGGAGTGGCGCGACAAAATACGGGAATCGAAGGACGACCCGGAGAGGCAGAACAAGGTAAAAGTCGAACGAGACACGGTGACAAAGGCCGCCAAGGCCGAGACCCGCCGCCTCAAGAGGGAGGCCGACGACAAATGCAAACAAAAGCAAGCCCGCCTAAGGGGTGAGATGGAGCGGTGTGTGGTGCCGCAGAATGCAAAGACGGGCGCCTCCCCACTGCAAAAGACGGCGGCAAACCATTCCAAGATGCGGGAGGTCGTCCGGGCGTCTCGCCGTCTGGAGAACACCATGCATGTGGTATCGTTGTTTGTGGTGAGCTGGGCGATAGCCACCAACGGCATCATCGCCCTAGAGAACCTCAGAAACATGCCGCGTGGTTGGATGCGCTCCAACAAGCGGTTCGGCAGGGGGATGCGGCGCAAGCTGTACTCCGCATGTATGCTCAAGATGTCGGACATGATAGGCTACAAAGCCCGGTGGAACGGGGCGGGTGCACTCTACATGAACCCATATCACACCTCGAAGCTGTGCTCCATATGCAGGGATATGCTGGAGGGGGGTGACTACCATTTGCGATACTGTCGCCGGTGCAACGTTTGCGTGAACAGGGACGTGAACGCATCGGATAACGTGCGGCGAACAACCGCCGCAGCACTGTACGGGGCCATGGTTCTGGCCTCGCCGGGAGAAGCCATGCGGTCCGCGGTGAAAAAGCTCTGTTACGCGGACCTCAGGACTGATGGCATGACCATCATGGCGGACGGCAAAGTTGTGTGGGTCGGGAGATGACATATGTCGTCAACACGGTTTGCACGAGAACCTAGGGTTCTGTTTGCAGACCCGGTTGATGTGTGTACGAGCCAGTCGGGCTTGCAAAACTCTTACTGCCGTCCGCATTCAGGCGCGCAACGGCGCGCTACTCCACTATAACCAAACCTTCCATCCACGGGTGGACCAAGCAAAAGTACGGGTACTCGCCTTTCGCCCAGAACGTGACCGAGAACTCATCCCCCGGCGCAAACAGGCCGCTGTCAAACAGGCCGTCGGGCCCGCCGTCGGTCAGAACGCCGCTGGTGACGGTGTGTGCCGCCCCGTCGTCGTTCACCCACGTGACCTCTCCACCCACGTCTATGGTTATCGTGGAGGGTATGAAGCACCCCTCGTCGGTCTCCTCGCATCCGGGCACCGAGGACCCCAAGGGGTTGGACACGACTGCACCGGTGTTTGCCGTCCCGGACTCCGCAATCTCGAACGTGGTGTGCGCGATGATGAATCCTGCGCCATCATAAAGCCAGACGCCATATAGGCCGGGCTGGTACGAGTTGCCCAAGTAGGCTGTCACGGTAAAGTGGCCGGCCACCGGATAAACGGAGAGCTCGTCCACCACGTTGCCGTTCTGGTCAGCTATCAGTATCTTTGACGGCCCGTAATCCGACTGCGGGCCGTACCCGCCTATCTGCATGGCCGACCCGGAATGGTACTGGCCATAGTCGGTAAGGACGACCCATTCGTAAGATCCGCCGGGCACATCTCCCGTCACGTCAAACGATACGCTTGCGGCAGCGTCTCCGGCGTAGTCGTAGAGCCACGCGGTGTAGGTGCCCGGCAGGTCATACCCGTCTACATAAACCACGAAATACCCGTCCACTACGCTGACCCCAAACACGTTCACGAAGTTCCCGTACGGATCCGATATTGCTACAGCGGCTTCCCCGTTGTACTCCTCAAAGTGGAATCCGTCCAGAAGTATCCCCTCGCCCGGTCCGTACTGCCACCGGTCTGCAAAGATGAATCCGGCCGGATATTCTGGTATCGGATGGTCTTGATCCTGCGGCAGCCTGAGATGGTTCCGGTTCTGGTAATCGGCAAGGGTGAATGTCTCGTAGCGGACTACCTCGTTGTTGGGGTTGGTGAATCCGTCAACTCCGTATGCGGCCACGATGGCGGCTAGGTTGAGGGCCGACGGCGTGTTGGATTTTGAGGACAGGCCGTCGCAGGTAGGGATGTCATTCTCTATGCTGCACATCATGTCTCCCGCTATGTTGAACGTGTGGCCCAGGCCAATTGCATGTATGAATTCGTGGGCGGCGGTGGCGCTCACGTCCGCACTACTGGCGCCATCCAGCGAACAGACCTGCATGCACAGACTGCTGCCCCGCGGCAAGCCCTGACAGCGGGTACGCGCGGCCATACTGAGGAGGACACGTCCGGCGAGCCGCACGGCATGGTTTGACGGATTTTTGTGGCCGGATCACCTAACGCCCACACAACGAGACGATTATCTTGGCTTGATTTTGGACAGTCTGCTGCCAACAGGTTGCTACTTATGCTATGAAGGACGGTACCACCATATGCACAAGACGAAGGTCACGATCCTCGGCATCGTGCAGACGATGGGCATGCGGGACCAGATCAAGGCCGTCGCCGACGGGCTGGGCGTGTGCGGCACCGTGGAGAATCTGAGGGACGGATCCGTCCTGGTTGTCTGCGAAGCCGAACGGGCGGACATCGAGGAGATGGTGCGCCAAATACGGTCCGGGGCCGAGCTGGCCGTCATCGAGGACGCGCTGGTGGAGGAGGGGCCGCCGGCCACGGGCATGGAGGGCCTTGAGATAATACGGGGCGACTCCGCCGAGGTTCTGCTTTGTGTGTGGCCCTCCTGTGCACGGGCAATGGTCACAGCACTAAACGTGATGAGGCAGGGCCAAGCCCAGACCAACGAGACCCCAGCCAGGATGGAACAGGGCCAGGAAGAGCTGAGGCGGGGCCAGACCTAGACGAAGGATGTGACAAAATCCATGGACAGCAAGCTGGACGCGTCACTGGAGAACGACGCCCAGAGCCTTGGGATTCTGAGGGACCTGCACGACGGCGGGCTGCTGCGCGTCCCCTTGTGCCGGGCGCTGGGACATCTCCTGGCTCAGATGAGTGTCCTTGGGTCCTCGGCACACGTGGCCGGAGGGCGGGCTGCTGCGGCCTGCCCGGCGCCTTGGGACCGGGCCTCGCGCCCTACAATCGTGTTGGCAGCCGTACGCGCATGTGGCTTGCAGCCGCAGTGGAGCCCGGAGAGTACACTGGCGGGCGTGCTGGCGAGATGAGGTTGGCCCACCGTGTAGGTCTGGTGTATGTGTCAGTTGGTCCGTGTTCCAGTCCCGTGTGTGTCTTGAGGGCGGTGTATTTGCCATATATGTTAACATTCATTTATCTATTAAATTCTTTAGATATTGTATAATATAGTATATGTAGAAAATGTTAATAAGAAATAGATATAAATCAGGCTGGACGGTTCGTTCATTAGTCTTAAATATAGACCAGACAATCGAGAGTCAATAAAATGGAAAACGAGATAGTAAGAAAGACAACTAGTCTTACACTTATTGCGATCATGGTGGCCGGAGG
>JAEFDA010000105.1 GCA_016126025.1 Nitrososphaerota archaeon | reverse complement strand
CGTCAAAGACGCTGGCCACCGGGAGCGGTACATTCGGGTCGGTGACGTCGATTATATGGACGGCGCCGGCGAAGCTGGCCACCAGCGCATACGTCTTGTCTCCAATCGCAACTATTGCCATGTCGGACACGTCGGTAAGGACAAAGCCGTCCTGCCCGTCAAAAAGGGCGGCCACCGGGAGCGGGTTGGCCGGGTCGGTGACGTCGATGATCTGGACGGCATCGTTGGCCAAGCTTGACACCAGAGCATAAGTTTTATCTGCGGTGGAGGTGATCGCTATGTCGCGCGCCCCGTCCAGGGCCTCAAAACTGTCCAAGGCATAGGCCGGTACTGGCGCTACGGCCACAAATGGAACCAACAGAAGGGCGAGGGCTGTGGGCAGTAGGAATAAGGCAGGCTGTTTGATGGGGACAAAGATGGGCTTGCTCGGGGCCATGCGCGCCTACATCATTACCATGCTATAAATTCGTATTGTTTGTATGGGCATCATTGCATGCGCGGCTGATGCCAGTATATATCATGCTTAGGAACAGCGGTTCCCGTCCTGTCCCATGCGCGTGCCACGATGCGGCCAAGGCAGCCGGCCACCACGAGGGAGGCCGGCAGGCAGATTGCCCGGCCCTTGGCTAGGAGCTAGGTACGCCCGCCACCGATTGGTCAAGTCCTGAGTTATGTATAGGCCCCGGACGCGGCTTTTTGGCCGCGGGCGCCTCTGACGGCGCTCTACCATTGGTGATGTAGGTCGTATCAGGGCGTCCCGGATCCGGCCACTACGGCCGTATGTACTCGAAGAGATCGTCCCCGCTTATGTCGCCGTCCAGTATCATGGTGAGCAGCACGATGGCCACCCCGCTCAGCTCCTGCTCGTCCACTATACGCATGACATCCTCCACCGTGGCTTCGCCGTCTCCCCGCGCCGCCTCGACCACGCCGGCCAGCGTCCTCAGAAACTCCATGTCCCCGGCGACGCCCAGCTCCTCCAGCCTCTCTGCGAGGCTCACGCCGCAGTCGACCACGTCTATATCGACCCTGTGGGCGTCGGGTATCGCCACCGTCTCGGACAGCGCAATGACCCGGAGCGCCAGGGAGCAGGCGTCCACGCCAGCGGTGGCCTCGGCCGGTACGGTTATGGTGTCGGTACCCGCTGCCGTCGCGTTGACCTCGCCAGCGTATACCAGCCCGCCCGTCTCATAACTCAAAAAGTACCGGAGCGTGTCGGTGTTGGAGGTGAACGTCGTAAAGGAGTACGGCTCGTCGGCCACCAAATCCCGGGCCAGCACGTCGGCCACCGTCGGGAAGGCCGGATCGGTAAAGTCAGACCATATCCCCTGGGGGTACGGGTATGACTCATCCCGGAAGGCGGACAGCACGGCGGTACCCGCCTCGTTGTCTAGACTAGCCAACACGAAGGGCCCGCTGTCTACGAATGCATGCCCGTACTCGTCGATCCAAGATATCGCCGCCCGGTACCTGTCCGCATAGTACTCGGAATCCATGCCCTCCAGATGTATGGGCACGGTCCCCTCCTCCAAGAAGGAGGCCAGATACTCCCGCACCAAGGCGACGTCGTCGGGGTCCACCAGCGACAGCCACGGGACGCCGTGGGCCTGCGCCTCGGTGTCCGAGAATTCTGCCCGCCCGTCGATCACTATGCGCTCCGTGGCGTACATTATCTCCCAAGGCATGGTAACCCAAAACACTCCAGCGTTGGCCAGATCTTCGGCGTCAAAGCTCCAGTGGTTTATGTACACCTCCATGGTGTCGTCGCCGGTCTGCCGTACGCCCACCACAGCCTCCAAGCCGGGCGTCTCGGGGTTGGTGAACTCCGAGTCCCAAGTGACGTCGTCCTCCCCGGTGATGGTGTCCCACTCGGTCACGAAGTATATCACGTGCAGGACGTCGTTTATGTCGGTGGCCTGGCCGTGGTGCCAGTTGCTGAACGTGTAGTTCAGCGTCACCACGGTGGTGGCCGTGGCGTTCTCGCCCGCCTCGGCCCACCGCTGCTCGTACGGGTCCCACCGCACCGCGTCGGGGGGCACCTCCAAGGAGCCGTCGGGGCCGGCGGTGACCGCCGACCTCTGCACCGCGTGTGGTATCACATCGCCGGTGTGCGGGTGCCTCACCGAAGAGGGGATGCCCAGCGGGCCGGCTATGTCTCCGGTGTACACGTCGCCGAACCCGGCCACCGGGTTCCAAGAGGACTGGGTGAGGTGTCTTACGCCCACCTGGATGTGGTCGGAGGGGACCTGCACGTTGGTGAGCGTGAGGCTGTTGGATATGCCGCCGGCCACGTGGTTTATGATCCCGATCACCTGCTCGCCGGCCACGTACGTGTCTGCCTGCGACACCAAAAAGAGCCGGACCGACTCCTGCAGCCCCAATACGACGCCCCTCTGGACCAGCTCTGTGCGGTGCTCCCCGTCGGTGTACTCCCCCCGGTATATGGTCTGCGTGATGCTGTCCAGCTCGGCGTGTTCATAATTCCAGAACACGGGGTTGTTGCTGCCGGGCATATTGCCGGCCCAAGGGGCATAGTAGGCGGCCAGGCTGCTGTCATCATACTTGGAATAGCTGCCTCCCCAGCCCTCCGTATACACGTGCCAGCCGAGATCGGCGGGGTTTGCGCCGTACACCGCATCGTAGGCCTGCGCCAAGTCCCCGTACGTGCGCTCCACTACAAACCCGGCGCCCTCCAGAGCCGACGCCAGGGTCTCGCCTATGTCCAGCCGGACCGGGTCGTCGTCGCGCAGGAACATGATGAGCCCCACCGGCTCGCCATCCATGTGCCACACCCCCTCCTCTAGGACCGCCCCTGCGCCCACCATCGCCTTGTCTATTATGGACTGCGCCAGGTCCGGATCGTGCCTGATGACAACCGACTCGGTCGCCTCCAGCGTCCTGACATAGTCGGGGTGGTGGGGCGCAAAGGGCGACACTATGGGGGAGCCGTACCCCTCCAAGAGATCCTCCACGATGCGCTCCCTGTCCACCAAGAGGTTGACCGCAAACCTGACCGGGCTCAGCTGGAAGGGGTTGAACCGCTCGCCCTCGGCCGGATTCAGCAGCAGGCCCATGGTTCCGCCGGCGGGCACCTCGTACACCACGACGTCCTCGGGGTCGGCCACCAGATGGTGCGGGACGCTCTGGTAGTAGATGTCCAGCGTGCCGTTCCGCACCATCTCCACGGCCTGCTCGGCATCGCCCACCCGCACAAACGTGACGGTATCGGCGTAGGGCTGGGCGGCGGCCGACGCGGCAGCGCCCGCCAATGCCAGCGCCAAGAGCGGTAGGACTGCTGCATGCAACGGGGCGGGACGCGCACGGGGCGTATAAAAGTCCACCGTCCAAACTATATTAGATACCGCGCCGCATACCATACCGTGAATCTGGAAAAGTGCTGCTACTGCGGCGACATGACTGACATGCCCTTCCAGTGCAACTACTGCAAGGACTTTTTCTGCCCCGAGCACCGGCTTCCCGAGGAACACCGCTGCGTCAAGCTCACCCTCATAAGGGCCAGAAAGTTCGGCGAGAAGAGGGTCATACGCGACGGCGGCACCGGCAAGAAGAGCTTCTTCCGTCGCTTCTTCGGGCGCTAGGATTCCATTGCAAAGTCGGTTGATGGTGTCATCTCCCGACCCAGACAACTTCGCCGTCCGCCATGACGGTCATGCCGCCGGTCCTGAGGTCCGCGTAACAAGAGAACCGGGCGCTAGTAGGGACTCATGTCAGGCGATATGCGGGCGCGCTTGCCCTGGTATATCAGGGCGACGGCCAAGAGAAACAGCACCAAGGCGGTCATCGGAAAGTTCTGCGGGTACGGCAGCACAAACCAGTAGTACACCCCAAAGCCCATACAGACGGCCGCCTGGGTCCACAGCTTTGCCCACTTGGGGAGCCGCGCCAGCCTGCTTATGCCCTCGACGGCCAGTATGCCGACCACCGGGTATATGGTATAGTATAGAAAGTCGATCACGTCCACGCCGGTATGGGACATGCCCCGCATTCGCATGGTCGTAATTTAACCGCCGCGGCCGGCTAGTCGACCCAGCCTATGTGGACGGCATCGCCCCGGGCCACCAAGGAGCGGGCGTTGTCGTACGGTATGGATCCTATGTACTCTTCCCGGAAGGGCCCGTACTCGCGGTAGTCAGACCCCATAAGCTTGTCCACCTTCTTCAGAAACCTGACGGTAACCGTCCGGTTCTTGTGCATCTCGGCCATGCGCCCCAGCAGGAGGGTCTTCCCCCGGGCCGCCGCCTCGGCCACCAGCTCCATCCGCTCCCGCTTCTCCTCCTCGGCGTCCAGAACGTACTTCTCCTCGTCCAAGAGGTTGCCCACGTCGGCGCCCGGGACAAAGCCCTTCTCCAGCCGGGCCTTCAGGAGCATATCGGCCAGCCGGGCCGCCGTTCCCACCATCACGTCCCGGATCTCGTTCTCTATGCCGTCAAACTCCTGCCTCCGCAGGTTCCCCACGAACTCTGAGACGCTGCTGTACGTGTCCGGATCCATCTCCAAGATGGCGTCGCTCTCCAGCTCCCGGAGCACCATCCCGTAGAGCTTCTCCATGCCCAAGTCCGACATATTCTCAATCCTTAAATCATGGCTATATTTATGTCGAATATTAATTGCCCTACAAGTTCAACGGGGGAGATCCCAAGCGCCTGACCTACACCAACGAGGATGTCTTCGAGATGCTGAAGAGGGACAAGATACGGTTCGTAGACATGCAGTTCACCAGTCTGCCGGGCCGGTTCCACCACACCACCATCTCGGCCAACACCTTCACGCCGGACCAGATGCGCGACGGCCTGCCCAAGCTGGACGGCTCCAGCATAGTGGGTTTTGCCAGCATAGAGGACTCGGACCTCATACTCAAGCCCGACCCCAGCACCTACGCGATAATCCCCTGGCTCACCGAGAACCGCACCGCCCGGCTCCTCTGTGACGTGTACTGGGGAGGGGGCAGGGGCAGGCTCACCCGGGATCCCCGGGGCATAGCCCAGAACGCCGAGAAGTACATCAAAGATCAGGGATACAACAGCTACTGGGGACCGGAGGTGGAGTTCTTCGTGTTCGACCGGGTGCACTGGGACGTGCTCACGCCCTACAAGGGCCAGTCCTACTCCATAGAGTCCCGGGAGGCTCCCTGGAGCCAGGAGGGCAGTGGATACCCCATGGGGCTCAAGCGGGGCTACTATCCCAGCACGCCGTCGGATACGCTCACGCCGTTCCGGAACGAGTGCGTCAACATACTCAACTCGGACTTTGGGATACTCTGCGACAACCACCACCACGAGGTGGCGACGGCCGGCCAGTGCGAGATAGACATAATGTACGACACACTGACCAACGCGGCCGACTCGGCGCAGTCCTACAAGTTCATAGTCAGGAACGTGGCCCAGAAGTTCGAGAAGGTGGCCACCATGATGCCCAAGCCCATATCCATGGACGCCGGGAGCGGCATGCACACCAACGTGAGCCTCTGGAAGGGCGGGGAGAACGCCTTCTTCGACAAGGACGACCCCGAAGAGCTGAGCCAGATAGCCAGGTACTTTTGCGGCGGCATAATGGACCACGCCAAGGCCCTCTCGGCCATCTGCAACCCCACCACCAACTCGTACCACAGGCTCGTCCCCGGGTACGAGGCGCCCGCCTACATAGCGTGGAGCTCCAGCAACCGCTCGGCGATAGTGCGGGTGCCCAAGCACTTCAAGGGGGTGTCGCACGCCAAGCTGAAGCGGCTGGAGTTCCGGGCGCCGGACCCCTCGTCGAACCCGTATCTGGTCTTTGCCGCCGTGACCGGGGCCGGGATGGACGGCATCAGGAGGAAGTGCGACCCGGGAGACCCCGTGCAGGAGGACATATTCAAGATGAGCAAGCGCGAGCACCGAGACAGGGGCATAGGCATGCTGCCGGCTACCTTGGGCGAGGCTCTCGACGAGCTGGACAGCGACCGCAGCTTCCTCAAGCCTATATTCACCGAGGACGTGATCGACAAGATCGTGGAGCTGGGAAGGAACGACCACCGCGAGATATCCATACGGCCCCACCCCCACGAGTTCTACCTGTACTTCGACGTGTAGGACGGGTACCCGTGGTTGCGCACATATCCGCCCGGCGCGTCATAAATGATACACTGCCCTGGTTGTCGCGGTGAGCGCGCTGCCAAGTTCCGGTGGGGAGCGGTCATATGATCTGGGTCTCCTGTTTGCCCGGATCTGCCCGGATGCGCGGCGCCCGCGCGTATGCGTCCGGGGGAGACCGCCCGTTACGCCCAGTCCCCCTCTCTAGGCACATCCTCACAGCCTCGGCCGGGGCCGGGGGCGGGTCGTGCGGGATATGGAACACGCCAGGAGAGACCGCCCCGTCCAAGTCCCCCACCGTGGCGCAGCCCCGGTTCCGGACGTACCCTGCAAGTTCTGCCATGCCCCGTGGTCCGGGCCGCTCCCCGAGGTGAAACCTCCATGCCAAGTACCGCCCCATGCCCCACCCGTCCATGCCCCACCCCGGACGCGGGAACCTCGCATCGCCGCAGACTAGCGCCCGCCGGCCCTCGGTCCGCTTCTTGAGAGCTCCGCCCTTGGCCAGGGATTTTGCCCTGTTCAGCACGTAGCTATGGGAGATGTCGCCGCCCGCCAGCATGTCCACCACGTCCCGGAGCGGGCGCCAGCCGCCCCGGGCCAGCCGTATTATATTCGAGTCGACGGCGCGCCGCCTCACCACAGCCAGGATCGGGCTCCTGATGCCCGTCTGCTCCTCCATGTACGACAACCCGTCCAAGAGCGCCCAAGGCAGGTCCCCCTCGGGGTTGTCCCCCTGCGCCCCTGCCTCGTCCAGTACCATCTTCCAGTTGAACGCGCCATGGTTGTACCCGTCTGGCTGTCCAGGGGAGCCCCGGACCAGTGCGGCCATGTCCTGTATGTCGCCCTCCCGTCCAGCCACCGCCTTCAGCATGAGGACGTGCTCGTTTCGGAGTACACCCACCCTTAGGTTGCCAAATTCCACATGGTCGGCCGAGTCGGTCATGGAGTCGGTGAGGGTGATGCCCCCCATCACCGTCTTGGTGAAGATATCCACCCTGGGCAGGGTGGAATGTTCCAGTATGTCGTCCGGATACAGGCGCTCGTCGTCTACGGCATGCTCGGCGGGAGCGATGGCCGAATAGCCCATCCTGACTAGGGCTTTGGTGACCGCCTCAAAGTCGGTGCGGTCCTTCACAACCATGTCGCAGTCCTTGGTGGACTCCTTCAGCCCCTTCAGCCTCATGTTCTCGCCACCCAGCAGGTATATGCTGACCGGCCTCTCTAGGCTGTACCCCAGATCCTGCAGCAGCATCTTGGCGGGAGGCAGCATCGCATATTCGGCCGGATCCACGCCATACAGGTTCGCCTTCTCAACGAACTCTTCCCAAGGCGCAAATGCGCCGGCGTTCTTTGTGGCGGTGTGATTGCGTACGTACGACTCGACACCAAGCCATATGCTGGCGGCGCCGAACCCCGAGGCTGTACGCCTTATCCTCGTGATGTCCATCCCGTTCCGGTGCTTTAGGTAGAACACCACCACCATGGACATCTCGCTTATATCGCCATGCTCATAGGCGGCCAGCAGTGCATGCACCAGTATGTCGTGGATGTCAACCGCATTATCCTGCACTATGTAGTAGTCGCGCATCCCGCCGTACTCTATTCCAAACTCGCCAAACCTAGAGAAGGCCGTGGGCTGGCCGTTACAGGCGGCCCCCGCCGGAACGTGCATCAGTCCGCGTTTGGAGTCTCTGTATATGGTGTGTGCGCGCGTGTCGTGTTCTGAGACGACCTTCATGGCCTTTGCCAGATCCACGAGCGAGCCGTCCAGATGTATGGTGCCGTCCATGTTACGGGCTGCCCCCACCGAGTACAGGTCCCGCGCGGCGCGATATACGGTGGGGACCGAGAGGCCCGTCCGTTCCACGATGTCGGTCACGGTTCCCGGCTCTGCCAAACTGCAAAAGACCAGCTCGCTGGACCCCCGTAGTATGACCCTCAAGTCGTACCGCTCTGAGGCTCTCTTGAGCAGCAGCGCCACCGCGTCCCTCTGTACCATCAGGACGCCGTCCTTGTACGCCACCAGCCCCCTCTCCCTGAGCCTCTTGGCCGCGGTCTTTGCGGCCCGGGGATTAGCCCTCGCCCTTGCGGCCACTCTCATCCTGACCCCGGACAGGACCGCCAGTAGTAGTTCCAAGTCTGCCTTTTTCATTGATTATCATATTATACCTATGATATATAATGATTAACAGTTTTTTGATAATGAAGTATTGGCCTGCCCGGCTCCCCCGCCGGGCGCCGAAGGATACGGCGCGCGGATCCGAACAAAGACTGCAGAGCCGGTCTGGCCGATTCCGGCAATTCCCAGGCCCCTAGGCGCGCAGGTTTATTATCCGGCCCCCCGTTCACACAGGCGTTGAGTGCCAAGCCCTCGTCCAAGGCGGTGTCGTCCTTCGGGTACGTCTACATCATAGTCTTCTTCCTGCTGCTCTCCGGACTCTTTCAGCCGCTCATAAGCGGGAACGACGGGGACATGCTGGTGGCCGGCGTCTTCGTGCTGCTGCTGGGCCTGCTGGGCGGCATATTGCTGTGGAGGTCCTCGCATGACAAGAATAACCGCGTCGTATACATGGGGCTGGGATTTGGTTTGGTGGCCGGCTCGCTCACCATGGTGTTCCTGATCGCCTGATCCCGGACACTCGGGCATCTCCGAGCGTCTCAGATATCTGGGCATCTCCCCTAGCGAATTCAGCATCAGGGACATACGGTGTGAGGCTTGGTATCTGAGGAGAGTGTCTTGCGGGCCGGCTACATCATGCCGCCCATATCGGGCATGCCTCCCATACCTCCCATACCTCCCATTCCTCCCATGCCTCCCATACCACCGTCGCCACCGGGCGGGGGTGGGGGAGCCTTGGCGGTCGTGATGACGTCGTCTATGCGGAGCAGCATGCAGGCGGCCTCGGCGGCCGCCATTACCACCTGTATCTTAACTGAGAGCGGTTCTATGATCTCGCTGGACTTCATGTCGGACACCTCCGCCTTCATGACGTCTATGCCGGTCCACCTCTCGCCTCGCATCTGGCGGGATCTGAGGGTGGTCAGCGTGTCTATGGGATCCATGCCAGCGTTCTCGGCCAAGGCCAGCGGGATGGACTCCATGCTGTCGGCGAACTTTTCGGCGGCCAGCTGCTCGCGGCCGTCCAATGAGTTGGACCAGTTTCGCAGCCCGGTGGAGGCGTAGGTCTCCGGGGCGCCGCCGCCGGCCACTATGGAGGGCCGGAGCATGACATCACGGACGACCATCAGGGCGTCGTGTACCGAGCGCTCCACCTCGTCGACTACCCTCTGGGACCCGCCCCGTACCAGTACGCTGACCGACTTGGGGTTGTGGCAGCCCTGAACGAAGACCCACTTGTCCTCCTCGACCTTCTTCTCCTCGACCGCATCGGCCAGGCCCAGCGGCGTCTCGGCTAGGTCGTCCAGGTTGGTGACAATCTTGGTGTTGGTGGCCTTGGCCAGCTTGGTCAGGTCGCTCTCCTTGATGCGGCGGACGGCGATCACGCCGGCCTTTGCCAAGTAGTGCTGGGCCATGTCGTCTATCCCCTTCTGACACAGCACGACGTTGGCGCCGCTGGCTACTACCTTGTCCACCATCGACTTGAGCATGCGGTTCTCCTCGTCCAGAAACACCTTGAGTTGCTGGGGGTTGGAGATGTTTATCTTCGCGTCCGTCTCGGTCTTGTTTATCTCCAGAGCCGAGTTTAGCAGGGCGATCTTGGCGTTCTCGATCTTGCGGGGCATCCCGCCATGCACGATCTCCTTGTCCAACACTATGCCCCGTATGATCTCCGAGTCCTTGATGGAGCCGCCCGCCTTCTTCTCCACCTTGATGTCGTCTACATCGACCTTGTAGTCTTCACCGTCCATCTCTGAGACGGCCAGCACCGCATCCACCACTATCTCGGCCAGCTGGTCTGAGTCGTTACGCACAAGTTTGGTCTGCATCGCGGTCCGGGCCACCTTCTTGAGGGTGTCGCGGTTGTCAGGCGACGTGCTCTCGGCTATCTCCGCCAGAAACGCGCCGGCCTGCTTGGCGGCCTTCCTGTATGCGTCCACTATTATGGTCGGGTGCACGTCTTGGTTCAGCAGATCCTCGGCGTTCTCCAGCAGGGCCCCGGCCAGCACCACCGCTGATGTGGTCCCGTCGCCCACCTCGTTGTCGGTGGTCTTTGATATCTCCACCAGCATCTTGGCGGCCGGATGCTGCACGTCAATCTCCTTGAGGATGGTGGCCCCGTCGTTGGTTATCGTGACGTCGCCCAGCGAGTCCACCAGCATCTTGTCCATTCCCCTGGGACCTAGGCTGGTGCGCACTATCTCGGCTATTATCTTGGAGGCGGCTATGTTGTTCTTGTGGGCGTCACGGCCCTTGGTCTCGGTGGAACCGTCCTTGAGGAGTACCACCGGCATCTTTCCCTGTGAGGCCATCTGAACACTCATCGCGGTTAGGCTTCCAGATACCCCTTTTATAGGTATGTGGCTCGATCCAGTACGTATTTGGGCTTGACGCGAGTATCTATAGGTCTTTACTGACATGTTCGGTGTGATTTACATGGTTTGAACGTCGTATGGCCACATTATACATCATATGCCTGCAAAAACTGTCAGATCCGTACCGCAAAACCCGGCTTGTAGGCTGCGGGGTCGTGCCTGGCCCGTCCGCGATCCCCATCGGATCGGCCGCTGGCTGGGCACAGATCCGCCCGCCGCGGCGGCCCCCGCATCGGTGTTCTTAAATTGGGAGGTATGCAGCAGCCGGACCATGGCAGAGAGCGGCGACGTGTCCCCCCGGGAGGCGTACAATGCGGTCTTCTCAGAGATGAAAAGGCACCACCGGTGGTTCGCTGACTCCATACCCCTCATAGCCAGCGAGAACATACCCAGCCCCGCCGTGCGCGAGGCGCTCCTCTCGGACTTTGGCAACAGGTACGCGGAAGGGTGGCCCGGCGAGCGTGTGTACGCAGGCTGCACGTACATAGACCGGGTGGAGACCGACTGCGCCCGGCTGGCCCGTAGGCTTTACAAGGCCGAGTTCGCCGACGTCCGGCCCATATCCGGCGTGGTGGCCAACTTGGTGGTGTACTCGGCTTTCACCCTTCCGGGCGACACCATGATCGCCCCCTCCATACCGGCGGGCGGGCACATATCCCACGGAAAGAGGGAGCACTCGGGGACGGCCGGCCTGGTGCACGGGCTGGATGTGGAGTTCTACCCCTTTGACCCGGAGCGGATGAACATAGACGTAGACAAGACCAAGAAGAAGGTGCGGGAGGGCGCCGAGGCGGGCAAGGCGCCCGCAATGGCGATGTTCGGCGGCTCGCTCTTTCTCTTCCCCCACCCGCTCCGGGAGCTGGCCGACTTCCTGAAGGGGTACGGCATGCACATCAACTACGACGCCGCCCATGTGGCCGGCCTCATAGCCGGGGGGGCCTTCCAGGATCCGCTTCGGGAGGGCGCCGACACCATGACCATGAGCACCCACAAGACACTCTTCGGCCCGCAGGGGGGGCTCGTCTTGGGTGGCGCCGCCCAAGAGGAGCCCATAAAGAAGGCCACGTTCCCGGGCATGACCAGCAGCCACCACATCCACCACATGGCCGCCAAGGCGGTAGCCTTCGCCGAGGCGCTGGAGTTCGGCGAGTCGTACGCCCGGCAAGTGCTAGACAACGCCCGGACCCTGGCCGAGTCGCTCAGTGGTATGGGCTTCAGGGTGCTGGGCGAGAACGGCGGCTTCACCCGCTCCCACCAAGTGGCCGTCGACGTCCTAAAGTACTCGGACGGGGGCCGCGTCGAGGCCGACCTGGAGAAGGCCAACATCATCGTAAACCGGCAGCTCATACCCGGCGACATCAAGGCCGGACGCAACTACTTCCATCCGGGAGGCATACGGTTGGGCGTCTCCGAGGTCACCCGCTTGGGCATGAAGGGGGACCAGATGCGCCAGATAGCCGAGATGATAAAGCATGTGGTGATAGACGGCCGGGATCCGGCCGAGGTCAGGGCCGCGACGCGGCAGCTGCGCCAAGACTACCAGAAGGTCCGGTACTGCTTCGATGCCGAACTGGGCGCCTACGAGTACGTCAAGCTCCGGTAGAGCCCGCCTCCAGCGCCTGGCGGCCCGCCGGGGTGATGGTGTACAGGAACGGCCTCCCGCCCCCCCTCTCCAGATACCCCTCCTCGGACATTCTCTTGACCATCCGGGCCACGTGCTCCCGGCTCTGGCCCAGCTCCGCCTGTATCTGCCGCGCCGTCCGGGGACTATCAGCCACAGCCTTGAGCACCACATGCGTTGCGCTCTCGACGCGGGCAGGGCGCGGGTGGGGCGCGGCGGCCAGCATATCCACGCGGATCCTCAGCCGGGCCAGCTCATTCTCCAGATCCGCCGTCTCCGGCCGCCTGCCCGCCGCCAATGAGACGGCCAGGCATGCCCCAAAGGCCGCCACACCCAGCACCACCAACCAGTAGTCTATCATGATACCGCCTTGTGATGTATCGTGATATTACTGTGTCGCCGCCCTCTTGTGTTGTGTACCAACATCACTAGACCATCACTTGCCCATCGCCCTGTCTACTGCCTGCTCCACCACGCTCAGCACC
>JAEFDA010000050.1 GCA_016126025.1 Nitrososphaerota archaeon | reverse complement strand
GTTCGCCGGCGCCACCTCCTTCAACCAGCCCCTCGACACTTGGGACACCTCCTCTGTGACCGACATGTCTAACATGTTCTCTAATGCCACCTCCTTCAACCAGCCCCTCGACACTTGGGACGTCTCCTCAGTAGTAAACATGACTGGAATGTTCGATTCCGCAGCCTCCTTCGACCAGAACTTGGGTGGCTGGTACGTCGTGACGGACAGCGTGTCCATAGACAGAACAGATGTCCCCGGTGTGGTCGGGACCATATCCGCCCAGAACTCCTTCCTAGACGGGCAGAACCCCACATACCATATAGAGCTGGGCGGCGACTCGGACCGGTTTATCATAACCGACGGCAACCAGCTTAGTATGGTCTCGGCTGCAGCCGACCAGACAACCTACACGGTCACCATCACTGCCACCGGCAACTCGGTCTTTGAGGATGGCAACAACCGGCGGGTGGTTGAAGTGACACTGGCTGGCGTGGACACGAGCTAGGCGGAGCTGACTCGGGTAGGCGTGGCTTATGCATGGCAGGGGCAAGTAGGATCCGGTGACATCCCTGCCAGATCATGCGTGTCTCCGGCACACAATTGCCGGATCCTGCTTGCCTCTGCGCACATTTTAATTGCCAACGGTGGCGACATCAAAGGATGGCGGGCGCGCGTATGGACGGCTTGGTAGTGGCCGAGAGGGTAAAGGCCGAGGCCGCCGAGGCCGCCCGGCGACTCCGGGGGAGAGGAATAGTGCCGTGCTTGGCCACCGTGCTGGTGGGCGAGGACCCCGCCTCGGCGGTATACGTCCGGAACAAGCACCGGGCATGCGCCGCGGCCGGCATAGACACGCAGGACCACACCATGGGAATAGGCATATCCCAGCGGGAGCTGGACTCGCTCATAGAGCGGCTCAATACAGACGATGCCGTACACGGCATACTGGTGCAGCTCCCGCTGCCTAGGCATCTGGACGAGTTTGGCGCCATATCCCGCATATCGTCGGCCAAGGACGTGGACGGGCTGACCCCGGAGAGCGCCGGCCTGCTGGCGGCCGGCCGCGCCCGGCTGGTGGCGTGCACGCCGCTGGGGATAATGCGCATGATGGACCACTACAACATAGGGCTGGAAGGCAAGCACGTCGTAATAATAAACCGGAGCAGGCTGGTGGGCAAGCCGCTGTACCACCTGATGCTCCAGCGGAATGCCACTGTGACCACCTGCCACTCGCGCACCGCCAACCTGGGGGACATATGCCGCTCCGCCGACGTCATAGTGACCGGGGTGGGCAACGGTACATTCGAGCTGACACACGATATGGTGAAGCCGGGGGCCGTGGTGGTGGACGTGGCAATAAACCGCGTCGACGGCAAGCTGAGGGGCGACGCCGACTATGCCGGAGTGCTGGAGGTGGCCTCATATGTCACCCCGGTACCGGGGGGCGTGGGGCCCATGACGGTGGCCATGCTGCTGCGCAACACGCTGGCGGCGGCCGGCCATGGGGCGTGATCCCGACCGCGACGCACTGCGGCGCGTACTGCTGGCCCGGCGCGACAACACCTCCGCCGAGATGCTGGAGATGGCCAGCGAAATGGTGCGCCGCAGGCTGCGCCGCTGGCCCCCGCTGGATGATGCCGGGTCAGTGGGAGCATACCACTCCATAGGCAGCGAGATCCGCACCGGAGGCATCATGCAGGACATACTGGATTCGGGCAAGACGCTCCTGCTCCCTGCCGTGCTGGACGGATCCGGGAGCCTCGGGACTGCATACGGTTCCATGGAGTTCCGTGCGGTACGGGACGAGCGGGACTTGGCGCCGGGCCCGTACGGCATCCGGGAGCCCCGGACCCGGTGCGCCCCGGCGGTCCCGGACGTTGTGCTGGTCCCGGCGGTGGCCGTCACGCCGGACGGCCACCGGCTGGGATACGGGCGGGGGTACTATGACGCGTACCTGGGGACGCACCAAATCCCGTCGGTGGCCGCGGCCATGGAGAAGCAGGTGGTGAAGAGGATACCGACCAACCCGCAGGACATACCGGTGGACTGGGTGGTGACCGAAGGCCGCCTTTTCCAGGCCTAGAGGGCCTTGGCGGCTATGTCCCGCCGGTAGTACTTGCCGCTCCATGTTATGTCGTCGGCGGTATGGTACGCCCTCTCGACGGCTTGGCGCAGAGTCATACCCAGGGATGTGGCTCCCAGCACCCGGCCGCCGCTGGAGAGCAGCCGGCCGTCCCGGCGGGCCGTCCCGGCGTGGAAGACGGCCGTATGCGCGTCGGTGTCGGGTATGGATATGGGCTGCCCCTTGGTATATGCGCCAGGGTACCCGCGGGCGGCGAGCACCACGCACACGGCGTGCTCCGGCCTCCACCGGGGGGGCGGCATGCCGGCCAGCCTGCCGGAGGCGGCCGCCGCCGCATACCCGTACAGGTCAAAGTCCATGCGCATCACTATGGGCTGGCACTCGGGGTCGCCCATCCGCACGTTGTACTCCAGCACGTAGGGGGTGCCGTCCTGTATCATTATGCCCGCGTACAGGAAGCCGGTTAGGGGGCACCCCTCCTCCCTCATGCCCGACAGGGTGCGGTCGACTATCTCGGTTTGTATGGTGCCGGCCATCTCCGCGTCCACGTGGGGGGCGGGGGAATAGGCCCCCATCCCGCCGGTGTTGGGGCCCTCGTCGTTGTCGTATATGCGCTTGTGGTCCTGGCTGGTGGCCATGGGCACCGCCACGCGCCCGTCGCACATGGCTATGTACGAGGCCTCCACGCCGGACAGGCGCTCCTCTATCACTATGCGCTTGCCTGCACCGCCGAACCTTCCCTGTTCCATCATGGACCGTATGGCGTCCTTTGCTTCCTGCACGCTACTACACACTATGACGCCCTTTCCGGCGGCCAGGCCGTCGGCCTTGACCACCACGTTATAGTCCACCGAGTCCACGTACTCGGCGGCATCGGAGGCATCATCAAAGACCGCCGAGCGGGCGGTCCTGATGCGGTGCCGTCCCATGAACCCCTTGGCCCAGGCCTTGCTGGACTCCAGCTGGGCCGCCGCCTTGGTGGGGCCGAATATGCCCAGCCCCCTTTCCGCAAATGTATCCACGATGCCGGCGGCCAGCGGCGCCTCGGGGCCTACAATGGTGAAGCAGTTGCGCTCGGCGGCAAAGTCGGCCAGCCCGCGGATGTCGTCGGGCTGTATGGGTATGTTGTTGGGCGTGCCGCCGTTGCCCGGCGCCGTGTACACCGCATCCACCACATCACTCTGCGACACCCTCCAAGCCAGCGCGTGCTCCCGGCCGCCGGATCCCACCACCAGCACGCTTGCCATGGAGTGGCGCGGCGGGGCGGTTCGTATATGTGTGGCGGGGGCGGAGACAGTACCTCATGGTCCGGGCCGTGCTGCGGCCGGCGGCACTCTCCGTGCGGCCGTGCCCGACGCCGCCGAACTGGTGCGCCCGGGGGCGCCAGCCGGAAGGATAACAACTGCCCGAGGCCGTCCACACCCTTCCATAACCCACATGCCTCCCGCATGCCCGGTGCCAAACACAGTTATGCGGCGTATCGCCCGTCACGCCAATGGTAATAGCAATGCTGGACGTCAACATAAAGCCGGGCCGCGGAGAGGAGTTCAAGGCGTGGGTGGCCGAGTCCAACGGTATAATATCCAAGTTTGACGGGTTCGTCTCCCGGCGGCTGCTCCAGGGTTCGGATGGCTCCCTGCGCATGATGGTGGAGTTTGACAGCGAGGAGAAGTTTGCCGCCATGCGTAGAAGCCAAGAACACCAGTCCGTCCACCGGCGGGCGTCCGATCTCCTAGCCGGTCCCCCGGTCCCGGTCATGTACCGCGTGGTTGCAGGCGGTTCTGTTGCGAACGCGGTTGATGCCGCGCACGCAAGCATTACACGTCATGGTACAGCATGACCGTCCCAGACGGACGGACGCCTCCAGTCGATGCTTGACGCTTCTGCGGGGAGACCATTCCAGAACCCTCCACGTCCAGTCGCCCCTTAACATGGGCGCCACCGGCCGGTATTGCCGGACACTCGTGCAATGGTGATGGAATGCTGCCGCGCCTGCACGGCCGCCCCAGCATGCGCGCGCCGGTATCCTCTATGTTGCGTGCGGCGTTGCGGTCCGCATGGGAATGGTTCCAGCACAGCAGGCACAGGAACTCGCGGCAGTCCCGGTTCAGCGCGTCCGTGAAACCACATGCGGGGCACCTCTGGCTGGTGTACGCCGCTGGCACCCGTATCACGCCCCCGGCCAGCTTGTACGCCAGTAATGTGACCAGCAGCCCCCAGCACTGTTCCGTGATGGACCGGTTGAGGCCCGACTTTTGCGCCACGCGCCTGCCGGGTTTCTCTTTGGTCCCCTTGGCCGACTTCGTCATGTTTTGCGTGTTGATGTTTTCTACCGCGACGTGCGTCGCGGTATCGGCTATGACGCGCGATATCTTGTGGGAGGTGGTGTGGCGGATGTCGGCGGCCCGCCGCCTGTTCCTGGCCGCCCGCCTCTGCGCCCTGGCCCACCGTTTCGAGCCGGGCTTCCTGCGGGTACGGTCGGGTTTTTGGCGCCGCGACGCGATACGCTGCGCCCTGCCCGCGGTACGCTCGGCGTTGCGCATGCGGCGGACCATCTTGTATGGGGGCACGATGATGTGGTCGGGGGTGGCCACGTTCCCTATGTTGCGGTCGACTCCCACGAGGACCGGCTCGCCTGCGTATGGTTCGGGGTCGGGCTCCTCGCACGATATGGCGATGCGCCACTTGCCGTCGGACGTCTGGTACAGTCTGGCGGACTTGGGGCGGTAGTTTGGCACCGGGAACGGCCGGCTGAGGCGTATTTCGCCCATCTTGGCTATTCGCACGGTGCGCTCCCCGGTGAAACGCGCGTCGCCGTGGGTGTTGTCGTGCGTTATCTTGAGGGGGATTGAGATGCGGTCCCCGCGTCTCTTGAAGTGCGGCTCGCCCCACCGCACCCTTGGTCCCATGCCGGCCGCCTTCGTGTGTTCGGTCTCGATGTACTGGCCGTAATGCCTTCCCAAGTCGTACAGTATCTGCCGCGTCATGTCCGACACGGACTGCCTCATCCACTCCGGGCCCGTCTCATTCCGCAGGTCCGTGTACCACGTGTTGATGCGGTGGAGCGAGGTGTCGGCCGTGCCGCACCTGCGATATTCGTCCCGGAAGATCTCGAGCAGCCTGTTGTGGACGTAGCGGTCCATGCCGGCCTGGCGCGACAGCATGGAATGGTCGAATTCCTTGCGGAACCGTACGCCAAACACGTGCGAACGTATCATACTATACGGTGAAGTATCAGTACTATAAAGGTGTGGAATGGTACCCTGCCCATTGTGGAGTCCGTGACGTGCTCATGGCGGGAAATCCAAGCATCAACCAACTTTGCGAGAGAACCGTTGCAGGCTGAGCGGCCACACCCCGGTCACTTATTTTCAACCGAGGCGGGCATACGGCCACCGGCGTCTGGGGCGTACTGCGGCGTCCGGCGCCCCTCGGCGCGCCCCCGGTCCGGCGCCAGGCCAAGGTGGTGCATGCCGCGCGCCAGAGCGTACGCAAGCGGCAACCCTGAGTTTATATCGAGTCCGGAGGGGAGGCTCTGCGTTGGGCGGGGTAGCGATGACATCGTCTGGGATGGCGTGCACGCACGGCGGCTCTACCATACTGCTGGACGCAAAGTCCGCAGCCGGCGACGTCAACTTTGTCTCGCACGCCCACATGGACCACCTGCCCGACCGCTCCGGCGGGGTGGTGCTGGCCTCCGAGAGCACCAGGCGGCTGGCCGCCCTGCGGGGGCGCGACCTGGGCGAGTGCGTCAGTCATATCGACGGCCTCCGCATGTACGACTCCGGCCACATACTGGGCTCCATGGGCCTGCTGGCCGGCGACACATTCTACACCGGCGACATATGCACCCGGGATCGGGGGTTCCTGAGGGGGGCGCGTGTCCCCCGGTGCCGCACTCTGGTGACAGAGTGCACCTTCGGGCTGCCCGAGTTCCGGTTCCCCCCCGTCGACGAGGTGTGCTCCAAGGTGGACGAGCTGGTCTCCCTGATGTACTCCCGGGGCGTGCCGGTGATACTGATGGGGTACGAACTGGGCAAGGCCCAGACGCTCTCGCAGCTATTCGCCCACTGGGAGCCCATGTACTACCACGACTCGGTCAAGAGGATCAACGACATGCACCGCGCCGCGGGCGTACCGCTCAAGCCGGCCCCGGGCCACACCGAGGCCCGGAGGGCCGGACTGCTGGACCGCAAGCCCTGGGTGATGATATCCCCAATGATGCCCGCCCGCTCCCGTTTCATAACGGAGATGAGGCGGTACGGGGCCGTCACCATATCGTTCAGCGGCTGGGCCAGCTCAGGACGCTTCCAGTACTCGCGCGGGGCCGACTACTTTATGCCGCTCAGCGACCACTGCGACTTTGACGAGCTGGTGGGCATGGTGGAGCGGTCGGGGGCAGAGCAGGTGTACACGATACATGGGTTCGTCTCCGAGTTCGCCGAGCACCTGCGGAGCCTGGGTATCAGCGCCCGGCCTCTTGGACCTGTAGGCCCGGCTGGGTGACGAAGCGGGTGCATTGGCAGTTCCCGTACAGGCACGTCTTGGTGTTCATGATGTGGTCGTGGTTCATGTGGCCGCACGCGTGGCACGTCCTCCTCTTGGTCTCCCGAGTCACCACGATCCGGGCTATGCGGTTGGCCTGATCCGGCGTCTGGCCCTTCTTGTCTATGTAGTAGTGCACTACATCATTGTAGAGCTTCTCGGCGTTGAAACCCCTCTCTATCATGTTACCGCCCCCCTTGGGAGAGTATGGGCCTGAGAGTGTTGGTGGAGCGGACGTGGGGTATGCGGCGTATGCGTCCCAATATGGACTCGGTCTCTTTCTGTCCGGCCACAACCTTGCAGAATATGTCAAAGGTGCCGTAGGTGCCCCGCACCTCGACCACCTGGGGCATGTCTGATATGGCCGACACTATATCGGACTCGCTGCCCATGTCGCACTGTATGAGTATGTATGTAGGCTCCGGTTCCATGACGGTTATACGCGGTATAACTATTTTAATCTGAGAAGGGGGATCTTGCAGATCCCGTATTTCTACAGCCCGAAGATCCGCTTGTACCTGACATAGAACGCATCCAGGTTGGCGCTCACCGGCCCCAGCTCGTGGAGCGACCCACGGATGGAGCGGGTGTCCATTCCGGCGAGCGGGTGCCTCGCCAGGTAGTCCAGCCATGCGCGGGCCGTGGGGGCGTCGATCTCCAAGTGGAACTGGAGACCCACTACGCTACCATGTACGAATGCCTGGTTCTCGTATATGGGCGAGCTGGCAAGCCGCCGGGCCCCCGGCGGCAGCCGGAAGGTGTCCTGGTGCCATTGGAATACAGTGTAGGGGTCAGGGGCGCCGTCAAAGAGCGGATGCGACGCGTCAGGCGTTACGTCGTCGTAGAATCCCACCTCGGGTCGGGGTCCGCGGTGCACGCTGCCGCCCAGGGCCTTGGCGGCGAGCTGGGATCCCAGGCATATGCCCAGGACGGGGACGCTCCGGGAGTGGCACCACCGTATGAGCCTCTCCTGGTCCCTGAGGCGCGCCGAGTCGTCGTTGGCGTCCTGCGGCCCGCCCAGTATCACCACCGGGCCCTCCGCGCGCCGGGGTATCTCGGCGTCCGCCGGTACTATGGTGTGATCCAGGCCGTCCCGCCTGAAGAGCCCGCCCAGAGCGCCGGGGCCCTCCAGCGGGCTGTTCTGGATGAACATGCGCCCGATATGAGATGCACGCCCAAATGTGTCTTTATCACGTCAGGATGTGGAACTGTATGTCCTTCTCCCTCAGCGCCCTGATGAGCGCCTCGGTGCTGGCCCGGCCCTGGGTCTCCAGGCTTACGGTTACGGAGACCGAGCCGGCGTTTATGCTGGAGCTGAGCCGGTCGTGGATCATCTCCACCAGGTTGGCGTTGGCCGCCGCTATCTCGTCCATTATCTCCTTGAAGACGCCGGGCCGGTCTGGGAGTATCATGGAGACCTTGAGCAGTCTCCCCATGGCGGCCAGTCCCCGGTCCACTATCTGGCCGAGCAGGTACATGTCTACGTTGCCGCCCCCCATTATGCACGCCACCTTCTTTCCGGGGGCCGGGCTCCTCGATACCACGTACGCCAAGGCGGCGGCCCCCGCCGGCTCCACCACGAACTTGGTGCGTTCCATGAGGAGGAACATGGTCTTTATGATCTCGGTGTCGTCCACCAGCACAATGTCGTCTATCATGTCCCGTATTATGGAGAAGGTGACGCTTCCGGGCACCCTCACCGCGATGCCGTCGGCTATGGTGTCCCCGTCCCCGGCCTTCCTCACGAGTCCGGCCTCCCACGACTCCCTCATGGACGGGAATGCGGTCGTCTGGACCCCAATAACCCTGATGTTGGGATTCTTCCCCTTGACGGCCAAGAGTATCCCCGCCGCCAGCCCGCCGCCCCCTATGGGGACGTATATCTCCTCGACGTCGGGCATCTCTTCGACCACCTCCAGCCCTATGACGCCCTGGCCGGCTATAATGTCGGGGTCGTCGAAGGCGTGTATCATGGCGGCCCCCGTCTGGTCTGCGATCTCGCCGGCCCTCCTGCTGGCCTCCTCGTAGTCTGATCCGCTCAGCAGCACTTTGGCTCCGTACCCGCGGGTGGCGGCTATCTTTGCCGGCGAGGCGCTCTTGGGCATTACTATGGTGCAGGGTATGCCTGCCCGCTGGGACGCGTAGGCGACCCCCTGCGCGTGGTTGCCGGCCGAGGCGGCCACCACACCGCGCCTCCTCTCCTCGGCGGAGAGCCGTTGGATCTTGTAGTGGGCGCCCCGTATCTTGAAGGATCCGGTCTTTTGGCGGAACTCCGCCTTGAGGTGGACGCGCGAGCCGCTCATCTCGCTGAACGTGGCAGAGTATATCAGGGGCGTGACGCGTATCTCCTCGCCGCGCATCTCCGATGCCCGGACCACGTCCTCGTATGTGGGTTTCACGGTGTGGTAATGGAGCATGCTACTATTTGATTCATGACCTGTATGTACCGCGCCGGGGTGGAATGGGATATGTGTGGTGCTACAGGGAGTTTATGATGTCCTCGAATCCGGATATGGGCCTGTCGGAGGGACGCGGTACGTACGACTCAACGAGCCTGTCCACCTCGCCGCGGCAGGTGATATAGTATCTTTTCACAAAACCCGACTTTTTTACGGCGACCAGCCCATCTCTGATCAGCCCCTTCAGGTAGAGTGATACGGTCGACGGCGACTTTCCGCAGCAGTCGACCATCTCGGAGAACCGGCGGCCGTCCTCGGCGGCCAGCGCCAGCAGTATGGCGCGGGGGGTGGACTTTTGCAGGGCGCCCGCCACCCTCAGCTGGCCCTCGCTTATGTCGAGGGTGGAGTAAGACGTCTGCCGGGTGCTGCGAACAACCCGGATCCTGCCGGCCCTCTCCAAGGCCCGGAGGTGGTGGCTGAGCACGCCGTTCTTCATATCCGTCCGGCGCATTATCTCCCGGAAGCGTATTCCCGGGCTGTCCCCGATTACCCGCATTAGGCGGGTCTGCCTCTCAGTCATTGCGAAACACCGCCAGCGCCAGCAGTCCCAGCGCGGAAAAGACCAGCAGGTGGCCCAGCTCCTGCAGGGGCAGGAGGCCTATACTGGTCAGGAACGGCCACGCGGTATCGGTCAGCAGCACCACCTCGGAAGCTGCAAAGCAGCCGAACGCCAGGAAGCTTATCAGCATTCTCCGGCTTTTTGTGCGGCGGTGGGAGGATGCGGCCAAGGTGGTGATGAAGATGGCCAGCGTCAGGCCGGCTATGTGGAGCGTAATGTGCGCCATGTGGTAGCCGTGCAGCATGTGTGGTATTATCACCGGGACGGCGAGTATGGCTATCACGGTGCATGCGGTCACTGAGAAAAGTGCCGGCTTGCGCTCCAGTATCTCTCCCAACATGTGTATAATGCCATGTCAGCCGATTTAAATTGTGTGGTTCACGCGTCAAAGTCGGAGTATAGCGTTTCACCCCCAACCGTATTCCATACCCCGTTTCTCGACGGCCCACTGCCGGAAGCGCCCATGTTATGGCGCGCCCGGACGCGGAGTGTTCCCTCTGTGCGGCCGTGACTGTGGCTGGCGGACCCCGTAAACCACGTGAACCGTCAAGCATCGACCGAGCCGGGCCGTCCGTACGGCCGGTCATACCCTGGGATGACGTATGATGCTTGCAGTTTGCGGCATCAATTGCGTTTGTAACAGAACTGCTGCCGGCTATACTTGCCGCAACCACCAATGATCTACACGGCATTCCTGACAGTTGTCGCCACCATGTCATCTGCTCTTCGATGAGATCAGCCTGCGCCTCTATTCTTGCTGTCGCACTGGTATATTTTCCATTCTTATATCGCCGGTGCTGTCTAAAAAACGCATGGCGAGGCCGGCTCTGTTGCGGTGAATGGTGTGTTTTTGCGCAGTCGTGGACACCCGATATATTCAAAAAACTGGACGGAATTCTCATGGACGCGCATACGACGGCATTCCCATGTGATGGGGGCGCGTTCCGGGTGGCGGGCGCGCGGCTTTGCGTGCGACGGAAAAATTTTGCAGGGGATTTAGCGCCCTGTCCGGATTAATTCGCCGTTTGTACCACTTTTTGATATTTGTACCATATTTGGTATTTGTACCAAATTTGATATAAGGAATTGAGTAGCATTAATACCAATGAATACGAAGAATGCGATAACATTGGCTGCCGTGCTGGCAGGACTGCTGGCAGTCGCAGCCGTACCGTCATACTCGGATCATGTACAGATAATCATAAGCTTAACGCCTAGCACCGAGGCCGAGTGCGCCGGCGCAGATGCCTGCATCAGCTTGTCCGCGGCCACGCTGGATGTTGGCGGCGAGGTAATCTGGTCCAACGATGGAAGCGGACCCCTCACCCTCACAAGCGGGGATGTGGGCTCCGACCAAGCCGGAGAAGACTTTGGGCCGCTGGTGCTGGAACCCGGACAGACGTACTCCCGTATGTTCCATGGGGCGGGCGAGTTTAGCTTCCACCTTGTGGATCATCCGTGGATAGCGGGCGCAATCACGGTTGTATCCGACGAGGAGCACACGCACGAACACACAGGTGACAGCATGGAGGCGGGCGGCCACTCACACGCCACGATGGATGCCGAAGGACCGCTGGCCATCGGTATAGATGCCGTGGTGGAGGCCAAGGGCGGCGTCAACGTACACATAACGACCGAGGGCTGGACATGGACTCCGGAGAACGTAAACGAAGAACACGTGCCCGACGAAGGACACGCTCACATATACGTGGATGGCGTAAAGGACCGCGTGTATGGTTCGTACTACCACATACCGGAACTGGAGCCGGGCAGCCACCACATCAGGGTGACCCTCAACGCAAACACGCACGACGACATGTATGCTAACGGCTTCCCCGTGGAAGCTGTGGCAATGGTGGTGGTGCCCGAGCGCGATAATGCCGACAACCCCGTGCCCTCCCCGGTGGCCGGAACGGCCTCGATGTCCATTGAGGCAACTGCCCACGTTGATGCCAAGAGCGGCTACAACCTGGAGGTGACCGTGACCGACTTTGTCATATCTGGAGAGAACGTCAACGGCGACCATATAGATGGTGAAGGATATGTTATGGTGAGTATAGACGGGGAACCGCACAACCGCCTCTATGGGAATTGGCTACAACTTCCGTCCTTGGAACCGGGCATGCACACCATCACCGTAGGGCTGTTCTCCAACAACCACGCCCCGTACCATTGGAATAACGAACCCGTGGAGGCGACAATTACGGTGCACGCGACCGAAAGCGACCACAGCTCCGGACACGGCCACTAGCCTGGGTCCGAAAACATCGGCACACGGCCAACACCGCCGCATATTTTTTCACAGATTTAGGGTTGTCGCTATCCGCGCTTGCATGGCGGGCGCCGCATGTAACCGTTTCATATTTTGAAACTGCCTGGACTACCGTACGCCTCCAAAACCAAGGGGCGGGGCGCGGCTGGTACATCATGATATTGTAGTGGTCCGAGATGGGTGGCTCGTCGGTTATCTCCGGACGGCGGGTCCGGTCCCAGCGTAAAATGCCTTAGATCTGCCACTCAAATCCGATCAATATGATTGGTTATTAGCGTGGCAGTACAAGCCTCACCGACCACATGGCAGGGCAAACACACCAAAGGCTGTTGGCGGGGGGGGGAATTTAAGACCACATGCGGAGATGCCGGCGAAACGGCCGTTTCGCACTGCGAGGGCGCCGGCGGACTCTGCATGGACTGCGCCTGCTGTAGGTAGTGGAACAGGGTGGCCGCCGGGTTGCTGAGGGCGGCGGGTCGCTGGCCGGGGCGGGTGCTTGGTCTTCGCCATGCCGTCCCGCGGGATCTTTACGAGTTTGGATGTGCGTGGAACCTGTGTGAACCCCTTGAAAATAGTGGACCGGGTGGGACACTTACCTGACTGGGGACTTTTTTAGGTTCCACGGTGTTGCCGGCGGCCGGCCAAGAGAGTTGGGCAGGCCTGCCGTCCTTATGCGACCGGCGTCGGGCACCCATGGCCCGCAGTTGCCAACAGGCTGTGGCTACACGACATCAAGAGTTACGCTGCTGGGCGGGCTTTAGCCTGACGTAGTAGCCGGGCGGCTTGCCAATATTTTCGCCATCGCCAGTCTCGAACTCATCCCGAGACCTGATTAGTTATTAGCTATAAGATCGACCCAGAACCGGCTCAAAAGATCCAAGTACCCCCA
>JAEFDA010000102.1 GCA_016126025.1 Nitrososphaerota archaeon | reverse complement strand
CACAGACAACCCCGTCCTTGCATGCAATGCCCACCGCGGTGGCGCCGGGCATGTACATATAGGACATAACCAAGGCACAAGGTGGACGTATTAAATGGGTTTCGTTAGATTTATGGCGCGATCATAGGCGCTAGATCTGACCGCCGGGGAGGGGCATAGCTGCTCCAGAACCTCGTGGTGCGGGTCTCGTACGACCCCCACTGGCTCCCCAGTGTACGTGGACAAGTACGGGAACCTGGCCGGCATCACTCAGGAGTGCAGAGTTTGAGAGGATTGCGCGCATTGATTTCCAGCAGGCAGACGTAGCAGATGGGGCCCACACCCTGGAGTCCATACGCAAGAGGAGCTCCTACATCATAGCTATGATCTCCCACACTGACGATCGGGCCGAGTACATGAGCTTTACCAGGCCCTACCATGTCCTGGAGACCAGTCTGGTGACACTGAAGGAGACAAATCTGGACATGGAGATGGAGGGGCTCCGGCTGCTGACCATCCGCAACTACGAGATAGAGGACTGGCGGGACAATAACCGCCTAGGCGTAGAGCACATGCCGCTCTGCAAACGACATCGGGCACCGCTGTGGCCCGACAGACGCATCGGGTACGCGGCAGACAGCATCGGCGTGGGGAGATGCGCTCCTGCCGAAATAAAAAACGACGGATCTACTAAGGCACAGATGGCAAGTGTGGTCTGGACCGGAGTAGAAGGATCTGCCCCCGGCGATACCGGAGGGGGCGTATAGGCGGCATTCCAGTTTAATCCGGTTATAGAATATCAGTACAGCAGTCCATGGTACAGATCACGTCCACCAGATCATGCTCGCAAGTCGTATATTCGGCCCATAGTACACCGTATTCATGCGATACCGTCTCAGTATCAGCACAATGCTACTTACCGGCATCCTGCTCGCGGCGGGGGGATCATGGATGGCGCCGGTATGGGCGCAGCGTGATGAGGGCACCATCACCCCCGAGGAGACCATGATCATATTCGCCATATTCATAGTGGCGGTGATATCGCTATTCTTGTACCTGGCTCGGCACTCGATACGGCGGCAGCGGACCGAGTATGATGACAGCAACTACGACTCCAAGAAGAACCGCGACTACGAAAAGTACCACTCCGACTGGCAGGACGACTATCAGGAGTACGGCGGGCACAAGGGCGCGCCGGACGAGCCAGACTATTACGGCATACTAGGAGTGCCGCCCGACGCCACCCCGCATGTCATCAAGTCCAGATATCGCGAGATGGCAAAGGAGATGCATCCGGACGTAAGCGGGGAGGAATCGGATACAGATATGGCGCGCATCAATGAGGCGTACGAGGTGCTCTCCGATGAGCGCCGGCGCGCCGAGTATGACAGGCGGCGCGAATAACAATGATGGTGCCAGGGGCGGGATTTGAACGCGCGACAGCTCGGTCTTCAGCCGAGTGCTCTCCCGGGCTGAGCTACCCTGGCACGCCGCTGCCTCAGGTGGTGGGCAAATAAAACGTTGCTAAAGACGTAATGGCAGATGTGGCGCCGGCGGACACAGGAAGCCCGCTGCCACTACCCGGGCGTCCACGGAGTCTCCGGCACACCGGCATCCTGGTTTGCCGCCCGAGCCAGGACAAACAGCAGATCTGAGAGCCGGTTGACGTACCTCAGACACTCGGGGTTTACGGGTCCTGTCATCTCGGCCAAGTACGACTCGGCTCGCCGCACCACCGATCTGGCCACATGCAGCAGGGCCCCGCTGGCATGGCCGCCGGGCAGGATGAAGTTGCTGAGCGGAGGCAGGCTCGATTCGATATCGTCTATCGCCGACTCCAGCCTTGTGGTCATGGCCGTCGTTATCCTGACCGAGCCATCATCCATGTTGGCGTTGGAGATGTCCGAGCCCAGCACGAAGAGGTCGTCTTGGAGCAAAGCCAAAATGGAACGGATCCGCTCCCTCGGCCCGGCGGCCAGGGCAGCTCCTAGTACGGCGTTGGCCTCGTCGACGGCGCCGTTGGCGCGGATTCTTGGGTCCGCCTTCGACACCCGCTCCCCGGTCCGCAGGCCTGTGGTGCCAGCATCGCCAGTCCGAGTGTATATCTTCATAGAAAGAGATAGCATAGTCGTCCATATAACAGCATGTATACATGATGTAATTTGGCATAATCGTGACTATGATGTGGAGTAATTACAGTAGAACATACAAATTCCACTCTTGATGTTAAAGCATCTCTTACACTCTGAATAGCAGTACGGTGTGACGAGATACTATAGCGGCGATTAAAAGTTCGTTCAGACTGAAGCCCCCAAATCGAAACCAATATTGATCCCCTCCCATGCTGGTGCGGCATGGACAAAACAAAGCGGGAAGAG
>JAEFDA010000154.1 GCA_016126025.1 Nitrososphaerota archaeon | reverse complement strand
CAGGGGTACGGGAGCATGTCCCTGCCAGCCTCCTCACCGCTGGCCCTGACGGTGGGCGCCACGTTCAACGCCGGGTATGCCGGATACGGGTTCTTCGCCGAGCAGCCGCGCTTCGGCAACTCCACCGAGCACTACGGGCACTTGGCCCAGCTCTCCAGCCGGGGTCCCGGGGTAATGGGATCTCCAAAGCCGGACATACTCTCGATCGGGGCGTACGGCTTTGCGCCAGCATGGGTGACGCGGGATGTCGACGACGACTCCTACGAGGCATTCAGGGTATTTGGCGGGACCAGCATGTCGGCGCCGCTGGTCGCCGGAGGGGCCGCCGTCGTCATGGGGCAGCTGGAGGAGGCTGAGACACCATACACCCCGTTCACCATAAAGAACATACTGATGTCCACGGCCGCCGACACCGGCAACGACCCCATGGCGCAGGGGGCCGGGAGGCTAGATGCGGGGGCGGCCGTCGCGTACGTGCGGGGCGACGGCCCATTCGCGGTGACCAACGATGCCTCGTACGGCAACGTGCGGGAGGCGCTGTCGGGCGCCCTGGACTCGCTCAACCGTACCGAGCTGGGGCTGGGGACGGTGTACGTGCCCGACCGGCCATACCCATCCACAGAGTGGTTCGCTGGGCACCTGGAACCCGGCTCCCGGAGCTCGACCACGTTCACCATACAGAACCCAAACCCGCACCCCATAACGGTGCGGGTGCAGCCGGAGACGGCCCAGGAGCTGGAGAGCCACGAGTCGCGCCACACCACAGAGCCCCGCCAGCGGGATCCAATACTGAACGAGACCGGCACATACGCACCCAACTACATACGGCTCTCCGACGCCCGGGAGTACCACTCCCTGTCGGACCTGTTCACAGTACATGACATACCCGAGTCGGACCTGCTGGTCATAAACCTGAACTTTGAGTTCGACGACTTTATGAACTCCACCACGCAGTTGTACGCCGACGACTTTACCATAGCGTCGCTGTACATGTACGACTGGTTCGACTCCAACGCCGACCATACGGTGGACTACGGCGAGCTGGCCCTGGTGAACAGGGCGGGCAGCTGGGGGACCGGGCAGGAGCTGCGGGTCTCCTACCCGCACATGGCATTTGCGGGGGTGCCGGTGGTGGGGGTGTATCCGGTGCCGGTGCAGGCCTCGTACTGGACAGGCATAACCGACAGGAACTCCACCGCCATAAACTACACCATGACCGTGTCATACTATGGATACGAACCATGGGAGGGGGCGTGGACAGACTCGAGCGTTATTGTGGTGCCGCCCGGCTCCAGCCATATGGTGGAGGCGGCCGTCTCGGTGCCGCCGGGGGCGGCCGCCGGCGTGCACCAGGGGTTCGTGCGGTTCGAGTCAGATGATCATACGGTGAGCGTGCCGGTCTCGTACGCGGTGGCTCCCCGGCTGGACGGCGAGGCGGTGCTGGCCGACGGCGGCGGCGACTCGCTGCTGCCGTCGGGGCTGGTGCAGGGCTCCTTTGACATGTCCGGCAGGTACCCCGCCGGGGAGTGGCGGCAGCACCACGTATACGTGCCCGAGGGTGTGGAGTCGGCCGTCGTGGAGGTCTCTTGGTTATCCAACCGCACCCACGTGGGGGTGTTTGTAGTGGACCCCGCCGGCAAGATCATCCAAACCAACACCGAGCCGGGGGTATTCGGGGACTTGGCGAACTGGCCGTCCAGCGACTGGCTGGGGGGCTCGGCGTTCAGCGAGGG
This sequence comes from Nitrososphaerota archaeon, assembly GCA_016126025.1. Lineage (GTDB taxonomy): Archaea > Thermoproteota > Nitrososphaeria > Nitrososphaerales > Nitrosopumilaceae > VYCS01. Next base: position 656 of record JAEFDA010000154.1, on the reverse strand, counting down.
GGGAGGGTTCTACCCGGTGCGGAACTGGAACGACACCGCCACCATAATACAGGTGCAGACGACCGAGCCGGGCGTGTACACCATACTGTCCCACGTGTCGCTGCACGGCGGCGAGGGACTGTACGAGCCAATACGGGTCTCGGTGCGGCCCTCATAAATGGCGGACCCCTAGCGCAGGGATATCTCGTAGCAGGTGGCGCAGGCCACAGTATGCTATGGCATCCTAGAGTCAGCACTTCAGTGGGCAGGTTTGTCTGTGTCATGACCTGATCCACCGTTCCCAGCATGCCCCCTCCTAGGCCAGCGTAGGCCACACACCGGCGCTGCCCGTCCAAGCGGTCCGGACTTGATCGGGGGGAGAGGATATTTCTGCTTACAACTGGGGGAGATTGGGTCGGGCCGACTTTTAACACGGTCTTGCCTTTTCATCCGGCTGCGCGATGGCCTATTGACTTGGTCGCGTGCTGTGGGGGCTATAGCGCCGAGCAAAAGTTCTTTCATAACACACCGCCGATTTCAACCACATTTGCTACAAACGCGGATCTAGTCGTTTATGGGGACACTGATGCGTTCTTGATCTTGACTGATACAGTTAATGAAAATGTATAGAAATTAAGGTCAGCAACCTGTTCTGCCCCGCCATGCGACGGTATCGG
>JAEFDA010000063.1 GCA_016126025.1 Nitrososphaerota archaeon | reverse complement strand
GGCGGTGCTTGGCCGCGCGCAGTGATAGTACTACACGCGGGCGAGTTTGAGGGCGGCTTGGCAATCTGGGGGGAGGAGTCGGCGGACGGCGCCGCACCGCGGATCAAGACTACCGTCCGCAGCCCGAGCGTATATCCGTTCGGCGCCGACGGGCGGCTTGCCGCAGCTCTGGAAGAGATGGTGCCGGGGTTCGCGCCGGCGGACCGCGCCCACGAGGTGGCCGTCTGGATGCCCACCGTGGCGGCCGGCCCCATACCCTCCAGCGGTATAATCTCCGAGCCCCCGCCGGCCGGCGCAAAGGCCAAGGTGGCCCCGTGGTCCGTCACGGCCTACTGGCTGTACCATGACGAGGCAGTGGACCTCCTGTGCCGTGTGATGGGCCGGCATACCCTGGCGGCCGGCGTGGTGGTGGGCGAGGACCTGGCCTACTGGGCCGAGGCCGTGCGCCTTGCCGGGTCGCTGGTGGCCCGCCAGCAGTTCCTCCCCGATATGGTCTCTGAGGGCGGCTCGTACTGGGCGGTGTGGGCGCCGGTACTGGAGGGGGTCGACGCCGAGAGGTTCGGGAGGCTGGCCGGCCGCATGCCCGCCGCGGCACGGGCCCTCTCCAAGGTGGGGGCCGCGCGGCCCAAGAGGCCGGCCGCCGGGGTGCTCCGCACCGTGGTGTATGGCATGGTGGACCAGCTGGTGCGCGCGGCGACCCACCGGGCGGCCAAGCCGGAGGATCTCCGCCGGGACAAGTTTTACAGCGCGCACGACCGCTGGCTCCACGCCCTGAGGTATACGGACGGGGACATGGGCGGGCACGGAGCCGACGCGGCGCAGGTGGCCGCCCACATCCGGGAATGGCGGCGGCCCGTGGCCGCCTCGGCCGAGGCTCCCTTCCGGCTTTGCTTCCGCCTTGAGGAGCCGGCCAGGCCCGGTAACGGCACCATCGGCGATACCGCCGACGGTATAGACAACGGTGCCGCCGACGGGCGGGACTCCCAGTGGTATGTCCGCTATATGGTGCAGCCCCGGGCCGACCCCAGCCTCATGGTGCCCGCAGACCTGGCCTGGAAGGACGGGGCCGAGGCCGAGGCGCTGGCGCAGCACGGCAGAAACATCCGGGAGTTCCTGCTGGCGTCGCTGGGTCAGGCCGCCGGCATATGCCCCGGCATAGCCGCCGGCCTTGAGGGCGGCGGGCTGGCCGGCCATGCCGCCGATACCGCCGGGGCCCACCGGTTCCTGACCGAGGAGGCCGCCGCCCTGGAGCAGGCAGGCCACGCGGTGCTGCTTCCGGCCTGGTGGACCGGGTCTGGGACCCGGCTCACCGCCCGGGCCAAGGTCAGGCCCCCCCGCACCGACGGCTTGGGCGTCATGACGCTGGACACGGTATTCGGGTTCGACTGGGAGGTGGCCCTGGGTGACCAGACCATGACAGTGGAGGAGCTGGAGGAGCTGGCCCGGCTGAAGCAGCCGCTGGTCAGCGTCCGCGGCCAATGGCTGGCACTGGATGCGGAGGGCATACGCTCGGCCATAAAATACCTCAAGAAGGGGACGCGGAACTCCACCCTCTTGGACGTGCTCCGCATGAGGGTGGACGCCGCCGAGGCGCCTTCCGGACTGGAGTTCGACGGGGTGGAGGCGTCAGGCCCCCTGGGGGAGTTGCTGGGGCAGCTGGACGGGAGCGCCAAGCTGCAGGACGCCGAACCGCCGGAGGGCTTTGCCGGGTCGCTGCGGCCCTACCAGCTCCGGGGGTACTCGTGGCTGGCGTTCCTGCAGAAGTGGGGGCTGGGCGGCTGTCTGGCCGACGACATGGGCCTGGGCAAGACCATACAGGTGCTGGCCGCAGTACAGCTCCGCTGGGCGGGTGGCGACCGGCGCCCCACACTGGTGGTGTGCCCCACCTCCGTCATAAGCAACTGGAACAGGGAGGCGGCCCGGTTCTCGCCGGACCTCCCCGTGATGGTGCACCACGGCCCCGGCCGCCTCAAGGACGAGGAGTTCGGGAGCGCAGCCGCCGGACACGCCATAACAGTCACCAGCTACGGGCTGGCTCACCGGGACGAGTTTCTGGCGGATACGGAATGGGGCGGGGTGGTGCTGGACGAGGCCCAGAACGTCAAGAACCCCCAGACCAAGCAGGCCCGGGCTGTCCGGTCCCTGCACGCCGAGTCGCGCTTTGCGCTGACCGGCACGCCGGTGGAGAACAGCGTGGGCGACCTGTGGTCGATAATGGAGTTTTTGAACCCCGGCCTCCTGGGCAACCGGGAGGAGTTCCGGCGCAACTTTCTGCTGCCGATCCAGGCCCACCAGGACGCCAAGGCCGCCGACCGTCTGCGCCGTGCCACCGGCCCCTTCGTGCTGCGGCGGCTCAAGACCGACAGCTCCATCATATCGGACCTGCCAGAAAAGATGGAGATGAACGTGTTCTGCAGCCTGAGCCGGGAGCAGGCCACCCTGTACGCCTCGGTACTCAGGGATGCTGATGAGCGCCTGGCCGCCGCCGACGGCATACAGCGGAGGGGCCTGGTACTGGCAACCCTCTCCAAGCTCAAGCAGGTCTGCAACCACCCGGCGCACTTTCTGGGCGAGCCGTCCGGCGCGGCGGGCCGCTCCGGCAAGATGGACCGGCTAGCCGAGATGCTCGAGGAGATCATAGCGGTGGGCGACCAGGCCCTGGTGTTCACGCAGTTCGTCCAGATGGGGCACATGCTCAAGCGGCACATCCAGGAGACGTTTGGGCGGGAGGCGCTCTTCTTCCACGGCGGCCTGCCCCAGGGGCAGCGCGATCGCATCATACAGCAGTTCCAGGCCGGCGGGGCTCCCGTACTCATACTCTCCCTGAAGGCAGGCGGCACCGGGCTGAACATCACGGCGGCGAGCCACGTCTTCCACTTCGACCGATGGTGGAACCCCGCCGTCGAGAACCAGGCCACCGACAGGGCCTTCCGCATAGGCCAGACCCGAAACGTCCAGGTCTACAAGTTTATCTGCGCCGGAACACTGGAGGAGCGCATAAACGAGATGATAGAGCGCAAGAAGGACATTGCCGAGCGGGCGGTGGGCGCCGGCGAAGGCTGGCTGACCGAGCTCTCCAACGACGAACTGCGGGACGTGCTGGCCCTGAGCGCCGAGGCGGCCGGATAGGCCATGTCGTTCTACTATTACACGCCCTCGACGCCCCGCCCCGTCAAGGGGGGCATACGGTCCCAGTCCGGCCGCGGCAGGGAGAAGAGCTGGTGGGCCGAGCGCTGGATGGCCGTGTTGGAGGGCTTCGGGATGGGGGCCCGGCTGGACCGGGGCCGCTCGTACGCCCGCCGGGGACAGGTGGTGTCGGTGGACGTGGGCAGGGGGGCTGTGACCGCCAAGGTGCAGGGCTCGAGGCGCCAGCCATACCTAGTGAGCATAGGTGTAAGGCAGCTGAGCCCGTCGGAGTGGAATAGGCTGGCCGCCGAGCTGGTCGGCCGGCCCGCCATGGCCGCCGAGCTGCTGGCCGGCCGGATGCCCAAGAACATAGAGGATCTGTTCGCGTCCGCCGAGCTCTCACTGTTTCCCGGCCGGAGCGGGGATATGAACACGGTCTGCAACTGTCCCGACTGGGCCAACCCGTGCAAGCACATAGCGGCGGTCTACATCCTGCTGGGCGAGGAGTTTGACCGGGATCCGTTTGTGATATTCAAGATGCGGGGGTCCGGTAGAGAGGACATACTCGAGATGGCCGGGCTCCAGCGGGAGTCCGATGGAGGGAAAGTGAGGCCGGCCGAGCCTCCCCAGCCACTGCCGGCGGATCCGGCCGAGTTCTGGGGCAGGCCGGGCGCCGGGGCGCCTGACTCGTCCGGGACGGCGGAGATACCCGCCATGGCCGCGGCGCTGCCCAAGCGGCTGGGGGGCTTTCCGTTCTGGAGGGGAGAGGAGGACTTTGTGCCCGCCATGGAGGAGGCGTACCGGGCAGCCTCGCCGGCGGGGATGGACGCGTTTCTGGGCGAGGGCCTCGGCAGCCAAGGCGAGAAGGGCAGGTAGGCCATCTGACCTGCAGCGGCGTGCTTTGGGGACGCCAACCGGCATGATGTCGGCGGGAACGGCCCCAAGCCGTCCGATCAGTCGCCCCGGCATCTGGAATATGGGCTACAGCAGAAAAGCTACTCGGCCGCGTTGGCGGTGATGTCGTACTCGCGCACCCACTCGCCGTCCCGTACCGTCCACACCTCGTAGTATTCTGAGGCCACGTCGCCGACGTCGGTGAGCCGCAGGCTGCCAAACGAGCCCTCCATCCGCTCGGCCACCAGCGGAATGACCGTCTTGAGGGTGTCCGCGTCGGTGCTCTGCGTCAGGTGTATGGCATATCCGAGAAGCCACACCGAGTCATACGCCGAATGGCTGTATATGCTGGGCTCCCTGTCGTATATGGCCCGGATCCTCTCGTTCAGTTCCTGGCGTATGGGGTTGTCCGGCGTGACGGTCTTTACGGCCGTAAATCTTGTGGTCTCGAAGAACTCGGCCGAGGCGGGGTTGTCCAGATAATGATCCGCATCCGCCTGCACGTTGGATCCGAACCACCTTACCTTGGAGGCGTTCTCGTAGTTCTTCAGGATCTCGGTCAGCTGTATTATCTTGTCAAAGCCCACGTAGAATACGGCGACCTTGTCGGCGCCGTGCTCGTCGATCAGCTCGCCTATCTCCTCATCTATCAGGCCGGCCGCTGCGGAGAGGTCCCTCTGGGCCGGATCGTAACTGATCCCCTCCACAAATATGCCGCCGTATACGTCTTTGATGGCCTTCCGGAAGCCGTCGCCCCAGGCATCGTTCCGGTTTACCATATAGAGCACCTCTATGCCGGCGTTCTGCAACATGGTGTTCATTGCGGGCGCCTGCCGGCTGTCATCGGGTCGGAGGCGGAATATGTGGTCGTCTATGGCCAGGTGTGCTGCAGTCGAGCAGCAGCTCACCACGAGCATATCGTTGTCCGCCGTGTACTGGTATGCCGTCTGCAGGTGCGAGCTCAGGGCCATGCCCACCAACAATTTCACATTCCTGCCGTTGAGTGCCTGCACCTTCTCCAGCGCCACCGGACCGCTGGTCTGGCTGTCCTCGTAGATTATGTCAAGCCTCCAGTCCGCCCCGACGGTGCGTAGAAATCCGTTAAAGTCCGACTCGGCCATCTCCGCGGCGGTCTTGATCTCGCCGCCCGTTTCGGCCCAGTCTCCGCTGGTGTCGAACACGCCTCCTATAGTAATGGTGCGAGAGTATGCGTCGTCGTGCTCTGTGGAGTCGTGCTCGTGCGTGTGGCCGGCATCACCTGATGCCTGAACCGTGACGGTTCCGGCGACCTGCGGATAGTCTGGATCGTAAAAGGCGTACGTTCCCGTCTCGTGTAACCTCAGGCTGTAGGTCTCTCCGGGAGCCAGCGTTACTGTGCCGGCCGCATCCTGATCGGCAGTGGAGAGCACGCCACTCACCGCGCTGCCGGTTATGCTCCGGGGCATCTCGTCGCCGTTGGTCCAGGCTATCTCACCGCCGACATCCACTGCCACCTCGGCACCGGGGCCATAGCAGGCATCGGCGCCTGTGCAGCCTTCGTAGTAGGGGTTTATGGTTATGGTGACCTGCGGGTGGTCTGCAAGGGCGGTAGGCATAGCCAAGATGGCCACCGCCAGCAAAGCCGGTACTGCGACATTGAGACGTTTCATTTGCGGCAAAAAGACCATGCTGCGTATAAAAACTAAACGTGTCCCCGGATTCTTTCACATTAACACAGGATGCCATTCATGCGCCCGCGGGTTAGCTGCCCGCCCGGAGAGATGCGCCCTTGCGTATGATCCTGCCGAAATCGAGTGGACGTCCGGCGCGTACCATTCAGAATAGTGGTGGCCACCACCCTATGTTGTGGCTTCCGGCATGCCGCATGCTGGCATTCCGCGTTAATGCGAAAGAATCGAAGTTGGAAGCTTTCGCATTAACGCGTGGTGGCCGTCTGGACGGGCGGCCAGTCCGCGATACGGTACGGAAACACGCGGACACCAGCACCGTGATGCACAGGCACCACGCGTTAATAGACGTAATTCGCAATAAGGATTCCACACTCAAATCCACCAAGACCCCACAGATGCTAATTGCGAATCACCTCATGCAAAAGCGCCTAAGGTTTCGGGCAGAGATCCCGGATGCCGGAACGGCCAAGTCTGGGTAGTACCAGCGTTTGCGCAAGCACCGCACGCAATTTAGGGCAGTACCTCCCTGTAGCGGCATGGCGCGCCGCAGTCCGGATCCTGCCCTGGTACTGTCCCTGTCCGAAGCACTCCTTGATGCGGTGGAGATGGCCGGGGTGGTGCGTTCGGATATCCTCGATGGCCTATCCGGGGCCGACGGCGCCGCCAGCCTGGACAGGATATTCGGAACGGCCCGCACCGCGGCCCGGGACGGCTCCGGCGGGGCGGTCGACCGCGCCAGCTTCGGGATGGTGCTCGAGGCGGCCGTCGAGGCAGGCATCGACCCGATCGCCTGGTTCGTCCACAGCGCGACGCGCCACAGCATCCCAGACGCGCTGTGTGACATACCCAAGGCGGCCTCCAACAAGGCCGCCGCCGACGCCTTCACCACCGCCTTCCCCGAAGAGGCCGCCTGCCTGATAGATGCGAAGGGGCCGCGGCCGGACCATCTGATGATGCTCAACGAGGTGCGCCGCAGGTCCCTGATCTACCCGTTTGACAGCCTCGAGCCTTTGCCCACAAGGGAGGACTGCAGTACCGAGAGCGACTTCTTCTTGAGGAGGATGACCCACATGGCGGGGGAGGATATGGGACGGGCCGCTTGGGAGGGGGCCATGGATGCCGCGTCACGGGTCTGCGATATGGTGGTATACCCGGCCGGCTCCGAAGGAGCCGGGACGGCGGTGGATGCGGCCGTCGCCGCCGTGTTCGGGCGCGCCGTCGCCGCCGTCCGGGGCCCGGCCTTCCGGAGGGCGGCAGAGGACATCCGGGCTAGGCTGCCGCTGATGGCCGCCGGGATGGAGGACGCCCCGGCGGAGGCCGTAGAGCTGGCCGCGGACGAGTTGGTGGCCGCCGTAGCATCGTGTCGGGACGGCGCCAGCGCCGCCGACGAGGTGGCGCGGCTCGCCCCCCAGATAGTCGCCGAGCGTGCAGCAGAGTGGGCGTGCAGGGGCACGTTTCTGACCATCTATGGAACGATGGCGGCCGGAGCCTACGCGACCGGCCCCGACCAGAGAGCGTTTGAGTCATCCTATGGGGATGCCGTCCGGGCCGCCGCTAGACTGGGGCGCGCCACCTACCCGGGCAGCACCGCCTTGGATTACTTCGCCGACGAGCACGATGTCAAGGTTGACTACGACGCGATGGAGGCTGGTATCTGGATGCAGTACTTTGTGGCCGGGAACCGAACCATGTCGGAGTGGACCGACGAGGCGCTGCATGTCGACTATATGGAGGTGGCCGGCTCCGGGAAGTGTGCCGGACTGATCGACCTCTACCGGGCCACCTACGAGGCTGCCTCGGAGGGGGCGGCCCGGGCCGTCTCGAAGATGAAGCTGTCCGGGTGGTAAGCGTCCGGCACGCCGGCATCTGCGGGTCCGGCACGCCGCGCCGCACGTATCGGGCGGCGCCGTCGGCCGGTCGATCCGGACGGGTGGCTCCCGGGACGGGTGGATGACACGCACCGCCTGCCTCGACGCGCGCCGGGGCGGGTACGGGGAGCGCACCGCGGGCGAGAATACGCGGGAGATGGGAGCGCCGCCGGTGGCTGGCCGCCCGCCGACGGATGCCTGACGACGGCAGGGGTCCGGCCGGCTCGACGCGCAGGTCTCCGCCCAGCGGCGTCTGCCCGACCTGCCCGGTGGACTCGGCGTAACCGTTTTGCTTTTTGAAGTGATCTAATCAATCTTGACAGACGGGAAGCCGTGCGCAGTCCATCTTGTAGTGTCGGGTTTTCAAGACGGGTTATGGCCGACACGCTATCCGTCGCCGGACGCCGATCTCACCAAGTGCTCGTAAAGGTTCTTTTGAATGAGTCTGCCCTTAGGAAGCGAATCTGAGCGTCAACCGGGGAGAACGACGTGTTCGGGGTGGTGAACGGCCTGCACGCGATGCCGGAAGAGGAGGACCCGATGACGCATGGGTAGGCTGCGGACCCCGGCGCGGGAGGGAGCGCCGGCTGCCCGCCGCTCCCGGCCGCGCATGGCAGAAGCAGGATCCCGACAATGGCACCCCTGCAAACCGCGCAGTATCTGGCGCGCGGCCTGCCCCGGATCCTGCCAATCCTGCTTCTGTGGGTTATGGTTTGCCGAGCCTGCGCGCCAGGTAGCCGTAGGCGCGGCCCGGGCATCGTCCCCGGACCGGGACCGCTTCGAGTCCATATACGCCCGGGCGCTGAAGGCGGCCGGCGAGCTGGATCCGGTCGTATGCCGCGCTTTCGACCAGTTCGCCAAGTACTCGTGGAAGGAACCGCCCTCCTCTCACGCCGACGAATGTGTTTGGGAGTTCTTTTACGGGGCGTCCGGCCGGAACACGGCTGGCTGGGTCGAGATCGCCTGCGGAGTGAACTATCGAGCGGCGGCCTCGCGGCAGAACGGCGCCCTCACCAACGCGTACAGGATCTCCTACGATGCCGCTTCCAAAGCGGCCGCCCGGACGGCTGTACACCTGCGGAAAACCGGCCGGTGAGATTCCCTCGGACGGATCACCCGGATTCCTTCACGAAGGGCGGGCGTGGCTGGGATCCAGTGTGCGTCCGGCATGGATGTACTTGGCCGCCTCATCAAGCCTGCCTAGTTCGTGCAGGACGGCGCCTTTGTTGACATACCCAATACCGAAGTCGGGATCCGCGTCTATCGCCTTCTCACAACAATTTAGCGCCTCATCGTTCCTGCCAGCATCCAGCAGGGCGCATCCCATATTGCTGTAGAGGCGCGCCATATCAGTATCCGGTCCTGCCCCCGACCCGGCGCCGTATCCATCTATCGCCCTGCCGTAGTATTCTGCAGCTTCGGCAGGTCTTCCGGCTCTGCGCAAGGCCAGCCCCATGTTCATGAGCACTGGAACGCAGCGCGGATCCAAGCTCAACGCCTTGGCGCAGCACTCTGCCGCCTCGTCGAACCTGCCGCCGTCTACAAGAGCCGCCCCCCTTCTGACATATACGCGGATGTTCTCTGGCTCATCGCGTAGAGCCCTGGCATAGAACTCTGCCGCTTCGTCAAGCATTCCGATTCTATGAAGCCTTGTCCCCCGGATATAATGCCGGTTGTTGCAGGCAGGCATGAGATCCTCAAACGGAGCTGCGGCCCCAATCTTGTCTGTGGCCCCCGCCCGCTGGATGCGGTCCCTACTGAGTCTGGCCCGGACCGTGCCGGGAAATCCCCGGCCGCCTTTGGACCTGCCCCTTCTGCGACTCAACGCCTGCTTGTTCGGCCAAGCGCCGCCGTCTGCCAGCAATCTCCACACATCTGGAACTGGTGGTGTGTTTGACACTATATGTGATGCTGGCCCCACGGCACTGCTGCAACCGCAGCCGAGTGAGAACTGAAGGGTTGACTGTATGGCGGCCTTATGCGACATGGTCCGGCAGCAGGCCCGCCGCAGCGGGTATTCCATGTAACCACTTCGGTGTGGTGCCGGTCAGGGCTCCTGCGCGGGCCTGCCGCGCGACCAGGCCTTCTGGACAGGCGGCCAGGCCGTGGTGGCGGTGCGGGAACACATGGGCGCCGGCACCGTGATGCACCGGTACCACGCGTTAATGCAAAAGCACCGCACGGTCTCAAGGGTTATAAGGATTTTACAACGGCACCAGCCCATGCTCCGATAGCTCAGCCTGGTAGAGCGTTACCTTGGTAAGGTAAAGGTCGCGGGTCCGGATCCCGCTCGGAGCTTTGCAACTTTAAAGCGGGGTACGTGCGCACCATACGACGATGCGGCTGAATAGCGTCGTCATAGGTGCCAAGTTCGGCTCCGCCGAGGCCGAAGCGGCGGCCCGCAGCGCCGCCGCCCGATTCTTGGAGAGGGGGTGCCGAGTGTGCGTGGTCTCGCCCGTCTCGGTGGACGGGGCAGAGCAGGCAGATACCATAGAGGACCTCAGGGGCAGGCGGCTGGACTTGGCAGTCACCCTGGGGGGAGACGGCACCACCCTCCGCACCCTGCGCCATCTGGCCGACGAGACGCCCGTGCTTACCATAAACGTGGGTGGGAACCGGGGCATCCTCTCCGAGATCACGCTGGACCAGCTGGACAGGGCCATAGCCCAGATGGCGTCCGGCGACATAATACTGGAGAAGCGCATCCGGGTGGCCGCCTCGTACGCCGGCGAGGAGTTCCCGCCGGCCCTCAACGAGATATACATCACCCGCTCCAACCTCACCCGCACCACCAACATGACGATAAAGTTCCAGAACGACACCGTGACGCAGAAGATGGACGGCGTCATGGTCTCCACACCCAGCGGCTCGACGGGCCACTCCTTCTCGCTGGGCGGACCCATCCTGCACGAGAGCCTGGACGTCCTCATCATAACGCCGGTGGCGCCCATGTACCGGCTGGCCTCGATGGTCGTTCCCGACGACAAGATAGACATCATACCCTCCCACGACTGCAACATAGTGATGGACGCGCAGGTGGTAAAGTCGGCCGGCTACGACGAGACCATCACCATCAAGAAGTACCGGCACCGGGCTGTCTTCGTCCGGCTCAAGCGGCGGGGGCTGCGGCAGATGAGCAAGATGGGATTTTAGCACTCCGTGTACTGCGGCGCGATGCCGACATCCACAGATGGCCTCTGCCCGCTAGACTGCTGTATCTGCGTGGTTTGGATAGATAGTGTTACACGAGCGGCCCGGAGTGTGTGGTCTAGTTCCTGCTCCAAGCGTGGATCCCGGCATTCATCTCCGTTTCAGGCGGGGCGTCATGGGGGCGTCATGGGGGCGTCATGGAGTCCAAAAATCTACTTTGGAACGGTCTCTAAGAACGGACGTTTGATCTCGCCAGTCCAGATCTGGCACCTATACTGCCATCCGGCCGTTGTGTATGGCGGTATGCCGGATACCTCGACGGTTTTAGGTCCGAACATCCGCTTACTGCAGACAGCCCTGCGTAGGCCTGCTGATCGTGTTTGTATCGTGGCTAGGATCCAGTCGTCGAGCATCCACGGACCTCCTGCATGGCTTAAGCCCCGTGCCGGAATGACATCATGCTGGACGACTCCTGTGCAGTTCCACTGCCCGCACACCGGGCCCGCCGGCGCATCCGTACGCGGCGATATGCCTAGCGCAGGCGGCGGCGCAGCGGCGTGCCGCATATATCGCACGCGTCCCCCGGCGGCCTGCCCTTCCGGCATGCCGGGCACCTGTACAGCCACCTGCCGCGCACGGTCGGGCCGCTCGTCATCACGGCGTGGGAGCGAATCCCCATGTAATGGGCCGCGTTGGACACCGCATAGTCGTCCGTGATTATGTCCATGCCGGTCTGGGAGGCCAGCGCCAGCACCGACACGTCGGGAATGGAGAGCTGCGGCAGGTCGCCCGAGGAGAGCGCCGCGGCGCGGGCCCGCCGCACATGATCATCCTGGGGGCTGAGCACCACCAGCCGGCCCATCTCCTGCAGGGCATCGGCCGCCCTCTGGGCCCGCTTTATGTGCTCGATCTCCTCATACACTTCCGGGGTGGTGTGGTAGGTTGACGGCGAGCCGAACGGCACTCCGGCATAAAAGGCGCTGGCGTCAAGTATCATCGTCGTCCTCCATCATGTGCCACCGGTCCCCCCGGAACCGGTACCTGCGGTCGCCGGCCCGGGCCTCGTGGAGCCGCCAGCGGACGGCCTGCGTGTCGAACCTGTACTCCATGGTGTGGGCGGCGGGGGGCAGCTTCTGGGTGTGGTACGGGAGCAGCTCCAGCACAAAGTCCAGCTTCTCCACCGAATTGTCGAACCACTGCTTGTCCTCTGAATCCATGCGAAAGAGTATGGAGCGGTTCCCCTCAAAGACCAGAACCACGCGGATGGCATTGCCCGAACCCCGCCGCCTCTTCATCTCCTTGAAGAGGGCCTTCACCCTCTCCCAGCGCCGGTACTCGAACCACCTGAAGAACTCGTCGCTGAAGGCCACCGGCATCCGCACCATGATATGGCTGGCAAACCGCGTGTCCTCCTGTTCGATCTCCTCCTGGACCACCTCGAACCGGGATGAAAAGTACCCGTACAGCACCTCGATCTCCCAGGGCGATATTCCCCAGTATCGAAAGACCGTCTGCGCCATTGATGGTATGGCCAAGTGCCAATTATATATGGCCAGTGTTGGAATGGTCACACAGTGAGGAAGGAGTTTGTAGTAAAGAGCATAGACGCGGCGCCCGACGGGTCCCCGTACGTGGTGGTGTCGATGTCGTCCCTCAAGGACATGAGCGAGGGAAACGAAACGCCCGCGTCGCCCTTCGGCCAGCCCCGCATGATGGGCTTTACCAACATGAACGACATGGTAAAGGACCTAAACAAGATGCTGGCCGGTGTAAACAGCCCCACCGGAGTCACCCAGGTAAAGATGGAGATGCACGAGTACAAGGGGATGAACCTCTCGGTGGGCGACAAGGTGTATCTGGACATAACAAAGGCCGAGGCGCTGGGCATATAGCTTTACAGCGTGTGCACGTACTTCCACAGGTAGAACGAGCCTACCGTACCTATCACAAACAGCATGGGCTTCCATGCCAGGACGGGTATGCTGGGGGTGGCCAGCTTCACCTTGTAGTCGTCATATACGGAGCGGACGTACCTTCTGATGTTGCCGTTCCAGATGCGGCACTCCACCTGGTACTTGCTGAGCATCTCCTGTATCTCGTAGACGACCGGCGTCCTCTGGCCGAAGAGGTGCTGGATGTAGTCCCGGGAGACCTCTACCTCGGCGTGTATGCCTATGAGCCCCTCCTTCAGGTCCACCAGCCGGACGTGCATCTCCCAGGGCTTTTTGAGTTTGAGGTTGAAGCCGCGGCCTATCTGGCCGGGCTGCTTGTGCTCGAACTTTACCCGGGTAAAGCCCTCCTTGGTGAAGATGCGGGATATCTCCTCGATGCTGTTGCGCACCACTACGTGCAGCTGCTCCAGCCCCTCGCGGCCGTCCACCTGCACGCTGCGCCGCAGCCCGTCGGCCAGCGAGACCGTCTTGGGGTAGCGGGTCTGGTACTCCACGGACGCGTACTAGCAGCGGTGTAATTTAAGCCTGCTTTGGGTTTCAGCTAAGCCATAAGTGCCCTGCCTATCCTACCGGGCACACAAAAATAAGATCAATAGGTGAGCCGTG
>JAEFDA010000019.1 GCA_016126025.1 Nitrososphaerota archaeon | reverse complement strand
ATGAGCCAGATCTTCTTGAGTCTCTGGATCTCGACCTCCTTGGGTATGAGTGCCGGCATTTGTGCCATACTGTGAGTCTGGGTGGGCGCCATATAAGGGGGCAGTTCGGAAATGGGTCAGTTTTTGTATATTTTTTGTATGTTTCTAATTTTTTTGAGGAGATTTTAGCAATTAGTTTTGTTAAATTACATGTTTATTTCATACAAATTATTTAAATCTGGTTGATAAGCATCAATGATAAACAACTAATCCTACTGGTGCTGTATGGGCGTCAGGTGGGGTAAAGCCGGTTTGCCGGGCCGATCCGGCCCAGTCCGCCGTGTCCCGGATCCCTCCGTATGCGTTCTGCTAGGGCGGTCTTCAGAACCCCCGGCTGCTGCCGCCGGCTCGGCAAGATCACGTTCCGCGGGGTCTTTGGTATCATTGAGTGGGTTTGTTTGGTATGGTGTACCATGTGTAGGTAAAAAATGGCGCGCGATACTGCCACCCAACCTTCCCGAAATGCTTATAACAATCACGTCTACTCCCCCACAACAAGGGATAACATTGATCAACCAAAAGTTAATCGTAATGGGCCTCAGCGTAGTGCTGGTAGCGGGCACACTGGGTTTTAACTGGGTGGACACACTCTTCCCGTCTGCTGAAGCCCACGGTGTACAAGCACAGCTTCAGAGTCGCTTTATCAGGATTGAAGATGAGACATTCAACAGGCAGTCTCTGCAGACCGGCGAGATACTGACCCTGCAGGGCCAGTTGGTGAGTCTGGTCGAGAGGGATCTCCGCGGCTGGATATCGATCTTCTCTGAATCCACAAACGCTGGAAACAGATGGGAGATAATGGCTAGGGATCCGCCCGGCAACGTCTTTGACATTTCAGGCAACACGGTGCTTCCATATTCAATCTCTGCAAAGGCTCTGGAGGAAGGTGTGTACCACGTGCATACCCAGCTCAATGTAGCGTCGGTGGGTCCAGGACTTGGTCCGGGACAGACCGTTGTTGTAGAGGGCGAGCCAATCATCAAACCTATTCCCTATACCAACATTGCATACCAATCCATACTGATCGGCGTCGGCTACGTCATCACGTTCGCCACCCGACCTTGGCAAGTCATCTGACCCCTTCTTTTCATTTTATTGGTCTGGCGCCGTAGGCATACTCTTATGCGCCTCGGCGGTGGGGAGTGCGTGCTGCACTTCAAAATAACCAAGCTGGACATCTTTCAGAGCTACTTCTTCGGCGACGTGGAGTTCCGAGGGGATCCGTACAAATTCAACCTCCAGGCACAGAGGCGGGGCAAGGTGCTCCGCCTTCCGTTTGGCATAGTGCCCAAGAAGAACAGGGTCGTGGTGCGCCTGAGCGGGCCCGACGACATATTCGTGGAGGACTACCTTCCCTACAAGGGGGAGTCAGAGTGGGTCGAGGTCGACTCCGACGAGATCACGTACTTTGTGGCGGACCACCAGGACCGTTTCGACGCACTGGAGATTATGGACGGTCCCTAGCATGCCGGATGTGTTATGACGGGGGCATGAACGAGGAATCCGCTCCGGAGGCGGGCGGGTCGCAGGACTGCCACCAATCGAGAGCACTCCCATCTGCTCTACGAAAAGAACTTTAACCCGAACGGGGTATGACGTGCATGAAGTGGCCTGGGACCAGTGATCCGTACAAGCGGCGGAAGACCATCCGCTTTCTCATCATAACTGCAATCATTGGTATCTCGGTGGCCGCGGTAAGCGCCACCGCCCAGCTGATACTAAACGAGGACGACCCGCTCAAGGCGTGCATCGACGACCGGTTGACGCCGTACAGGATATCGGCCACCTTGGAGCTCTGGGTGGATGGCAGCCAGGCGGAGATCCCCGCCAACATAGGCTTGGGGGAGGGTGAGCTGGGAGACTGTCAGAGATCCATGTATACGCTTACTGGCGACGGTACCATACACGCTGAGTGGGAGGAGGAGTATCCGTTCCAGCTGGGCCACTTCCTGTGGATGTGGAACTTTCCGCTCCGGGACATGGAGCAGTCAAAGTCGGTCATCTACGTGAACGGTGAGGTGTCGCCGCACTTCATCAGCGTGCCTTTCCAGGACGGCTTCCACTACCGGGCCGAGTTCGTCTCCAAGGACTTTGACGAGTCGGTGGACAGGGACTTTATGCCACCGGCCAGGGACGAGTAGCGACATCCCGCCCCCGGTTCCGTCCGGACACGCGCCGCAGAACGGGCCTCGGGACGGGCCTGCTGCTTTCCTAGTGCCGGCGGATCGTGCAGACGAAGCGACACTCCAGGAATGTGCGCAACGAGGCCTGCAGGAAGTGTACTCTGGCATGCCCGCCACGGGGCCGCAGAGTGGCGGGCAGTCGCCGACTTGTCTTTCTCCTATCCGAACAGGATGCGGCTAGCAAGTCCGTGCAGGGGGAGGCGTGATTTCCAGTCGTGCGTCGTGTCTACGCACGATCATGGACGAACCGTCCGCTAGCAAAAAGAATGAAAAAAACGGCCTTACCAGTATTTGCCGTTGTCTGGAATCAGACCGATACCTTCTCTTTCGAAGTGCCTGTCCAGCTCGTCAATCCATCTTTCGCGGTTGTCTTTGTAGGCCCATCCGTGAACACGCAGCCAGAACGCGATGATTCCCAAGAGGAATACGGTGAACATGATTGTTCCGAAGATGTAAATCATGACGTCGTAGAAGAGTGGGTCGTAGTTTGGTCCCAGCTGGCCCGAGATCGACGGCAGCAGGTTCATCAATGCACCTATGACGGGTATCATGGTTGGTCTGTCCACATGGCTTCGTTATATAAATTTCGGTGGGGGCGCGGCGCCTGCTGGCCGAAAGGCAGTTCCGCCCCCGGAGTTCGAACAAGCCGATCTGTTTCATGATGATCGCGCCTGCTTCCAAGACCCCGCCGAGTTGTGGCCAGATCCACAGGAGGATTATGCGCCATTTTATACCATTATTTTGTATTTATTACCATTAAAATCCATTTATTGCCGTTGGGTTCCGAATAAAACCGTGCAACCTATCATATCTCCGTCACTGTCTGGTTACCCCCGCTCAACCACCGAAACGTTAAATATCAGCCACCTGTACGTGAATCTAGGTAATGTGTATGAACAGTAGAACAATTCTGGCAGTCGGTCTAGCAGCGGTCGTTGTGATGGGCTACTACGGCACAAGCTCCGTGGCCTTTGCCCAGTATATGGGCAACGTGGGACCCGGTGGCGAGACTGGACAGAACACAATTGAAGAAGCGCTGAGGATACAGGCAGAAAGGGTTAGGGTAGCAGAGAACAATCCAGGCAGCGGATCTGGTACTCCATACCTCGATGCCAGCGGCGTGCTGGGAGCATCAATCATTGCGGGGGCCGTGTTTGGCGGCATCGCTGCGGCCTTCTTCGTAAGGGCGCGCTCCGGCAAGTACGCTGCAATGGGCAGAGGTTAAACCCCTCTTTTTCTCTATTTTATGAAAAAGGACGGCCACCCGGAAGGGCGCGCAACCTTTATGGAACGGCTCGGCGCCCTCCTGCCTGTGAAATACTGGCTTGCCAAACAGGAGCCGGGAGGCCCCCGGGGGTATCCACTCTCCAGCTTGGAACGGGACGGTCGGACTATGTGGGACGGCGTGCACAACAACCTGGCTCTCAAGCACATGCGGGAGATGAGGCCCGGGGATCTGGTGCTGTATTACCACACCGGCACCGAGAGGCAGGCGGTGGGCACGATGGAGGTGGTCTCCGAACCCTATCCCAACCCCGAGGAGGACAACGAGAGGTTCGTGGTGGTGGATGTTGAGTACAGGAGCACGTTCGCCAAGCCGGTCACCCTAGAACAGATGAAGCGGCAGGAGGAGTTCTCCAGCTGGGAGCTGCTCCGCATAGGGCGCCTCTCCGTGATGCCCGTGCCGGAGCCCATATGGAACCGGATACTGCTCATGTCCCGCTGAGGGCGCCCGTAGGCCCCCGCCCGCACGGTTGATATATGAAGCGGATCCGCCCCTCCGTATGGCGACGGCCTTTGTTTTGATAAACTGCGAACTGGGCTCGGAGCAGTCCATAATACAGCAGCTGCGCGGCATAGACGGCCTCAAGGAGGTCCACGGCACGTTCGGGGCGTACGACATACTGGCCAAGATCGAGTCCGATACCATAGAGAAGCTGCGGGAGACCATAACCTGGAAGATCAGAAAGATAGAGAGGATCCGCTCCACCCTCACCCTGATGGGCATCGAGGGCCAGTCCTGACCTTGAAGAAGCTTCACTTCATTTTTTTGATAAGGGACTCCGAGGTACCAGACCGCCGGGAGGAGTTCGAGTACGTCCAAGACATGTCCTCGTTCTTCGGGTACTGGATACGGGAGGTGTTCGGCGTCCGCTTTGAGGTACTCTGCGACATGATGGTATCGGGCCGGCGGAGCATCCTGCAAAGGCCCGACGTCCATACCCTTGTGGAGGACCACCGGGATCGGGGGAGCGACGTCTACCACTTCTACCTGGCATACTTTAGGCCTCTGTGGACAGACTGCACCTGCGAGGGATACCACGCCGAGAACTTTGGCATGGTGTGGTGGCAGCGGCCCCCAGAAGGGCCGGACGCTCCCAGCGTGCCATTCATGGCCGAGAGAAACTGCGCGGCCGTCTCCCATGTGCTGGCGCACGAGATCCTCAGACAGAAGGGACATCCCAGGTATGTTCCCGCCGTCCACGACGTCTGGACCCGCCACCACTATTCGGATCTGCGGTTTGTGGGGTATGGCCTAGACCACAAGAGGGACGACCGCTCCCCTGCCTTCCTAGTCATAGATACGACAGACTTGGCCTAGATTGGTATCTGCACGTAGATATTGTTGTCAAAGTTCACCACCCTGAAGTCGATGCGGTTCTCCTCGTCCTTGGGGCGCTTCCCGCTGAGGGCGCTCAGCTCCTTGGCGGCGTCGGCCTTCACGCCCACCGAGGAGCCGTAGATGGCCTCGGATATCATGGTACCGTGCTCGCCGAGCTTTACGTCCTCGACCGTCTCGTAGAAGCGGGAGACGTCCTTCTTGGATACGGGGCTGCCCGACGCCTTGTTCTGCGCCACGGCCACGTACACCCCCTTGCTCTTTACGGTCACCGGGAATACGTGGTTCTTTCCGGACTCGCCGGGGACAGAGTCGTTCATGAGTATCTCGCACTTGTGGAAGGCGCTGGAGACGTACGCGAAGAACCGGTAGTGGCTGAATAAGCCGTCCCCGTCGTCATTGCAGTCCACGAAGACGCTGTACAGCATCTTGAGGGCATCCTCGTTCATGCTCTGCAGCCTGTCGTCCATCCTGCCCTTCTCCAGTAGGTCCGAGTCGCACTCGGCAGCGACCCTCTTCAGTATGTACTCGGGTATGTTGTAGTTTTTCAGCGTGGACACGTGGGCGCCGTCCTGAGTAGTCCCGAAGGTAGGAAACCCCTTGTTTACCATGCCGTCCTGCCCTTCTTTATATTTAGGCGGGCTTTATATGTCTGTGTTGCGTATGGACGTATACATTTATGATCAGCTTGGTATCCGGGAACATTTGGGAATGGCATGTAGCGGGCAGTCCTGGCAGACAAGCCGGTCATGATCCGCCCATACGCCGCGTCCACCCATGCGGATCATGCCAAACGGGCCGTGAAAGCCGTAGGTACCCGTGCTGGGACCAAACGTGTGCGTCCGGGCGGCGCGTCCTTGTCCGGCAGCCGGGCTGGTGCTCAGGCGCCCGGCCATTCCAAATCGATAAATAATTCACATCCGTACGGCTGCCGTGACGCTAGCCGACGACATACGGGACCGCCGGCCGATGGTGGTTCCCGGCGTGTACGATGCACTGGGGGCCCGAATGGTGCAGTCTGTGGGGTTTGGGGCGATGTTCCAGACCGGATACGGCACCTCGGCCACGCTCCTCGGCATGCCTGACTACGGGTTCGTGGGAGCCGCCGAGACCGTCGACAACGCCCGCCGCATATGCTCGGCGGTGTCGGTTCCTGTTATAGTGGACGCGGACACCGGATACGGCGGGGCGCTGAACGTGCACCGCTTGGTGCGCCAGCTGGAGGAGGCCGGCGCGGGGGGCATATTCTTGGAGGATCAGCGGTGGCCCAAGCGGTGCGGGCACATGGAGGGCAAGGAGGTTCTGCCCCAAGCAGAGTATACAGAGAAGCTGGGGGCGGCGCTGGACGCGCGCCAGAGCAGGGACTTTGTGGTGGTCGCCCGCACCGACGCCCGGGCCACCGAGGGACTGGATGCCGCCATACAGCGGGGCCAGGACAACCACAGGACGGGGGCGGACGCAATATTTGTGGAGGCTCCCCGCACCATAGAGGAGATGAGGCGCATCGGCAAGGACATTGACGCCCCGCTGGTAGCCAACATGATCGAGGGCGGCGCCACGCCAATACAGCCGGCCGAGTCATTGCACTCTATGGGGTTCACCCTGGTGCTGTACCCGCTCTCGGTACTGTATGCTTCGGCTGCCGCGGCCCTCTCCACGCTCAAGGATCTCCACCGGAACGGCACCACGACCAGCCCCTCGATGCTCTCCTTTGAGCAGTTCAACGAACTGGTCGGCCTGCCAGGGGTGCGCGGCCTAGCGGAGCGGCTCGCATCTAAATAGAAACAAAAGGCAGAGATGATGTTTACTCTGCGTTCTTCTTTACTTCGATCTCGATGGTGGACACGTTCCGTGCCTTTCCGTCGTTGGATTCGAGTGACTCGGAACCTATCTTGATATCTCCTATGGAGTAGCCTGCGTTCTCGGTCTTGCGTGAGATGATCTGAGCCACATCAACGGCTCGACCGATGCTCATGCCCCGGGCCTTGATATTCACCGACGGCAAGTTGGTCAGCTGGATGAGCGTGGATGTAACATACGCCATCAGCGGCTTCTTGCCGATAAAGATGGTATCGCGTGCTTCTGTCGACATTGCAGAAACCGATGTGGGGTTCCAATTTAAAGTTAGAGCACCATTCGTTCGGGAATTCGGGCTGCCAAGGGATGGAGACGCGGATCCGGTGCAGTCTAGGCGGGCGCCGGTCGGTGTGCTTGTGCGCGCCGCGCCAGATCGCGCCCACGGTTGACGGCACGCGCCCGGCATGGCCATACTGCGGCACGCGCCTGGGATGCCCCCGGTTCTTGACGGTTCACCGCCGGCGATATCTTTTTGGGAGGCGGGTCCGGACCACCGGCATGAAGGGTGGGGATCCGGATCCCGGCAAGATGAGACGCTTGGCCGATGCCGCACTGTCACCGGACACCGCGTCCGTGCAGTACGCCGTGTCCATGCTGGACGACGAGGACATCCGCATCCGCGGCGAGGCGTTCTGTTCCTTGGTGCTGAACCGCGGCGACATAGCCCCCGTGCTGGAGCGGCACCTGGCCAGCCAGTCCCACAACGTGCGGGCATTCTGCGCCTTGGTGCTGGCCAACCGGGGGGACTCGGCCTCGGCGCCCCGCATACTCCCGCTGCTGGACGACGGACGCGCCGCGGTGCGCAGCTGCGCCCTGGGGGCTCTGGGATATCTGGGGTATGCGGCCGCCGCCGACCGCGTTGCCGAACTGCTCGACGACGAGAACGAGGAGGTGCGGCGCAGCGCCGCCAAGGCAGTCTCGGACCTGAAGGCTGCCTAGGCGCCGCCCCGGCCGCCGGAAACGTCGCCGTCGGGGTGGGTCCGCTTGTACCACCGTATGGACTCGGCCAGCCCCTCGCCGGAGACCATCCCGTTCTCCACAATCCGCCGGAACATCTCGGGGTACACGAACTCGTTGCGGGAGTACTCCAGGATCTTGTCGTACTCGCCCCGGAAGTAGTGCTCTATCTCGCCACCGCCGGAGGCATCCTTGGTGGGCAGGCCGTACGCGTGGGCCAGAACGTCGTGCTTGAGGCCCATGGCGGACATTCCGTTCAGGGGAAGGTGTATCTGCAGAAAGTCCACCGCCATGGGACCGTTTATCACCCAGTGGTGCAGCCACTTCTCCTCGGCTATGCCGAGCATCCTCATCCGGTTGTACAGGAAGTGGATGTCAAAGCCCAGTATGTTGTGGCCTATTATGCGCAGGGGGTCGTCTCCACGGTTCCTCTGCAGGTCCTGCAGTACCATGTACAGCCTCCTGAGTATGGCCTCTTCGCCGTCCTCCCACTCGCACAGCCTCCGGGTGGGGGCCCGGTCTATCTGGTACGTTATGAGGGCGACCCTGCCTTGGGTGTATTTGAGGGCCCCCTTGGCGCACCTCCAGTACAGATCGCTATCGGGTAATCCGGGGCCCAGATCCCCCTCCTTTATGCGACGGGCGGCCTCCGCGTACTCGGCTGCCCCCATGTCGGGTACCGTCTCTATATCCAAGAATAGGTCGGACATCGCGCGTCCCTCCACGCCCACGGCTATAAGCAAAACATGGTGGACCGGGTGGGACCTAAACGATATATCGTTCATTTTTGGTTCCAAAACGATGGCTTGGCGGCAGCGCACCCAGTCCCGGAGGGCGATGCGGGGGCGCCGGAAAGGCTCCCGGGAGCAGCGGGTATGCCCGAGGACCGGCAGCGACCTGGCCGTGGCCCGTAAAAAAGCGGCTTGGGGCGCGTAAACGCCGGTCCGCAGGGCGGACCGGACATCCTTGTACCATGGCTGCTACATTGCGGCGTAGCCGCGGCATGGGGGTGTGGGGAATGCCACGTATGAGGCGCGTGTCTCGGCCGGAGGCGCGGCGCGCCGACTCGGTTAGCGGCGCACCCTCAGTACCGCCTTTTATGTGACGAATGCGCAACAATTTCATGGATCGTGGAGTAGTCTCCGCTCATGGGGACCGATCTTCGTGACATTCTATTCACATCTGCCGCCTCCCATATCAGGCATGACGCCCATCGAGCCCTGCCTATACTGCTCGGCAAACTCGGAGGGCGTCATGTACTTCAGGGCAGAGTGGATTCTGCGGTAATTGCAGTCCTCGAATGCTGCAAGCAGCGCCTCTTTGGCGCCTTGAATGTCCAAAAAATCTTCCTGAAAAAGTAACGATTTTTGTTTATATACCGGTCGTCGGGCCCCCGTCCTGCGGGCCAACATTCAGGGCGCCCGGCCGCGGCGGTGCGGTGCGCAGGCCGGATCTGGGACATTTGGAGCGACCGCCCGTTCTTGCAAGAGGATCCACGAACAATAGGCTTTATCACACAGGCGAGAATGCGTTGCAACATGCATCGGACGCGCAGCCCCTGCCAATCTTGGGACGCGCGCAGGGGCAGCTTCATGCGGCCAGGCCTGCTCGCAACGGCAGCGGCCCTGGCCTTTCTCTTCGCCCACGCTGGCGGCGGGGCAGGCGCGGTTGGCGACGCCGCCCTTCCGGGACAGTTCGGGGTAGCCCACGCGCAGCCGGACCAGCTACCGTTTATCACCACCTGGAAGACCGATGCCGCCAACCAGACTATCACCATCCCTCTGGTGGGTTCGGGCATGGCCATCAGCTGGGGCGACGGCGCCGTCAGCATCGGCGTCTCGGGAATCGCAACCCATGCCTATGCCAACCCTGGCACCTACGAGGTCTCGGTCTACGGCGGCCTCGAAGCCATCTCGCTGGACGGCCACCCGGACGCGGCCAGGCTGGTGTCGATAGACCAGTGGGGAGACGTGCCATGGAGGACCATGGGGTCGGCCTTCTCTGGCGCCGCCAACATGGCCTACGCGGCGACCGACGCCCCCGACCTCTCGCGCGTCACCGACATGTCTCAGATGTTCCGGGGCGCCACCGCCTTCAACGGCGACATCTCTTCTTGGGACACCTCTTCGGTGACCAACATGACCCACATGTTCTCTGTTGCCACCGCCTTCAACCAGCCCCTAAACAACTGGGACGTCTCCTCGGTGACCGACATGCACGGCATGTTCTTCGCCGCTACCTCCTTCAACCAGCCCCTAAACAACTGGGATGTCTCCTCGGTGACCGACATGTATGCGATGTTCTACGGCACCCCCTTCTTCAACCGGCCCCTAAACAACTGGGATGTCTCCTCGGTGACCAGCATGTCTAACATGTTCCATGGCGCCATCTCCTTCAACCAACCCCTCGACTCTTGGGACGTCTCCTCGGTGACCGACATGGGCGCCATGCTCCAGAGCGCCGCCTCCTTCAACCAACCCCTCGACTCTTGGGACGTCTCCTCGGTGACCGACATGACCCGCATGTTCTCCCACGCCCGCTCTTTCAACCAACCCATCGGAGGCTGGGACGTCTCATCGGTGACGGACATGACCTCGATGTTCCTCAGAGCCGGCTCCTTCAACCAGCCCCTGAACACCTGGGACGTCTCCTCGGTGACCAACATGACTAGGATGCTCGACTTTGCCGCCTCCTTCGACCGAAACTTGGGCGGCTGGTACGTCGCGATAGACAATGCGTCCATCGACAGGGCGGACGTCCCCGGGATGGTCGGGACCATATCTACACAAAACGCCTTCCTGGACGGGCAGAACCCCACCTACCTGATAGAGCCGGGCGGTGACTCGGACAGATTTGAGATAACCGGCGGCAACATCCTCAGGATGGTCTCGGCGGATGCCGACCGGACGGTCTACACGGTTACCATCTACGCCACCGGGGACTCTGTCTTCGAGGACGGCAACAACCGACGGACCGTCCAGGTGACCTTGGTGGGGTGATCCCCGTTACTCCGCGCCGGCCACCGGGGCTCCCCAGACGGCCGGACCGCCGCCAAGGGGGCATGCCAAGAATGCGATACACCTGTCTTACAGATAGGCAAGATGTAGCGTGGACCGACGCGCTGGTACGGTTGCCTAGCGCATAGATGGTGAACCCGTCTCCCGTTGGGTGTCGGGTCCCCCTAGACCCGTACCCTCGGAGGGCGCGAGCACGTCAAGACCAGCACACTGTCCGATGCGCGCCCCATGAGCATGGCGGCCCGCTAACCGCTCTTTTTTCTGTTATTTTGACGCCCCGGCAGGCCCGGCAGGAGATCACGCACCGATTTTGTCCCACAAATAGCTCCGAAATGGTAACGATTTTTGTTTATATACTGGTCGTCAGGCCCCCCTCCCTGCGGGCCGACATTCGGGGCGCCCGGCCGCCCTAAACTCCCCGCCCGCAAGGGACGGTACGGGTCGTACGGACGACCTGCCGTTTTTCCCAATCTATTGTCGCCACCCCCTTTAGCCGGCCCCGCGCACGCGGAGCATGGGCCGAAAGTTCTACAAAACGGCCGTGCCGCTCGGCGAGGGAAGGGTGCGTTACCGGCGGCCGGCCGGTGGCGGCTAACGCTTCGGGTTGCCGGCTGTCGCCTTTGCGTCGTTGGCGGTCGGCGCGCGGCCGCGGTTCGCGCATTTCCAGCCGCCGCCTAGGGGCGTTTTGCGGATTCCGCGACGTAATGGTGCACGCTCATATTCCGAATGTTGGGGGTAGCTGATCGGGCCGCGCACGCCGTCCCACCGGCATTTCGATGGTCGGCAGCATCCAAATGCACGACAGCAGAACCGTATGGCGCGCGGCCGGCTACGTGATCAATCCTTGCCTGCCCTCGAATCGATCCAAAACCATGGTCAGCGTTATCACGAACCTGCCGTTGAGGCTGTAGTGGCGATGGTTGTGCACGAACTGGAATGATTGGACGTAGGGGTAGCGGAGATTACCCCGCCAGGGTCACTTGGATGGTCCGCCGGTTGTTGCCGTCCCCAAAGACCGAGTCCCCGGTAGCGATGATGGTGACCGTGTATGTCGCCCGGTCGGAGTCCGCCGAAACCATCCTAATGGTGTTGCCGCCGGTTATCTCAAATCGGTCCGAGTCGCCGCCCGACCCTATATGGTATGTGGGACTCTGCCCGTCCAGGAAGGGGTTCGCGGCCGATATGGTCCCGACCGCGCCGGGGACGTCCGCCCTGTCAATGGAGGCGCTGTCGATGGTCACGTACCACCCGCCAAGGTTCTGGTCGAAGGAGGCGGCATAGTCGAGCATCCTGGTCATGTTGGTCACCGAGGAGACGTCCCAGGAGGAGATGTCCTGGTCGAAGGAGGAGGCGTTGTAGAACATGTGGCTCATGGTGGTCACGTTGGAGACGTCCCAGGATGATATGTCCTGGTCGAAGGCGGTAGCGCCCCAGAACATGTGGCTCATGTCGGTCACCGAGGAGACGTTCCAGGAGTTCAGGGGCTGGTTGAAGGAGGTGGCGTTATAGAACATGCTGTTTGCGCCGGTCACCGAGGAGGTATCCCAGGTGTCGAGGGGCTGGTTGAAGGAGGTGGCGCTTTCAAACATCAAGTCCATGTCGGTCACCGAGGATACGTCCCAGGTGTCGAGGGGCTGGTTGAAGGAGGTAGCTCCCCAGAACATCGCGTCCATGTAGGTGGCCGAGGATACGTCCCAGGCGTCGAGGGGCTGGTTGAAGGAGGTGGCGCCCTCGAACATGTGGCCCATGTAGGTCACCGAGGAGGTGTCCCAGGCGTCGAGGGGCTGGTTGAAGGCGGCGGCGCCCTCGAACATGCCGCCCATGTCGGTCACCGAAGAGACGTCCCAGGTGTCGAGGGGCTGGTTGAAGGAGGTGGCGTTCCGGAACATGCTGCCCATGTCGGTCACCGAAGAGACGTCCCAGGATGATATGTCCTGGTCGAAGGAGGAGGCGCCAAAGAACATGCCAAACATGTCCGTCACCGAGGATACGTCCCAGGAGCCGAGGGGCTGGTCGAAGGAGGCGGCGCCGGCAAGCATGCCGTATATCTCGGTCACCGAGGAGACGTTCCATGAGTTCAGGGGCTGGTTGAAGGAGGCAGTGCCCCACAACATGGCCGTCATGTCCGTCACCGAAGAGACGTCCCAGGATGATATGTCCTGGTCGAAGGAGGTGGCGTTGAAGAACATGCTATGTGTAGTGGTCACCGAGGAGACATCCCAGGATGATATGTCCTGGTCGAAGGAGGCGGCGCCGTGGAACATGCTGGACATGTCCGTCACCGAGGAGACGTTCCAGGAGTCGAGGGGTTGGTCGAAGGAGGAGGCCTGGGCGAACATCCCGGACATGTCCCTCACCAAGGAGGTGTCCCAGCCTCCGATGTCCCGGTCGAAGCTCTTGGCACCAAAGAACATCCTGGACATGTCCCTAACCGAGGAGGTGTCCCAGGATGATATGTCCTGGTCGAAGGAGGTGGCGTCAAAGAGCGGGGAGAAGCCGGCGAACATCCCGGACATGTCCCTCACCAAGGAGGTGTCCCAGCCTCCGATGTC
This sequence comes from Nitrososphaerota archaeon, assembly GCA_016126025.1. GTDB lineage: Archaea > Thermoproteota > Nitrososphaeria > Nitrososphaerales > Nitrosopumilaceae > VYCS01. Next base: position 43 of record JAEFDA010000019.1, on the reverse strand, counting down.
CTGGTCGAAGGAGGTGGCGCCAAAGAACATGTTGGCCATGCTG
>JAEFDA010000080.1 GCA_016126025.1 Nitrososphaerota archaeon | reverse complement strand
GAGTATATCTGCTGCTTGTCGGTCATCCCATCCTCGCTGATGCACCTCATTATGGCCTCCTTGACGTCACGGCTCTGCGGATTGCTCATGCCCTGTGTGGCCGCGGCGGACTATTTAAAACTGTATGAATCTGTGGGTTATGCCTTCGTGGAATGGCAGCCAACACTATTTATTGGCGGCGCGCTCCACCCGGTCCGTTGGGCACGGCCACCATCAAAACCAATCTGGGAACCATAACGTTCCGCCTCCTGCCGGAGCTGGCCCCCGAGACGGCCCGGAACTTTGAGAGCCTGGCCAGGCGCGGGCTCTACGACGGCACGCTATTCCACCGGGTCATACCCGGATTCATGATACAGGGCGGGGATCCCAACACCAAGGGCTCGGACAAGAGAACCTGGGGCCAGGGCGGGCCCGGCTACACCATAAAGGCCGAGTTCAACTCCAGGTCGCACAAGAGGGGGATAGTCTCCATGGCCAGGGCGGCAGACCCGGACAGCGCCGGCTCGCAGTTCTTCATAGTCACCACCGACAGCCCCTTCTTGGACAGGCAGTACACGGTGTTCGGCGAGGTGACCGGCGGCATGGACGTGGCCGACAGGATAGTGAACCTGCGGCGGGACGCCAACGACTGCCCTCTGGAGGAGGCCCGCCTGCTTCAGGTCACCGTCGAATGATATGATATATTCGGCCGCCGCGTCGCTCATACTGCTGTTCGCCGTGCCGGCGGCCATGGCGCAGACGGCGGCCTTCCAGGAGAGCCTGGATGTGAGCGTGGAGGCGGGAAGCGACGCGGGCGTGGTGCACACGGTGCGGGGCTCCGAGGAGGCTGCATGGCTGCCGCTGGTCCGGGGGAACGTGACCGGCCTCACCGTCCGGGATATGGAGGGCAACCACATACCATACACGATGGAGAACCACACCATATCCATAGGACCCTCCGAGTCGGAGGTCACCGTCCGGTACGTGGTGATGGGGGTCTTGGTCCAGGAGGAAAACATGTGGGTGTGGGACTTTCTGTACCCGGATGCCACGCGCTTTATCTTTCCCGAGGAGATAGACACCGTATACGCCAACCACCTCCCCATACACCTGGGAGGGGAGAGCATCCGGTGCCACGGCTGCCAGATGAGGCTGGAGTTCACGCTGGGCGAGCCGCTCTGGCAGTACGACATAGTGTGGGGGGACCACACCTTCGTGGTCGCCGTGCGGAGCCACGACACCGTGGGCCCCGTGACGCTGAACCAGGCCTCGATGAGCATCGACTTTGCCGTGGAGCGGGGCGGCGAGATGGTCACCGCCATAATACCCCTCCAAATGCTGGGGGACCCCTACCGGGCGTACCTGGACGGCGAGGGGGTCTGGTACCACGAGTACCACAACAACGGCACGCACGCCTGGGTGAACATGAGGCCGCCGCACCCCGGCGTAATAACGCTGGTGGGCTCCAGCGTGATACACGAGTTTCCGGTGCCCTCCATAGTGATGGTGGCGGCCGCTGCCGGGCCCGCTCACTCGCCGCAGGATCCGCACGAGCAGAAGCCCCACTCGTCTATCCGGGAACCGCACTGGGTGCACTTTGTGGTATAGCTGACCTCCCAGGGCTCCTTGCCGTACATGCGGTAGTGGTCGTCGATCTCCAGGGGGATGATACGCTCCTCCTCTCCCATGGCATATGTATGCGGCACGCATAATTATAGCATTTCAGGGCGGCATGCCATGGAGTGCGGATGCCGCTGCATCGTATGCGGGAGCGGCCTTCTGGAGTCCAGGCGCGTGGGGGACGTGGAGCCGGACGGCTACTACGACATGCACCACACCTGCCGCGAGTGCGGGGCGCACTTCGACCATCTGGAGGGCGACACCTTCGAGCGGTGCGAGACCTGCGGCGTGGGCTAGCGGGCGGTGTGGTTTATAGAGCGGCGCCGGGGAGCGGCCGGATATGCTCACCGTATTCGGGTCCGTGGTGCTGGACACCATACACACCCCCGCGGGCACGTACACAGACGGTCTGGGGGGCTCCTCCGTATACGCGGCGATCTCGGCCAGCCGCTTCACCAGGCCCAACCTGGTGGCCCGGGGGGGAGGGGACCTGCCCGAGTCGCACGTCAGAATGCTGGACGGCATGATGGACACCGGGGGGCTGGGGGGAATGGACGGCATGACCTTCCGGTACGAGGCCAGGTACCTGGACGACTTCCAGACCAGGGAGGACATCAGGGTGGAGCCCAACGTCCCGGAGGGGTACGCGCCCCGCGTCCCGGAGGGGTACAGGGGCTCGGAGTTTGTCTACCTGGCCAACGAGGATCCCGTCCAGCAGCTGCGCGTCCTGGAGCAGTTCGACGGCCCCGAATTTGTGATGTGCGACACCATCGGCCACTGGATACAAAACAAGCGGGACGACGTGGTGCGGGTTCTGGGCTCGGTGGACGCCGTAATAATCAACGACACCGAGGCCAGGGAGCTGACCGGCGTGTACAATTTGGTGCGGTGCGCCCGGGACATATCCGAGTGGGGCGCCAGACATGTGATCATAAAGAAGGGCGAGCACGGGTCCATCCTCTTCAGCGGCGGCCAAGCGTTCCCGCTGCCCGCCTACCCGCTGGACGCGGTGGCAGACCCCACCGGGGCCGGCGACGCGTTCGCCGGGGCGATGATGGGACATTTGGCGTCGGACGGCCGAACTGACCTGCCCTCCCTGAGGCGCGCCTGCATGTACGGGAACGTGATGGGCTCGTTCGCCGTGGAGCGGGCGGGGACGGCGGGGCTGACCGAACCCCCCGACGGTACGGTGGAGGGGCGCGTACGGGAGTACCGCTCCATGGTATGCGGGTAGCGCGCACTCCGTATCCGCCCATATGTGAAATGGACCACCGGCTGTCCGGGGCGGGCGCGGGGCCGGCCATGCGAGGGGACGGGCGCCGAACCACGCCGGAATGAGGATGCCCATGGTATTACTGCCTCGAGGATCCCGGTTCCGCCGCCCCCCGTCCCGCATGCCGCCTGATGCAGGGCCTGTCCCGCTCGCGCTGCGGATCGGGCGGCATCGAAGTCGGGAGCCCCCGTATGCAATACCCATCCCCTCAGCGTCCTGGGCTTGGTGTCCATGGTTGCGGCCCGGATCTGAGGCATTTAGATCATCCACTGTTCTTGTGGAAGGGACCCCGTCTCAGGCGATTAAAAAAATATCTAGCGCACTATGGACCGCGTTGCGGGGTCGTATACGGCGATGTCCGTCCATTCCCCGTCCCGGATCTGCCGTATATCATACGCGGCAGGGACCAAGTCTCCGTGTTCGGTCAGCAAGAGTTGCCCGGCGGCGCCGATCATGTGCTGGGCCACCAAGGGTATGGCGGCCGTCAGCGTGTCGGCATCCGTGGAGCCGGCCTGTAGTATTGCGGTTCCCAGCAGCCACACAGAATCGTACGCCGCATAGGTGTATGTAGTGGGGTCGTATCCGTACATGTCGTCCATGAACGTGTCTACGTGCGTAGTGATGTGGTTGGTCATACCAAGCTGCTGCCGGGTGGCTGTAAACATGGTCGCCTCGACGAACTCCAAGGCACTCTCATTCTGAGTCAACTCCGCGTTCTGTCCTTGGGTATTGCTTCCGAACCACCGCACATCCTTCACGTTCTCGTAGAATGCCATCTGCTCTATCATCAGCAGGAACTCGTCGACGCCCACGAACAGGACGCCAATCTTGTCGGCCCCATACTGGTCGATAAGCTCGCCCACTTGCTGGTCCAGCACTCCCACCTCTGCTGAAAGGTCTTTTGCGGGGACGTCGTAGCGGATGCCCTCCACCACAGTCCCGTTGAACATTTCGGTCATGGAGTTGCGTAGGCCGTCCCCCCACGCGTCGGCGCGGGTGACGAGCACCAGCACCTCTATGTTTGCGTCATCCAGCATGGCGTCTATGGCGAACGCCTGGTTGCCGTCGTTGGGCACAAGCCGGAATACGGAGTCATCCGTGGCCAAGTTTAACGCTTGGGAAGCATGCGATATTACCAGTATGTTGTTTTGCTCTATGTAGCTTGCAGCCACGGTGATGTGCGAGCTGAACCCCATGCCCAGCATCAAGTTGACGCCGGTCCCGCGGAGCGCTGTAATCTTGTCAAACGCCACACTCCCTTGAGCCTGAGCGTCTTCCACCTTCATGGTCATGCGCCAGTCGGCGCCTATTCCGTCCAAGTAGTCGTTAAAGTCGGCGACAGCCTGCACCGCCGCGTTCTTGCTAGCTTCGCCCTCGGCGGCCCAGCTGCCCGTGATGTCGAATATGCCGCCTACCACAACCTCATCAGGTATCTCGGCATGCGCCGCACCCGTTGCAAGGCTTGCAACGCACGCGGCTACGGCGGCTAAAACTATGTTTGTGTTCATATTGGCGTGTATCATACCGTATAGTATTTACTTGTTTCGTATATCGGCTCGAAATTGGGCCTGCACAACAGCCTGAAGGACCTTTCACGCACTACGAGAGCGGCTGCGCCGGTCGCCCGGCATGGGCAACCGCCAAACTCTCCCAGAGTGTTCCATGACAAGACGGCGCATGAAACCATAAGGGCTGATGACCCCGGCTTGAGGGAGGTTGGCATCCATAGGCGGGCGGCGTACAAGGGGAGCGGGCGCGGTTCTGTCACAATACAGGGAGCCACCCGCACCAACACTATTACGGGAGGGTTCCGGCGCGCCCGCCGTGGACCGGCTGGAGGAGATATTCCGGATGCAGCGCGAGCTGGCCGGGATCATGCCACCGGGCAGGTACCCATCTGATACAGAAGGGCGGATCTCGGCGCTGTGCACGGCCATCATACACGAGGCCGTCGAGCTGCAGCGGCTGACCAACTGGAAGTGGTGGAAGAGCGCCCGCCCGCTCCCGTCGGAGGATGCCCGCGAGGAGCTCATAGACATATGGCATTTCGTGATACAGGCGTCCATGGAGCTGGGCATGACCCCCGACGACATACTGGAGGAGTACACCCGCAAGAACGCCGTCAACAAGGAGCGGCAGCGCTCCGGCTACTGATGTGATTGTCGGGTATGCACCGGCCACGCCGGGGCGGTATCGTCCGGCAGGTACGGATATGCCCAGTGCCTAGTACACTTGCCGCATGGCCTGCGGCGCGTATGCCCGGCGCCGCATGACGGCTCTGCGCCGTCGCGCCGCCGGTCGGCGGCATCCGGGCCCTCGTTCGGGCCCGGTTCGGCGTACGGTCCGGATCCTGTACGGCCCACGCCTGAGTGGGGCCGCTGCCCGCCCGAGGGCCGCGGGGGTCCACCGCATGCGGGGGCGGCGTTCAGGCCGATACATCTGTGGCCCCTTTCGGCGCCCGCGGGCCCGCCCGGAATGGTCCGGCGCACCAACCCGCAGTTCCCGTCCCCCCGCCACCTTTATACTGAAATCGCGCGGCGCGGGGGCGTGGCAGAGCACCTGGAGAAGACCGACGGCTCCTACAGGGTATTCCTGTACATATTCTATACCAGCGCCGCCATCATGGTGGGGATAACCGCGTTCGGGATCTGGGCCACCACCGCCGAATGGCTGGAGAACGGCACGTACGTCATGGGCGAGGTCGTCCACAACACCGCCATCCCCTTCGAGAACTTTGCGCGCCTCTCCAGCTGGCTCTTCTTCTCCAGCATAATAGGGTGGTACTGCGTCTCCCGCATAGGCTGGAAGAGGACGGTGGCCGGCAAGATACCCGGGCGCCGGATGGCCCTGCTGCAGCTGATGCTGCTGGGCTTTGTGATAATATCGCTGTACGAGGTGCTCTACAACTTTACCGTGCTCAACGCGGCCATAACGGCGGGCATGGCCGGCGGCGCCACCCCGGACATAGACCGGCTGTCGATAGCGTATCCGGATCCGAACGCCCCCTGGAACCTGGTATTTGCCACCAAGATATTCCTGGCGGCCTTCATAATCAGCGGGCACGCCCTGTACCTGAGCACCCGGCCCCGCAAGCGTTTATAGGCTTTTGTGGGGCGGCGCCCCTCCGATGGACGCCGACGAGAAGGTCTCCCTGATCATGAAGCCCCCCACCGAGGAGGCCGTCACCGAGGAGGAGCTCCGCGGCCTCTTTGAGACGAACGACTCCCCGAACCACTACATAGGGCTGGAGATATCGGGGTTCCTGCACCTGGGCAGCCTGATCAGCACCGGCTTCAAGGTGAACGACATGGCCCGGGCCGGCGTCCGGTGCACCATATTCCTGGCCGACTGGCACACCGTCATAAACGACAAGCTGGGGGGCGACTGGGAGACCATATCCAAGGTGGCCGGATACTACCGCCGGGCGTTCGGCGCCGTCTGCCCGGAGGCCCGCATCGTGCTGGGCTCGGACCTGTACGCGCAGAGCCCCACATACTGGGAGGAGTTCGTGCGGTTCGCCAAGCACATGTCCCTGGCCCGCACCAAGAGGTCCCTCACCATAATGGGTCGCTCCGAGACCGACTCGCTGGACCTGGCCAAGCTCCTGTACCCGCCCATGCAGGCCGCCGACATACACTCGCTGGACCTGGACATAGTGCATTCGGGAATGGATCAGCGCAAGATACACATGCTGGTCCGGGAGATATTCCCCAAGATGGGCTGGAAGGTGCCCGTCGCCATACACCACTCCCTGCTGCCGGGGCTCTCGGCCCCCACAGAATCGGGGACCAAGATGAGCAAGTCCGACCCCAACTCGGGGATACTGATGCACGACGCCGACGAGCAGATCAAAAAAAAGATATCCAGAGCCTGGTGTGAGGCCGGCAGCGTGTCGCAGAACCCCGTACTGGAGATGTGCCGCCAGATAGTATTCCACGAAAAGGACCGCATTACCGTGGAGCGCCCCGAGAGGTTCGGCGGCGACGCCACATACTATGGGTATGATGAGGTGGAGCGGGACTTTGCCAAAGGGGGGCTCCACCCCGCCGACCTAAAGAGGATGGTGGGCGCCGAGGTGGCCGGGATAGTGGGGCCGGTGCGCGATACCATAGCGCTGGACGAGGAGCTGGCCGACACCATACGACGCAGCGTCTAGGATATGTCGTACTTTGAGTGGTAGCCCCGCGGGTTTATCATCAGGTCCCCGTACGTGTACGTGGAGGAGTTCCCTATTATTACGGTGCTTATCATTCCCAGCTTGTCGGCGTGGTCGGGCAGCCCCTCCAGAGTGGTGAGGACCACCGTCTGGGAGTTCCGGTATGCGCCCTTTATGATGGCGACGGGGGTCTTGGGGGAGCGATACTTGAGTATGATGCTCCGGGCATCATGTAGCTGGCGTATCCGCCTCTTGCTGGCCGGGTTGTACACCACTATCACAAAGTCCCCGGCGGCGGCCGCCTCCACCCGCTTCTCTATGATATCCCAGGGGACCAGCAGGTCGCTCATGCTCAGCACGGCAAAGTCGGTCATGAGGGGCGAGCCCACTATGGCCGAGCACGAGTTGAGCGCCGAGACTCCGGGGATTATCTCCACCGGCAAGCCCGTCTTGGTGTCCCAGCCCGACTCGGCCAGCATCTCGTATATGAGTCCGGCCATCCCGTATATGCCCGGATCCCCGCTGGAGACCAGCGAGACGGTTCGGCCCGACTCGGCCAGGTCTATGCACTGGCGCGCCCGCTCCACCTCCTGCGTCATGGCGTAGCTGTACACGTCCTTGCCCTGTATGAGGTCCTCCACCAGGTTCACGTACGTGGTGTACCCCACTATGGTGTCGCTCTCGGCGATGGCCTCCCGGGCCCTATACGTCATGTGGTCGTGGTGGCCGGGCCCCACGCCCACGATATACAGCCTGCCGGACATCGGGACGTGCAAGCCGCCGGATAATTTATGGCTTGCCAAAATCCCCGGTGGCGTGCCATATGCCGCATGGCCATGTTGGATTCTGACCGCATGACCACAATGCAGCAAAATCTGCAACATATACGCGCGGAAATTCGGTTGTGCTCCCAGCAGCCGTGTTACCAGATCCGTCACATCCCTGCGGTGGCGCGTCGGCGCGGATGGGGACCGCACGACTTCGAATTACAGATTATGTCGCGGGGGCCGTCGGGGCGATGCGCCGCCCGGACGGATGCGCTCGGAGGACTGCACCGTCTGACAACGGTTAATGCAAAACGCTCGCATTCCAAATGTTGGGGGTGCCTAATCCTGCCGTGCCACCGCACCGTCCAGAACGACTCTGTTGCCGCTGCGCTGTCGGCAAACAGTACAAACAGCGCCGGAAGTGGACCTCGTCCGGACGATGTTTTTGGCATCTTGGCTCTTGCCATATTGCGGCGTAGCCGCAATGTGGTGGTGCGGTAGATTCCAGGATATAGATCTCTTTCGGCTCGACCGCGTGGTTAAGGGCTAAAACTACCCTCACAATTTGGAATATGAACGATAAAAAAGCTGGAATAGTGACCAGGCGCGCTACGCGCACTCGCATCCGGCCGCCACATTGAGCAGTCGTACCATTGTCTTCAGCTGCTCGTCATACCACGCCTGTAGCCACTCGGGCAGGTTCAAATCCGGCAAGAAGAACCCCGAGCCAAAGACGTAGCCGCCCATCTCCGACAGCCACAGTATCTCCGCCAAGATCACTCCCGGTTCCGGTTCGAAATGGTACAGCATCCACAAACCGTCACACTCTCCCAAGTGCTCCAGCAGGCTTTCGCGCGTGTAGCCAGCTTGGGACGGATAAAATCCTCCCTCGCCCTCCAGCTCCGGAAAGTCTGACGAGGCTACGATCACAAAGTCGTCCGTACCAAAAACGAACACAAATGGATCAACGTTCGAGCCGCTTATCTGCTCGAAAGCGTCTGTGCCGTTTGCCGCGAACATCTCCTGAGCCTGGGCCACCGACCGGTATGCCGCCTCCGTGCTCGACTCCTCGGCCATTGCGACCGGGGCCAGCACGGCTAGTGCCGCAATGCCCATTAGCATAATCTTCTGCATTGCCATCAGGTCGGGCGCGCGTTGTTATAAGCAGCGCGAAATGTCGACAGGAACTTGCCGTAGTATTTCACCGCTAACCGGATACACACCCCGTTTCCTGGCAGTTCACTGCCGGAAGCGCCCTTCCGTCCGCATGTCCATTCCCTTCGCAGCAGGCAGGCCCCCAGAATTAGACGGGGCTCGGCGCACACGTAAATTCTAGGTCATATGGAGCCGTCCGCAGGCAGCAAATGTCTGGCAGGGTATCCAGACACCGATATGGTGGACCGCCAGCGAGTAAAAAATGCATTAATTATAACACTTCCCGTGCAGGACGCCGGCAAGTTTTGGGCGCATGCGGCGCCCATTGTAGTTTCAATATTCGGGCGGCTGGCCTACTGGAACGGGTCTATGAACGGGCAGTTGACGATATGGTCAGAATTCATGGGCCGGGCTATGTTGACGGTCAGCGCCTCCTCGCCATTGTAGTGGTCTATGTCAGCCCGCGTCTCCAAGAGCAGTGCGTCGGCCGGGTCGTTCCACTCCACGATATAGATGCGCCACATGGGGCTGTACCCCTCGTCTCCGGGGGCCGCCGAGGCTATGCCCGGCTGAAAGCCCAGGGGGCCGGTGCTCTTCAGGCCGTTGGCGAACTGGAAGAGGTCCACCGCCGCCGGGTTGGTGATCAGCGGCGCCGTGGACGGGGTGTGCGGCACGCCCATCATCGCGGCGGGGTCGGACGGAACAGCATCGGTCACGATATAGTATATGGTGCCGCCGTCCGGTCCCCATCCCCGATGGGCAACGAACGTGACGGTCATCTCCTCCTCGTCTATCATAGTAATCTGGCCCCCGCCATACTCCATGTCGTTGGTTATCTCTGGGCTGTCGCGCACCTGCATCTGGCCGCCGGGCCACACTATCTGGGGCGCGTTCACAACTATGCCGGCGTCCTCCATGGTCATCCTGCCCGCCTCTATGGCGTCCTGCACATCTGAGGCGAACTCCAGCGGGGCCTGCTTCTGGCCCGGCCTCCAAGTCACCTCTATCATTTTGGAGAGGGCGTTGTACTCCTCCTGGTCGGGCGTATACATGAACACCTCGTCCTGGTACCCGTACAGCCCCTCGCCGGCAACCCCGTTGGTGAAGACGTACATGGTATTGAGGGTGTCTTCTGGGGCGCTGGCCAGCGGCCCGGCCACCTCGACGCGCCACCCCTGCAGCTCCGAGGCCGTCTCGGCCCACTCCGCGTCGCTGGCGTCGGTCAGTATGTACAGCAGCCGCTCGCCGTCCTGCAGTCCGGCGTGGAGCGGAATGGTGGCCGGCACGCTGGCGCGGGCCAGTGACACCGACGGCTCAGACTCCGGCCGGACGGGATTCTGGAGCGTTATCTCGGTGGGATTGCCGCGGATCCAGCCGTCCACCGACACGGTGGCAACGAATTCCTCGCCCCCCGTATGCAGGGCCAGGGCCGCCCCCGTATACTCGAACGAGCCGGCCTTGGTGTCCGGGCTGATCAGTGTCCAGCCGTATATTGTCTCCCCGTCCACGGTCCAAGTGGGCTGGCCCTTGGCATCCTCGGCGTCGATCTCGTGCAACACCACAATCTGCACCTTGGCGCTGGCCGTATACGTCATGGAGCCGTCATATATGGTGCCCTTGTTGGGTTGCAGTATCATCGCCAGCTGGTGCCCCTCGTGGCCTATCCCCGGCGAGGAAGACGACACCACCGTCTGGGTAAAGTGGAACTTTTTGTTGTCGGCGGCGGCCTGCTCGGACCCTGCCGCCAGAAACAGCCCGCCGGCCACCACTCCCAGCAGCGCGGCGTACAGCATGCGGTTCATCGGGCTTGCTCATTCTATACCGTACTTAAGAATGTTTTTGGGCACGCCGGGGGAACCTGCCGTACCGATACGCCCGGTATGCCAAACCGGACAACCCCGCGCCGTCATGCGGCCAGCCCGAACTCCTTGTGCAGCGCCCGTACCGCCGCCTCGGCGTCGGCGTCGCGCACCACGAAGGCCAGATTGAGCTCCGAGGAGCCCTGCGTTATCATCGCGACGTTGATGCCCCGGCCGCTCACGGCCGCAAAGACCCGGGATGCCGTCCCCACCGTGCCCCGCAGCCCCTCCCCTATGAGGGCCACGATGGCCACGTCCAGCGTCAGGTCCAGCCTCTTTATGGTCCTGCCGTGGTGCTCGGCCTCCAGGGCGTCGGCGGCCCGGTACAGGTCCGCCTTCTTCAGCACTATGGTGATGCTGGACTCGGATGGGTTCTGGGATATCATCATCACGCTTATGCCCCGCTCTGCCAGCGTGCCGAATATGCCTGCCGCCGTCCCCGGCGCCCCCACCATGCCAAACCCGCGTATGTCGATTAGGCCGTTCCCCCGCATCATGCTGACACACTTTATGGTATTCTTGGCGCGGCCGGAGGGCACCACCAGCGTCCCCTCGTTGGATACGTTGGACGAGCTGCGGATGCGGAGCGGTGTGTCCCCGTCCAGCACCGGCTCGAACGTGCGCGAGTGCAGCTGCTTGGACCCGAACATGGACATCTCGACGGCCTCCGCGTACGAGATCTCCTCCAGCACCCGGGCGTCGGGCACCATATCTGGATCGGCGGTCATCATCCCGTCCACATTCCCCATCAGCCATATCTGCTCGGCGCCTATGCAGGATCCCACGATGGTGGCCGTGTAGTCGGATCCCCCCCGGCCGAAGGTGGTTATGCGGTCGTGCTGGTCGGCCCCCGAGTATCCCCCCACCACCGGGACGACATTCCGCTCCAGCATGTCCCCCAGCGTCTTGGAGACCCGGAGCCGGGTCGTGTCCATCAGGGGCTTGGAGCCGCCGAACCGCGAGTCGGTCAGGATTCCGGCCTCCCTGCCGCTCAGGCCCACCGCGTCCACACCATACCTCCTCAGCGCGGCGGCCAGCAGCATAACGGAGAACCGCTCCCCGAACGAGAGCAGGTAGTCCCGGGAGCGGGGCGTCTCCTCGCCCAGGAGCAGGAGCCCGTCTATCAGCGACTGCAGCTCCCCGAAGGCGGCGTCCAGCGACCCCCGCAGCTCCTCCAGCTTGGTGTGGTCGGCCACCAGCTCGCCGGACATGTCGTGGTGCAGCCCGGCCACCTTCCGCACCAGCTCCGACACCCCGGCCCGGTCCCCGGCCCGCATCAGCTCCGATATCCGCACCAGGTCGTCGGTGGTGTTCCCAACCGCCGAGCAGACCACCACCAGGCCGTACCTCTTGGACATCCCGGCCAGGTACTCGGAGACGGACAGTATGCGGGACGCCGACGAGATGGTCGTCCCGCCGTACTTTATCACCAGCCTGGGCCTAGCGGGGGGCATCAGGACTCTATGCGCGGGGCCAGGTAAAAGTGGATGTACCCCATGCCTGCTATGGTGAATCCGGCCCTGAGGGGCTTGGCGGTGGAGAACTCGCAGGTTATGTCGCCGGACGCGCTGCCGGCGGCCCGCACCACCGGCACCAGATACTCCAGGCTGTAGGTCCCCTCGCTCTTCCCGTCGGCGGTGAGCTCCCTTATGCTCTCGTCATCGCCGGAGACGTCCGTCGAGCCCTCCCCCATGTCGCCCTTGCCCGAGAAGGTCACCTGCTCGGTGCCGGCCGATATCGTGACGTATTCGGAGACGGCCTGCACGTCGCCCAGCGCCTTGTCCAGCGCCGCGGAGGCCATCTTGACGCTGGCGTCAAAGCCTATCTTGGGGAGTGGGGTGTCGGTGGCCGAGCTCTCTATCAGTCTCATCTTGTACCGCTTGTTGGACCCTATGCCCAGCTGCAGCTGGTTGTCCTCGGATATGGCCATCGTGACGTCGTCGGTCTTGGCGGCGCGGCGTATCAGCTTGGAGAGCTCGTCTATGCGCACGCCGAACTTCACCTCGGAGTCGCACCGGTACGAGGCGAAAGCGGAGTTGGGCCAGGACACGTCTATGAGCGCCACGTGCGAGGGATCCATCCCCTTGAAGGTGATGCCCTCGGCGGTGGCCGCGAAGGTGGCCTCCTCCAAGAGTGTGGCTATGGCCCCCACCACCGCCTTCAGGTCGTCGGATCCCGTGGTCTTGGCCTCAAAGGTCAACGGGCTGCCCTCCGCACCGGATGTTTTTAACGTTTGGAACTGGGGCCGTGGTGTGCTTGCAGGCACTCCTTCTCTCGGCGTGGTACCGGCACTCGCACCTGATACCCTTCTCGGTCACCGCATACCAGGATCCTGGGGACGACTCGGAGGCCACCGCCCATTGGTTCTTGCCCCTGCTGCGGACCATGCCGTCGCTGTCGGCTATCCGGACCGCCGCCTCCCGCAGCACCCTCAGAGAGGGGACGTTCTTCACGCGCTTCTTTCTGACCCTGGTGCGTAAATGTCACGCGTGCCGTATAGATCTTGCGCCGTTAAACACAGGATCAACGTATGC
>JAEFDA010000060.1 GCA_016126025.1 Nitrososphaerota archaeon | reverse complement strand
GTGACCGACCCGACCGCCCCGGTACCTGTTGCCAGCCTTCGGGACGGCGAGGGCGGCTTTGAGGCGCTTGCAGGCCCGTTCGATATAGAGATGATCACAGCATCTGGAACCCCCTATGCTCTAGTGGCCGCGTGGTCTGACGGGGCCGTCCAAGTGATAGATATGAGTGATCCGACATCACCCGTGCCTGTGGCTGCCCTCCGGGATGGGATGGACGGCTTTGAGGGGCTTGCAAGCGCAATCAGCATAGCGATAGTCGACACGCAGGACAACACGTACGCCCTAGTGGCAAGCACTTCAGACAGTGCCATCCAGGTGATCGACGTGACCGACCCGGCTGCCGCCTCGCCGGTGGGCGTCATCGACGTATCTAGGCCAACACATATCGATATTGCTACAATATCCGGCAGCACGTACGCCCTGGTGACGAGCTTTATGGAGAGCTATGTCCAGATAATCGACGTGACCGATCTGGGAGCCCCATCAACCGTGACCATCATCAGAGATGACGAGGGAGGTTTTGACGCTCTCAAGACCGTAAGCCGCGTCGAGGTTGTTGCCGCATCCGGCAGTACGTATGTACTGGCGTCGGGCTACGAGGACAACGCCATCCAGGTGATAGACGTGACCGACCCGGCCAACGCCTCGCCGGCGGGTGTCATCGCCGACGGAGATGACGGCTTTGATGGACTTGAGGGCGCGAGCAGCATGGCGACTGTTACGGTATCGGGCCGTACCTATGTCCTAGTGACAAGCTATCTGGACGATGCCATACAGATAATCGATATGACGGATCCGCTGGCACCGCTTGCGGTGGCCACCATATATGATGCCCAAGACGCCTTGGCCGAAGACACAAGCATGGTAGGTACCGCCGTCGATCCGCTCACGGTTCCGGACCGGTTTGATATTGACGGTATTGAAGCGAGGGCGGTGTCTGCGGTGACTGACGCGGTACTCCGGTATACTGCAGACGGAGAGGCCTCCTTTGAGGCCATGGACGCGCAGACCCCGCACGCCCCCAGCGTATTCATCACAAGTGCCGATGCAGGAATGGTGGTGGTCCATGGCGTAGATCCCAGCTTGGAGGGTGTACTCCAAGATACTCTCAGCAGAGCGGACAGGCCGCTGGACGTTATCCTGAGTGACATATCAGTAAACGGCGGCACCTGGGTGAGCCACATGTTCCCACACCCGGACACTAGCATAATCCAGCAAAAACGTTCATGGCTGTACGAGCACGATGGATACATCTTTGGCTCCGGCTACTACCTGCACGACGCAAAGGTTCAGGGGCTGGTGGAAGAGGCGGTCGACAGGTACAAAGCAGAGGGGTCTGCCGCCTTTATCGGGGTTATTTCCGCAGACGGTCCCTCCATATTCGCCCCTGCGGACGGCGCGTCGGACACATTCCTCCGCTCTGCTGTCAAGTCGTACGAGCAGATCATCGGCGAGTTGGAGGTATATGGACACGCTTGGATATCGTACATCTCTCACAATCCCGATGCCAATACACAACAGACAACCCGTATGTGGCTGGAGATGCACGATGGATACATCTTCGGCGCCGGTTACCATCTGCCAGACTCGCGGATCCAGTCCCTGGTTGAGGGCGCCCAGCTGCTATACCAATCCAACGACGAGGCAGCCTTTGACATCATCACGCCGAAGGTGCCCGCTCACACGGATGCCCTCTATCCGTTCGTGCTGGACTTTGACACCTCAGAGACCGCCGCCCACGGGGCCTATCCGCACCTGCTGGGGGCCGTGCCGACTAGGTCACTCCATCAAGCCGACAGGCCGTGGCCCCAGATTCAGGAGGAGCTGTCCGCGGACGGGAACGCTTGGGCGTCCTATGTGTTCACAAACCCCGACACGCGCACCTTCCAGCTCAAGCGCGCCTACCTGCAGCTGTATGACGGGTATATCTTCGCCTCCGGCTACTACCTCCCCGACGCGCGGGTGCAGGCAGTGGTGGACTTGGCAGTGGCCAGCTACAGGTCCACGGGGGAAGCCTCGTTTGAGGCAATCGATGCTGGGGCAGGATCGGGCGTAGATGACTCGCTCTATGCAACCGTCCTTACCCAAACGGGTACGGTGGTGGCCAGCGGCGCCCCGGTCGGTTACGTGGCCGAACTGGGCGGGCTTTCGGTGAGCGGCGACAGGGATCAGGTACTCATCTATGCGGATTTGGTAGAGGACGGGAGCGCGTGGGTGGAGCTGGTAACCATCAACCCGGCTACTGGCATAGAACAGATCAAGCGCTCGTGGCTGCACCTGTACGACGATCTCATCTTTACGTCGGGCTACTACCTCCCAGACTCCGAGGCCCAGTCGGCGGTAGACCGCGCCGTCTTCCTATATCGGAACGAGGGAGATGCTGCATTTGACATGATCACCCCGGAGGAGCCCCTGGACACGGATGCCCTCTATCCGTTCGTGATGGACTTTGACACCTCAGAGACCGTCGCCCACGGAGCCTATCCGCACTTGGTGGGCAAGGTGCCGGCCGGGTCCCTACACGAGGGAGAAAAGACGTGGCCTCAGATTCAGCAAGAGTTGCTCGCCAACGGCGGCGCTTGGACAACCTACATCTTCATAAACCCCGACACGGACACCAGCCAAGACAAACGCACATGGCTATACCTGCATGACGGGTATGTATTTGCATCCGGCTACTACATCCGCGACTCCCAGGTCCAGGCCATCGTCCAAAATGCAATACTGACGTATCAGGCAGATCCCGATAGCGCGTTTGCAGCAATCGATGCCATCTCCGAAGGAGAGCCCATGGATACTTACCCGTTCGTCATCAACGCGTCTACCTATGTGATAGAGGCCCACGGCGCCAACCCTGCCCGAAATGGCAACATATCTGTGGCGCTTACCCAGGCAGACAGGCCCGTCGAGGATATCTTGGCAGACCTGGAGAACAGCGCCGGTACGTGGTCCCACTATACGTTCACAAACCCGCTGACCGGCGAGGAGGAGAACAAGCGTACTTGGCTGTCTCTGCACGACGGATATATCTTTGGATCGGGCTACTACGATACGGTCGAATAGCGACAAGCTGACCGGCGTCGCCCATCGGGTTGTGTCGTTACGGCGAGCACACTTGGCACCCGGGGACCGCGTCCGGATAGCTCGCACCGCGATCGCATGCACGTGTGCTCTGACTTGCAGATGAGGCCTACTAGAGCACTGTGCAGCGGTGGACGCCGCAACCGTTCATTTACAGGATATGGCATGCCCGGATAATCTCTTTTGGCTATGTCCCGCGGTTAGGGGCCGAAGCTGCCCCTGCGATTCGGATTGTGGCCAATCCCGCACTATCTCTTGGACCGAGCAATCTTTTAAGCGACTCCGCGGGACTTGTAGGCCGTGCTGTACCACTTTGAGCTGCAGATGGCCGGCGTCATACTGCTCAGCGCCATGCTTGCCGGGGGGATAGCGATGTGGTATAGGCGCCGCCGCGAGGCCGCCCTATCGGAGGGCGACGTCCCTGACGGTGTCGAGGACCCCTGACACCATCCGGCGCAGCTCGTCCTCCCCGATGGCCAGAGGAGGGACCACCAGGATGATGCTGCCCAGCGTCCGGAGATACACGCCGTTTTTCCTGCCTATGTGGTACAGTATGTAGTTGGCCGAGTGGCCGGCCGGCGGTTTCCAGTCCAACTGTATTCCCGCCAGCAGGGCCTCGTGCCGCACCTCCGATACCATGTCCATGTCCTCGGCGGCCCGCACCAGCCCGCCTAACTCTCCGGATATGCGGCGCACGTGCTCTAGAAGGCCCCGCTCCCCGTACATCTCCATGTTCCGGCATGCCACCGCCGCCGCCAGCGGGTTGCCCGTGTACGTGTGGCCGTGGAAGAGGTGCCGGTTCTCCCCGTACTCACCCAAAAACGCCTCCCGTACACGTCCAGTGGTCAGGGTTGCGGCCATGGGCAGGTACCCGCCGGTGAGCATCTTGCTGTACGACACTATGTCCGGTGCGGCACCCTGACGGGAGTACTCGGCCATGGCGCCCAGCCTTCCAAGGCCGGTGGCCACCTCGTCGAATATTGCCAGCACACTGTTCCTGCGGCACAGGTCCGCCATGTCCCTCTGGAACCGGGGCGGGTATATCCG
Organism: Nitrososphaerota archaeon; assembly: GCA_016126025.1. Taxonomy (GTDB): domain Archaea; phylum Thermoproteota; class Nitrososphaeria; order Nitrososphaerales; family Nitrosopumilaceae; genus VYCS01. The sequence goes on along the minus strand of JAEFDA010000060.1, from coordinate 9,365 downwards.
GGCGCCGCCGGCCACCTGCGCCCCGCTCTCCATGGCCACGGCCGCCAGCGTCTCGTCACTCTCCAGTATGGAGGCGGCCTCACCCAAGCATGCGTCCCACTCCTCGGGTCCGTCCCCGGGCCGGGGTATGCGCAGCCGCACACCCTGGGGAATCATGCTCTCGTACCTGCCAAAGAAGTCCGCCGAGTACCCAGCAGCCATGGAGCCCAGCGTGTCGCCGTGGTACCCGCCCTCCAGTCCGGCTATGCGTACCTTCTCGGCGGCGCCTTGGTTGCTCCAGTACTGGACGGCCATCTTGAAGGCCGCCTCCATGGCAGTGGAGCCGTTGTCCGAGTAGAAGACGCCGTCCATCTCAGGACACATCCTGAGCAGGTGCTCGGCCAGCCTCTCTGCGGGGGGGTGCGTAAGGTTGAAGAGCGGCGCATGCTGGAGCTTCTCAGCCTGCCTGGCCAGCGCCGAGACCAGCTCCGGTTCGGAGTGGCCCCACACGTTGCACCACATCGAAGCCACGGCGTCCAGCATTCTGTGGCCGTCCGAGTCCACCAGCCACATGCCTTCACCCCGCACTATCGTGCCGAACTCACCCCACTCGGCCATCTGGGTGTTGGGGTGCCAGACCCCGGTCATGGTGCCATTCCCAGACGGTCGTGGCGGTGCTCTCCGGCAAACCGGATAAGCCGTGTCACCATCTGGGGGAAGGTGGACCCCTCCCCGGATATGGTGTAGTGGAAGGGTCCGGTGCAGTCTTGGGTCAGGATCCAGATGTTCTCCCGTATGGACTGCACCATGCCTGTACGGTGCAGGCGCTCGGCTATCCGGCCGCAGTCGCAGCAGACCTGTATAACCAGGGCCGACCCGGGACTCTTCTCCAGCTCCCGCGTTCCGGGTATCACTATGTCCAGCTCCACGCCGCCGTATACGGCCTTTCTCCGGCTGGGCGTGCCGGATTTGGTGAGTATGTAATGCAGCACGCCGGTGGCCAGCGTCTCCAGAATGGCGTCGCGGGTCTCCGCGCCCTCCACCATGCCGGAGCACTCCGAGACGGCTTCCCGGGCGATCTGATCGTACCGGCCTCGGGCGGCCATCGCGGCGAACCGTTCTGACTCCAGCAGGGAGAAGAGGGCGTCCTTTACCGGGTTGCCGCTCATGGGTTGTAGACGTAACTCCTCTCGCCGTTGGTCTTGTCCACATCCGAGAGTACGAATCCTTCGCTGTCCGGCAGTATGGCCTCGCCTATGGGCATCTGGCCCCGGTGCAACATCTCGTACTCTTCCAGGGTGAGCTTTCTGCGCTTCTCTATGTCGGACTGGAAGTGCATGTTTTTGAGCACCTCCTCGTACCTGTCCAGTATGACTCCGCTGAAGACCATGGCGCTGCTTCCGCTACCGTATGAGCCAAAGCCCACCCGTTTGCCGGCCAGGTCTATGCCCTTGCGGTGCTCATACTCCAGACTACTCCGGAATCCCAGGTACAGCGAGGCCGTGTACAGGTTGCCGATCATCCTGGACGCTACCAGCGAGCTGGCCAGCTTCTTTTCGTAGATGTCCATAAACTCGGGCGTCTCCATCAGGCGGCGGTTGAAGGCGCTGTCCTTCTTGATGAAGTCGGGATCCTTCAGCATGGCCTCGATGGTCCCTGGGGCATCGTCGGGCAGGGGCTCCTTCATGCCCATCCTCTCAACTATGCCCCGCCATCTGGGGAGCTGGCGCCACTCGTGCCGCACCAGATACGCCAGAGCCTTGCGGCCCATGGCGCTGTACGGCAGGTGCATGTTCAGGTAGTCTATGTGGTCCAGTATAGTCTCGTCGGGGGCCAGCTTGATCAGCCCAGTGGACAGAACCTTCTCCTTGTACAGCTCCAGGGCCTTGCGCACCTGTATCAGGTATAGTATGTTGGAGTACTGCCCGTGCACGATGGGCGTGTCCTTTCCAAAGGGCCGGTAAAAGTCGTACTCGTCCCGGATGGAGGTGGCCGTCACCCGGGGGTCGAATGCCAGCAGTCTGGGGGTGTCGTTGATCAGCATGGCGACAGCCCCGGCCCCCTGCGTCATCTCGCCGCTGGACCCCAGGTCGTACTTTGCTATGTCCGAGACCACGACCAGGGCGTAGCTGCCGTCCGCCTCCCCGGCCCTGATCCAGTTGACGTTGTCGTACAGGGCGTACGAACCGCTCACGCAGGCGAACTTCGTCTCCACCCCGCCGCAGTGGGCGAAGGTGCCGTCACCGTATGTCTGCTCCAGCATGCCTATTACGTACGCGTTCATGGCCTTGGACTCGTCAAACGAGGACTCGGTGGATATGTAGAGCCGGCCCACGTCTCCGGGGGAGATGTCGTTGCGCTTCATTATCTTGAGGGCCGCGTTGGCAGCCAAGCAGGCGGGATCCTGGTTGTTGTCCACCATGGCCATCTGGTATATGCCGAGGCCCTTCTGAAGCTTGTCTATGTCCACGTCCCGCGCCTTGGCAAAGTCGCTGGTGTCCACGTACAGCTGTGGTATGTATATGGCTATGTCGTCTATGCCCGCTGCCATCGACTATTCATCCGGCAATCCATATATGGTTTTTATGGTGCGTCGACGGTTTGAATACTGACGATCTGTCAGACTGGCACACCGGATTCCAGCTGGCTTGTCCATCGGAGATGGCGTTTCATGGACATGCCGGGCGGTTCGTTGGTGTGGCGCCATGGTGGTTTGAAGTACTCTCAGTGAAGCCGCTACCCGGCCAGAGGCGGAGCATATGTGCGTATAATGCCGGGCGACGGCGAAGCGGCGGGCCCCGGCCAAACCGGTTAGTTTGCTGTGTGGACTCTAGGTCCCACGCGTCTCCTCGAAGACGCGTTCGAAGACCTCAAAGGGCTGCGCCCCCTGTATTTTTAGGACCACGCCGCTGGGAGATATGACAAAGAAGGCCGGCGTTCCGCCCAGGCCCAGGCTTCGGGCATCTTGGGTGCTGGCCGACACCAAGTCGTAGTGCTCGCCCGCATCCATGCATTCGGACCATGCCTGCACGTCCAGCCCTGCCTCGCCGGCGTACGTGTGGAGGTTCTCCAGGGATGCCCAGCCGGTGTTCTCGCCGTCCCAGCGCGAGTATACCGCATCGTGGTACTCCCAGAAGAGTCCCTGCTCTTCGGCGCACCTGGCTCCGTGGGCGGCGGTTATGGAGTCGGGGCCTATTATGGTAAAGTCCCTGAAGACCATCTTGACCAGACCAGAATCCACATAGTTGGATATGATGTCGTCCTCTGTGTTGTGGAAGAAGACGTTGCAGAAGTGGCACTGGTAGTCGCCGAACTCGACCAGCGTGATGGGGGCATCCTCGTCCCCCAGTGGCGGGTACCCGTTGTCCAGAAGCAGGGAGATGACCTCTGGCGGGGCCGCCGGCGCGTCAGACAGCTGAGTCCCCGCATCCTCCGGCGCCTCTTGGGGGTTTAGCGCGAACGAGGCGGCGATCGCGGCGCAGACGGCCGCGGCGGCTATCCCGCCGATCATGACGGTTCTGGAGACCAACATACCGCGTGCGGAGGCTGGTTATATAGCGGCTTCCGTAGGGTGCATACACATAGGATCCGGGAGCGGAACAGTGGCGTATGCCGTGCGGAATGTGTTCGGCGGTCCGCTCCGATACGGTGCCGACCGGCGCTTCCGTATTGGTTAATATTGTAACCTTGCGGCGGCCAAGCCATGGCACAGACATGGAAAGACGATGACATCTCTCTTGACCCGATACGGGACCAGACCGTGGCGGTTCTGGGGTACGGCATCCAGGGGGACGCGCAGGCCAACAACATGAAGGACTCCGGGCTGAACGTGGTGGTGGGCCTCAAGAAGGGCGGCGCCAGCTGGTCTAGGGCCCAGGCCGACGGCCACACGGTCCTTGAGACCGCCGAGGCGTGCGGCCGGGCAGATATCATACACGTCCTGATACCGGATATGGTCCAGGCCGACGTGTACCGGAGCGACATAGCCCCCCACCTGGCTGAGAACAAGGCACTCTCGTTCTCCCACGCCGCGGCCGTCCACTGGAAGTGGATCGAGTCCCCCAAAGACATCGACATCATAATGGTCGCCCCCAAGGGGCCCGGCTCCAAGGTGCGCGAGACGTACCTGCAGGGCTTTGGCACGCCGTCGATAGTAGCCGTGCACCAAGACCACACCGGTTCCGCTTGGGACCGCACCCTGGCAATCGGCAAGGCCATAGGCAGCGCCCGGGCGGGACTCATCAAGACCACCTTCCAAGAGGAGGTGGAGACAGACTGGTTCGGCGAGCAGGCGGACCTGTGCGGCGGAGCGGCCTCCATGGTGACCAACGCCTTTGAGACGCTGGTGGAGGCCGGCTACCAGCCCGAGATCGCCTACTTTGAGGTGCTCCACGAGCTGAAGCTCATAGTGGACATGATCCAGCGCTACGGCATCAACGGCATGTGGAACCGCGTCAGCGAGACGGCCAGATACGGCGGCCTGACCCGGGGGCCTATGGTAATGGATGCCCAGACCAAGGCCAACATGAAGAGGGTGCTGGACATGATACAGAACGGCACATTCAACGAGGAATGGGTAAGCGACTACAAGAAGAACGGCCGCAACTCCTTTGACCGGTACATCAAGCAGATGGAGAGCCACCAGATAGAGCAGGTGGGCCGCCGCATGCGCAAGATGATGTGGCCCGACTCCACCGAGTAGCCATCATATTTTTCTCAACTTTGATACGCCATTCTCTATGTGCTCTATTATGTTGGATAGTGGGGTGCCCGGTCCGAAGACTCCGTCCACGCCAGACTCCATCAGCCCCTTGTGGTCGGCCTGTGGTATGACGCCGCCGCCCACCACTAGCACGTCGTTTAGGTTTTTCTCCTTGATCTTGGAGACCACCCTGGGGAACAGCGTGTTGTGGGCGCCGTTCAGCAGACTCATGGCCACCGCATCGACATCCTCGTCCTCGGCCATCTGGGCTACCCTGTCGGGGGTTGCGAACAGCCCTGAGTATATCACCTCCATGCCGGCGTCCCGGAACGCCCGGCACAGCACCAGGGCGCCGCGATCATGGCCGTCCAGTCCCAGCTTTGCTACCAGCACCTTGATGCTTCTGGACATGTTGCGGCGTGCACCGCATTCTCTTAAAACTTTTTGGCCGCACTTTGGCCGCGCCAGCATGTTTCGGAGGACCCGCCACTATATCCTTATTCTTAAAATATTTAGCAAAATATATCACATAAAACAGTACACTAAAAACCAAGATAGCCAAAATGGTGGGCCAAAACGAACCGGTCGGCCCTCCGGATCTGACCTTGGCGCATGGCCCCTATGTAGGAGTGCCGGTGGTTGCTGTGGCCGGCCCATGTCTGCCACTCATCCGAACGCCGGCTCGGGGGCGTTGGCATGCCGACGCGGTTTGGAGGGTCCGCAGCCCGACATGAGGGCAAGAGCGGCGGTGAGGCAGGTATCCCCGTTGGTACCGCCTAACAAAAGGCGGCGGATCACACAGCATGCCATCGGTTTTAGGAGCATGTACAGCACCGCAGCGGTGAGGTGCGAAGTGGGAAGAGCGTCCACTGGTGGCCAGTCGCACTAGTGGGCATGTGAACACACAGCGGAAATATCCAAAAAGCAACATTTCCAGACTCATCGAAATGATAAGCTCTAGGGGCGGCTAACATGCGGAAGAATACTCATAAATTTTGATACAATTTATCACATAATCTAGATTATGACATGCGTATTAAATTCCGCATTGAGCGAAGTGCCGTCCAATTTGGGTGGCTTTGCCAATCATTCGGCGCACCACTCCGGCAAATTACTGCAATGTCCAAATGATAATGGTGCAGACGGCTGTATGGTGGGATGATGAATTACTGGCGTTAAATTAAGCAATATGTATGGAAAATTCAACATATCGCGCAGAAACCAGACGAATCGAGGCCGCGTCCAGAATGCGATTAAGTGGGTAACAGATTGTGGGGTGATTTTCTATGCTGTTCTGTGGAACAGTCGAATGCCGCTGTCTGCCATTGCTAATCGGATGCGCCCTTTCTGAACGCACCGGCGCCGTCATGCCACCACTGCGTTATGGTCACGCGCAGGCGCTTCTCCTTGTTTCATGGCTGTGGGCGGGCACTGGCAAAGTTTGCATGACAGCGCTGAATCAAACACCGTGCTGCTCCATGTGTGCAACATTAGATTTCGATATCATGCCTTTGAACTACGGTGGACGAGTTTCTGTAGGTCATTGGCCGGAAGCGCCCCAAAAACCACCGGCGGCCGGCAGAGCGCTCGAATATGGTGGACCATCCGGTGCGCCGCACGCCCGACTCAGCTTATGGCAAGCATCCTGTCTATCGCCCTGCGCGCCTTGGCGGCTATGTTGGGCTTTACCGTCACGTGGTACCTGCCCTCGGCAAGGGAGCGGTACACCTTCTCTAGCGTGATCATCTTCATGTATTGGCACTCGGCCCTGTCGGAGGCGGCCACGAACGTCTTTTGGGGGTTCTGTCGCCTCATGCGGTACAGTATTCCAGTCTCGGTCGCTATCACGAAGCTCTTCGATCCCGACTGGGCCACGTGGCGCATCATCCCCTCGGTAGATAGTACAGAGACGGGCCTGTCGCGGTAGCTGCCCGAAGCTAGGTCATACAGCATAGGGGTGGTGCAACTACACTCGGGGTGTATTACGAACTCGGCATCCTTCATAGATCTTATTTTCTTGTCGATGTCCTGGGCGCTTATTCCGGCATGAACGTGGCACTCGCCGGCCCAGATGCGCATGTTCTTCCGGCCGGTCATCTTGGACACGTACGATCCCAAGAACATGTCAGGCAGGAAGAGTATCTCCCTGTTCGGGGGTATGGCCTGCACCACGCTGACGGCGTTGGAGGAGGTGCAACAGTAGTCCAGCTCCGCCTTTATCTCCGCGGTGGTGTTCACGTACCCCACCGCCACGGCCCCGGGATGCTCGGCCTTCCACTCCCTCAGCTCCTCGACGGTTATTGAGTCTGAGAGCGAGCAGCCCGCCTCCACGTCGGGTATCAGCACCCGCTTTTGGGGGCTTATTATGGCCGCCGTCTCGGCCATGAAATGCACTCCGCAGAAGACTATCACTTTTTGGGGAACCTTGGCCGCCTGCCGGGAGAGGTTGAGCGAGTCCCCTACAATGTCTGCTACGTTCTGTACCTCAGGTACCTGGTAGTTGTGGGCCAAGATGACGGCATCCTTCTCTTCCTTGAGCCGCCTGATCTGGTCGGTCATATCCTCCACCTGCAACTGCATAATCTGGCATTAGGGCCCATATCGAATTTAAACGGAGTGTTGGTATGCCGGTTACCGACAATATGTGGTAGATGGCGGCGATTTTTGCCGCTTGGTCTCTAGAGCGGCGTTTAACTGCCGGTCTTGACGCCGCCTGCGCAGTAGTTGTACAGGGTGCGGACGGCCGAGAGCGCCGCCAGCCGGCTGGTGCGTGGATTGGACGGCTCCGGCACGTTATTGGTCTTAAATTCCATGGAGCCGAAGCCACCCCGGACCCGTATGGTGTGGGTGTTGGATTTGGTGTCCGGGTCAGCCACCACCACAACCTCGGCCTCCCTGCCCGCCGCCATAGATACGGCCCCGGCAACGTTGGCGTTGGCCGGAAACCTCCTGACCGCCTCGGCGGCGCCCCCGCTGTACAGTATGGTGCGCTCGGTTATCGAGTCCGCGTCCATGCCCTCCATCTCAAAGTGCGGGGCCCCGCGCAGCGAGGCCGGGTTCTTCGTGGTGGTTATGCTGATGTGTTCTATCTCGCGGCGGGCGGCGGATATGGCGTCCAGCCCGCCCGCGGCACCGGAGGGCAGGTATATCCTGGCTTGGTAGTCCACGCAGGCCTCCTCGAGTACCTCCCGGACGGCCTCGTCCATGAAGGCCCCCACACTCATCACCATCAGGTCCCGCCGGTTCTGCAGGACGCTTAGAGCCACCTCCCGAACGGCTCCCTGGGAGGCGGCCTCCGCCACTATGTCCACCGGTGGGTACGAGAGCAGGTGCGGATTTTCGGTTATCTGCGGCTTGGAGTCCAGCTTGGAGACCAGGACCCGGGCCGCCTCCTCGGATGCGTCGTAGACGCGCTCCAGCCGGGCTGGGATGCGCCCCGAGTCCACCGCCAAGGCCAGTTGCGTGCCTATATACCCGCAGCCCAGCAGAGCTACTCTCTTCAATACATTGGCGTTGTTCTGGGCGCTAATTATCCTGTTCGGTGAGGACCGCGTTCACGACCCCGTCCTGCCCGGGTCTGGAGACCACCCGGCACACGCCTTCGGCCGTCTCCAAGAGGGCGCCGCGAGTTATGACCCCCCGACGCCTGTAGTCGTTGTTGGTGGGATTGTCCAATACCTTGAGTATCTTTGATCTGACGACCTTCTTGCCGGCCGCCGCCAGGTTGACAAACTCGGCCGTCTTGAGGGCCGTCTTGGAGTGGTTCCCCCGGATGCGTCGTGTAACTGTCACCTGTTCGTCCCGGGCCAGCGCCTCGTTGGGGTAGCGGTCCATCTCGTACTTGCGCCGAATCCGCAGAGGATGCCGCCTGCCGCCGGTAACCTTGCTTACCGCCAGGTTCTCCACAGTCTTTCGCATGGGGCGGATATCCCTGGCCTCTAATTTAAAGCGTGGTCTGCGGACCTGGGCTCTTCTTCAGCTTGGCAAAGAGGTGCTTCTTGATGTCCTCCGCATCGCCGGGCGTCCCAAAGTACTTGCCGAACTTCTCGGTGGTGGTGTATATCTTGTGGCGGCCGGCGTCTTGGTGCGTTATGAACTCCATGCGGCTCAGCTCCTTTATGTGCGCGTATACGCCGCTTCCCCGGGTCTCCACCAGCTGCTTGGAGGAGACCGGCTGCATGTATGCTATGTACGAGAGCGTCTTGAGGGTGGCCCGGGGCAGGAGGGGTCTGGCGGCAAACTTTCGGACGGTCATGGCGTACTCGGGCTTCAGCTGCAGCACGTGCGAGCCGTCGGGAAGGCGGGCCACCTCCAGCGCCGTAAACGCCCTGCGGGTCCTCCGCGCTATCCCGTCCAGTATCTCGGCGGTCTTGATCTTGGAGGATGTGCCCGAGGCGCGCACCAGCTCGTCCATGCCCAACGGTCTGCCCGCCGCATAGAGGGCGGCCTCGACCCTGGCAGTCGCCTCCGCCTCGTTTCTGGTGTTCGCCATGCGGGTGGGATGCCGGCCCGGCTATATTACCATAGAGTTTATGCGTAATTGCACTTGGCAGCATTGGGCGGCCCCGGCCCGTTCCGGCCGGCACCGTCCACCCCGGGTCCGCCCACCGGCTCGCCGCCGGCGGGATTTCGGCGCCCCGGTTTGTGCGCCCCCGGCAGGCGCCATTCGGCGCCTGCGCTGCGG
>JAEFDA010000130.1 GCA_016126025.1 Nitrososphaerota archaeon | reverse complement strand
CGGCGCCAAACCCGCTGTGCGGAGGCGGTATGCGGTTACCAAGGCAGCTTCAAAAACCGAAACAGTCACATGGAGACCGATTTTCGAGACATTCTATTCACCCCTATCGCCTCCTATATCTGGCATGACGCCCATCGAGTCGTGCCTATACTGCCCGGCAAACTCGGAGGGCGTCATGTACTTCAGGGCAGAGTGGATTCGGCGGTGGTTGTAGTCCTCGAATGCGGCCAGCAGCGCCTCTTCGGCCTCTTGTATGTCTGCAAACTCGCGCAGCCAGACATACTCCTAGCGGGGTCTCCACCAGACGCTTCAACCTAGGTGTCTCCTATCGGTTTGGGGTTGTGGGCAGTGGCGACATTATGGGTACGACAACCACAATGTCTAGTACTTATGCTCTGCACTACGTCGATTCCCGCGTAAACGCGGGGGCTAAATGAAGTTGGGCCGGCGGATTGGTACGATTCGTTCGGGAAAATGGTGGTTGGAGGAGTGGCTCAACCGGCAGCACCCGTATCTGCACAGGAAATCAATTGTGTAACCTTTTAACAACTCTGCAGATATTGTATGTCATGAGTGATATGTTGAAGCAGTTTCATGCCCAGCTGAAAGCCAAACGTGAAGAACTTCGTCAAGCCGAAGACGAGCGTAAAGTATTACAGGGTGAGAAGGAAGATGCGATGTACGCCGTACATGAGGCCGCTGAGAACCTTAAGCAGCATGATCGTAAGATAAAGTCTATAAAGAACAAGATAGAAAACATCCAAAATGATATTGAGTCTCTAACGGGACCGTAACAGCGCCCTAGTCTTATCCATATCACGGTTCAGTTGTGCTATGTCTTCAGCTACCTCGTCAATCTTGGCCTGTATCCGGTCATAGTCGGCCTGTGTAGCTGGCATGATGTATGTTAGCGCCCTTGTTATTTAAATTTGTATGTTTGGTGATTCCTCTTGCGAAGACGTATGGTTGCCCAAATGACCCGGATCCGGGCAGCATGCGGTCAGGCATGTCCCGAGGGTAATGTCCGACGGGCTGACGCGCCGGTGGCCCAACAGGCGCGGTGTCCCGCATTCCGGCATACGGGGCTGCCCATGTCTAGGCGCCTGTAACCTGGCGCCTCCCCTGCATCTGTTGCGGTTTAGTACCAATTATCGACAGATAAAGGCTCACATCTTTCCGGCACGAAGTATGCGGCGAGCACCTCCACATGTTGTATAAAATGGACCGGGTGGGATACTTACCTAACTGGGGATTTTTTAGGTTCCAGAGTGCCGCCTACGGCCGTATGTGGCGTCCGGGACCAGTTAATGAAAATGTAGAGATTTGAGTGACAGCAACCTGATTCGCCCTGCCATACGGCGGTATTGAGTAAGAAAAGTGTAGATTGCACGTCTGCGTCTTGGGCGGACGCGAGTCCATGGCAGGCAGCTGCGCTCTAGATATGAAGGCCGGTCCGATCCGGGCAGGCGCCCGCATGCGGTAGGTTAAATTTAAAAGATCGGCGTGGGCTGATCAATAGATCCACCCATGACCAACGCACGCCAAGATGCATACGCAGGAGCCGTTTATAATCGAATGCGCCGCACCCTGCTCCCGCACATGGCCCACTTGGCGTCATCCGCGCCCAACGCCCTGTATGGACCCGAGGACCTGATGGATATGACGCTGGCGATGTGCTCGCAGAACCAGTTCGTTGCCACGTGCGTCCGGGCAATGGCGCGCCATAGAACGCGGACCATGACCGGGCAGCGGTTCCTGCAGCTGCTGGGCGCGCAGCCGCCCGACGAGATGCTGGAGGCATCCCTGAATATACTGGAGTCGACCGCCGCCATCCTGAGGGAATCCGGCAGGCTCGGCGGGCCGGTCAGGGTGGGCGTGGACGAGGTCCTCCTGGAGCGGTACGACGGAAAAAAGCCCGAACACAAGGGAGGCAGGAGGAAGAACGGGACCAACCGCTTTGAGGGGTACATCACGATGCAGATCGTATCCCACAGGGATCCGGTTACAATAGGCGGATACCCCATCGCGAACGGGGAGAGCCAGACGCACTATCTGGGCGGCCTCATAGAGAACGCGCTACGGCTGGGGGTCGACATGGAGGTGGTGCTGCTGGACAGGGGGTTCAACTCGGTGGACAACATACTGGAGATGGAGTCGCTGGGGGTGCACCATATCATGCCGCTGAGGGGCAGCGGCAGGCTGAGCGATATCATCGAGGATGTCGATGCGGGGGGAGATCCCATACGCGCATACACCATGGTCAACAAGGACGGCAGGCAGTCCACCTCGACGCTGGTGGTGTGCCCCAAGAGAAACCCGCCCAAGAGCGCCAGGGCCGCAGACAGGTACGTCGCATTCATCACCAACATACGGGTGGACAACCCCCGGGATCTGCTCAGACACATACCAAAGACGTACCGCAAGCGGTGGGGAATAGAGACCGGATACCGCGTCCTGAAGCAGGCCAGGGCCAGAACCAAGAGCCCCAGGATGGCGGCGCGCCTGTTTTTGATGTTCTTTTCGCTGGCGTACGTCAACTTTTGGCTGCTGTACCGCAGGGCGCTGATCGGGAATGGCGGGCCGCATGCCGAACTGCCGATGGCAGACTACTCGGACATCCTTTGGATGAGCGTTACGGCCAGCGGCAGGCCCCCGTAACGCAGGCATCGCCGGCGGGACCCCGGACGCAGAGGGCCGTCCCCGCACGCTGTTGCACAATTTGGCGCTGCGCCCTGCACGGCAAGGCACAATCTGGGATGGCCTGCCGCAAATGTCGGGGCAGTCGGCAGTGCATGCCTGCCAAGCCGGCACGGATGACGGCGCAGATATGGATGTTGCAGCGGATATCGGAATAATGGGCGGGCGGACAGCCGCATGGGGGCGCATATTTGCTGCGAGGTCCGAATCACGCATTAGATCGGGCTTGCATTGGTTCGGATACTACCACTTTTTCATTAACTGGGGACAGTGCAGGCCGGATGGCGCAACCGGCGGCTGTTCTGTCGGACCGGCGGTGCCAGCGGATGTGCCGGATTCCCCGCCGGCCGAGATGCTCTGGAGGACGTGACCGGGTACGCGTGCGGCTGCGGTCTGACGGCGGCCGGGAACCGGCACTTCTACGCACGAAGTTTGAACAGCCTACCGGGCTACGGCCTCCCCACCGCCCACCACTCTGCCGTATATCCTTCAAATTCAACATCGGATCCATCCCTCTATAACCAGCCGGACTCATGGCCGGTGCCATGCGCATCGACCGGTTCTTCCGGGCTACAGCGGGCCTGTCCACTTGCCGTCCGCAACCATCCTGTCCACAGCCCTCTTTGCGGCCTCCTGCCGCCCCGCCCGCATACCGAGATCCCACAGGCGCTTCCCCAAGTACGGCAGAAACGCGGCCACGCTCGTCCTCCTGCGCCTGTTTTCCGGCAGCCTTCCGTACAGGTCCACCGCCGTCTCGTATGCCCCGTGCGCCAGAGCATCCGCCCCCCCGCCGGCTGCGGCCCACCTGCCCCTGAGTATCTCAATGGCCGTGCCGCTCTTGCGCAGTCTGTCCAAGACGACATCCACGGCATCCCCGTCCGTGCGGGGGATGGACAACTCGCGCATGATTTGCTGCGTGGTGAGGGAGTGCCCGGTATTCCTCTCCAGCACGCGACTGATGCTGTCATCCAGCGGAACCGACCACGAGTCGCCGTCCCGCCGCACAATTCCGCCGCTCTCCATCGCGTTCAGAAGATACTCCACGTACACCGGTGGCACCCGCCCGCCCGCCTTCATCTTCTCTGCCAAGTACTCCGGCGTAAGCGGGTGCGACACGGCATCGAACTCTTCCAATACCGCCTCCATCAACGCACCCGCCAAGCCGGCGCACCTCTCCAAGTCCGGCTCCGGCGCACCCTTCCTGCACATCACCAGCCGGCACTTGTATCCGCGCACCTTCGCCCGCACGTACCCGGAGTCCTCTAGGTACTTGTACACGAACGACGGCGGGATGCCCGGAGCGTCCAGATCAGGTACGAATACGGCGTAGGCCGTCAGGGGATCCAAGCGGAGTCCGACGACGCTCTTCGCGCACTTGTATCCGTGCCGCCTCCCCGACTGCGTGGCGGCCAAGTCGTCCCCCTCCGCCAGGCCCATCTGCCTGAGCCACCTCACGGCGCGGGCGGGGGGGCCGTCGGTTTCGTGGTCCGCCGCGCCGCCGCGTTCCTTGGCCTCTATTATGCGCAGCAGGGCGTCCCTTTTCTCCCTGTCATATACCAGCACATGCGCTATGCGGTCATCCGTGACGCGGTCGCTGAACACGTTCTCCGGGAAGCAGTGAATGGAGCCCCGCGCCTCCAGCCTCGCCTTTCTGACGGCGTCTGCGGCCCTGACGAATTCTCTGCAGAGGCCCTCCGCCGCGCCGCCGGCGCGCCTGAAGACTACGCGGTCACCCGCGCGCTCCAGCAGGCCGGACTCCGGAACGCACCCGTACCGGTCAAGCATGTCGGATACGCTGACCGGACCCGCGACCCTGGCCAGGCCGGCAGCATCCCCCGCGACGGCGCCGTCCCGGTCGGTCTCCTCGATCACGTACACCTCCGCCTCCGGCTCCGGGCCGGTATCCGCGTCGCCGCGGTACCACGACACCGCCAGCACGCGTACGTACGCCCCCGCGGCCAGTCCCGCCGGCCGCATCCTGTCGGCATCCTCGGAGAGGTATGCAGACAGGAACGCTCCGTCGCGGCCGCATCCGGCCAGGCCGATCCGGTAGTGGTCAACGCTCGACACGCGGCCGTGGAGCACCAGCGGCGCGCCCAGCATGTGCATTCCGTCCCTCTGCCAGCTGTGCACCTCGCAGAAGTTCTCCATGGCGAGGGACCTTCTGAAGTCGTTCGCGCCGGAGAGCGGACAGTTGAGGAAGGCCATGCCCGCCAGTCCGGCCCCGTCCCCGGCCGTTCCGGCGGGTGTTACGGAGCTTCCCCTTGTCATGCGGAGCCGGTTCACCAGCAGTATGGGCTGGACGCCGGTGAAGACGTACCACCCGGGCACGTCGCCCCCGCCCCAGTCGTCCATCCTGACGTACACGACGTTTTCCAGATCGGGAGCCACGGCTGACACGGTTCTCAGATCCCTGTCCGAGGCGTAGTCGTAGTACGGGTCCGACACCGCAAACACCAGCGCCCTGATGTCGGTGGAGCGGCGGGGCCGGAGCGTCCGCATGTGCTGCAGAAACTCCGCCGACCTTCTGAGGGGCGCCTCAATGGCGTCTACGAACGGGTCCGGCTCTGCATACATTCGCAGTGTGTTGAGCCACCATCCCAGCCCGTTCATGCAGGATACGGCCGTGGGGCTTCCGACCGCCTCTACGGACCCACGGCCCGCCTCCCCGTTCCGCAGCGCCTCCGTGTTGGCTTCGGACAGCACCATGGCGGCGTAGAGGCGCGACATTGCCTCGCGCATCCCGCGCTCCGACAGATGCCTGTCCACCCGCATTGGCTGCAGTTCCCCTGCGTGCTTATATCGTTTCCACGGCCGGCCCGCCGGCCGCGGAAGTCCGGATCACCTGATGAACCGCAGCACCCTGCGGATGCACACGCCCGGCCTCTTCTCTAGGTCGTGTTCCCAGAAGCTGAGGACGGAGTAGCCCGCCCGCCTGAGGCTGCTTCTGGTCCGTTTGTCGCGCCTCATGTTGCCCTCTATCTTGTCGCGCCAGAACTGCGACGGCGGCTTCTTACGGTTCTCGTAGTCGTACCCGTGCCAGAAGTCGCCGTCGCAGAATATCAGCGTCCTCTCCCCCGCCAGAAAGTCGGGCCTGCCACTCATGCGCGGCTGCCTGACGAATGGTATGCCGTGGCTCTCCAGCAGTCCCTCCATTATCCTCTCGATGCCAGTGTCGCGGCACCGGATCCTTGACATGACGTGGCTCCTCTGTTCCGGCGTGAACACGTCAGCCAACGCGCGCCCTCCGGCGGTCCGGGGCGCCCGTCCCGCCCGGCCGCTTCGGCACCGCGAACCTGTCCGCCATCCCGTCTATCATGTCAGCCAGCTTCCAGCAGCTTCCGTCCCGGATCAGGACTCCGATCTCTATGTTGCCGGCCATGCCGCGCCGCGACATGTTGGCGGATCCTATTACCGCCGCCTCCCTGTCGGCGACAAGCACCTTGGCGTGCAGGTCCCCCCCGCCGGGATCGGCGAAGCTGCCCAGCGTAAAACGGTCGTGCCTCCGGTTGAGATCCAAAAGCGCGTGCGCCGCCGGACCGCCCATCTCGTGGACCCGGTTGACCACCAGAACCACCCGCACCCCCCGCTCTAGGGCCTCCCCCAGCAGGTCGACTATGCGCATGCCCCCGGCCGATATCGAGTACGCCAGCATGTGTATCTCCCGGGACGCCCTGCGTATCGTCTCGCGCACGACCGGCTCCGTGCCGCGCACCCCGTCCCCCAGCAGGTCCGGACCGGTGGCCAGTATGGTCAGGTTCGTCATTGGGGGTCGTCCAGCAGTACGTGCCTGTCCAGCCACATGTTCCGGTGCTCGCACGACGTCTCCGAGTTCATGAGGCAGCCGTAGCAGGCCGCCCCGTTCAGGTCACCAGGTTTGAACTCCTGCCTGCGGCACAGCGGATCCCCCGAGCACACGAGCACCTCCTCCATGGCGGCGGGCAGGATCCGGTCCATGTGGGGGGCCAGCGAGATCAGCCCGCCCAGCGTGCCGTCGTTGCCGGGCTGGGTTGCATACAGGAGTATTCCGCCGCGCCGCCCCTCCACGTACACCCTTTCCCGTATGGATGTGGAGGAGTATCCGGCGTGTTCGCCGACGGCCCTGGTCAGGGCGTGTGCCAGCGTGTGCCACCACACGAACGCCGGGTCCAGCTCCCGGAACAGGCCGTGCTGCGAGACGTGCGGGCTGTATCCGTCCTTGGCTGTTCGGCGCCACTCCCGCGCGGCCTTGGAATCCCGGACCACGTCGTTCCCGGCTGTTATGAACAGTCCCTCGCCCAGAAACTCCACGCCGGGGTACCATCGGTGTCCATTGCGATCAAAACCTATGTCCACCTCTTCGGCCTCCTCCGGCCCGTCCCCGTCACTGCGCGGTCCGCCCGCGGCCTCTCCGGACGCGATCATCCTTCTGAAGCCGGTCTGCGCAGTGATGGTCCTCAAACGCCTGACCGGCGTGACGCGCAGCTCCCTTCCGAGCAGTATCGTGCCGCGGGTGGAGTTGCGCTCCACCTCGAACAGCGCCTGTCCGGAGTCGGACCGCCCCTCCGGCGGGGCGCCGTTCTCTGCCGCGTCCAGCAGCCCCCGGAATTCGCCGCTTATCATGTCCCCGAATCCGCCTTCCGGCTTTTTCCGCGCGCCGTCGATGGCGTCCTTCAGTACCTCCCAGCTTGAGCGGCGTATATCGTACATCTGGTCGGCCGACAACTGCCCCTGTTCGTGCAGCCATTCGAACGTCTTCAGCGCATCCTCCCGCGTGCCTGGGGGATCCCTCCCCGGTGCGAATAGCGCCGCCCTTACGGCCCCTCCTTTCATGCACACGTGGACGCCCGTCACATGCGGTCCGGTTGTGAAGTGCGTCTCCACAACCGGCATGCGCAGGTTGGATGCCTGCCTGTGTATGATCCTCGAGTTCTTCGAGCATCCCGGCCGCCTGGCTTTTCCCGATCCCGGCGGCTCGCTCTCCGGATTCCGCCCGCTGCACGGCCACGGCCTGCCGTACGCCGTCCCCAGTCCCTCCTTTGCGCCGCACCGCGGACACTCCAGCACCACGGATGATATTGGCCCGCCGCTCCGGTAGTAGAACGTGTCGTCGTTCCCGGACAGGGCCCGCGGGAGGCCGCTGCGGGCGGTTCCGCCGCACTCGTCACCCCGGTGCACCAGCCGGTACCAGTCCACCTCGTCCATGTGCCCGTCGGGGCATGCCCTGACGAAGCGGGTGGCGCCCGGGTTCCCTACTCCGCATGCGGGACACGGCCCGCCCTGTGGATTCCTGTCGTAGTAAAGCAGGTAGGCGCCTTCGTGTCCGGACGTGTTCACGCACATCCTCCACCTCGGGAACGGCGCGGTGCGGTAGGGGCGTTCAACCCCCTCGGTTTTCATCATTTCCTTCGAGGGCATTTTGAAGATGCGCTTCCCGTCAAGCGCCGCTTTCAGCATGCCCCCGTCTGATATCTCGAAATCCTCCGGATTCACGTCTCCGCGGAGCAGCCCTTCGCGCAGCCCCGGTATGATCCTGGGCCCCCGCCGACCCTCCAGTATGGCGCCCGGACCGTAAACCAGTATGAACTGGGAGGGTCTGATCATCTGGCGTGTCATACCGCGAACTCCGTCTCGTCCTCCAGCTCCCTCAGCGACGTCGGCACGTCCGCGAATACAACGGCCGACTTCCTGTTCTGCTGGCCCCCCAGCACGACGGTGCGCTTGTAGCCGCTGTAGTCCCTGAATACGATCCCGTCGTCACCATCCGCCATGCCCACCCACTTGTCCCATCCGGAATTCAGCTTTTCGGACACGGTCTCTTCGGCGGGCCGCTTTTCCCCGGGCTGAACGGCGGCGCGGTCCTTCAGGTATCCGTTTATCCTTCCCAGCTCCCCGGCCTCCCTGTTCCCTTTTATCACGCCCGCGTCATCCAAGTCCCATTCCCCGCGCGGGGTGCGCATGTTTCGCAGCATTCCCAAGGCCACGGGCCCCAGTACCTTGTACAGCATGCCGGAGGCGAACGGGTATGCCGTTACCGGCTCCACGAACCTGTGCAGCTGCAGGTGGTATTTGGAAAAGAACTCGTAGTGGTTGAGGTCCCTGGGGCGCGACGCCCTCAGGAACGTGACCACCAGCGCCCCGCCCTGCCGGCCCACCCTGCCGGTGGCCTGTATGTAGGACGTGGTGGTCTTCGGCTGCCCGTTCACCAGCATGAGGCCGATCCTCGACACGTCCACACCGGTGCCGAACATGGACGTGGTGAAAAGGGCGTCCACGGATCCCGGCCCGCCCCGGTACTCCCTGTCGAGCATGTCCAGAACCGACGGGAGGCGGGCGGATCCTGTCCTGCTGGAGAGCTCTATTGAGGCGTCGATATCCAGCGCGCGCCGCTGGCCGGCAGGGGATATGTGTTCCAGCCATTCCGGTATGTCCTGCATGTATGCGGCCCGGATGCCCGCCATCTCCCTCACGGAGTTGAAGTAGCCGGCCAGCGTCCAGAAGCGGTCTATGCCGGCCGGCGGTTCGCGGCGCTCGTACGCGGTCTGCGCCAGCCGCGCCCATATCCTTATCATCGGCGTGAGCGGGCCGCGCCCCGGACAGCAGACTCCCGCGTACAGTCTGCCCGGACCCGCGTCGTCCAACTGGTGGACGTCCCTGTCCCGGATGAGGAATCTGTCCCCGTTTGCGCCCAGCGGCGGAAAGAGCATCAGGTTCCTGCCAGTTATGGATCTTACGTGATCCTCCGGGTTGCTGATCGTGGCGGTGGATGCAACGTACTTGACGGGCGGCCCGCTGCCGGACGAGAGGAAGTCGACCGCCGACTCGTACGCCCCCACCATGCTTCCGAGGGGGCCCTCTATCAGGTGCAGTTCGTCCTGTATTACGAGATCTGGCCGCTCGAGCCCCCACTCCACCCCGGCGTAGATGTCGCGCCTCCTGCCCCGCCGGCGGACGTACCCGTCCACGCAGTGGTGGAAGGAGACGTTTCCGAAGAGCGCCGCGGCCTTGGGTTCGAACGGAAGCCTGGCGAACTTGTCGACCGTCGCCACCACCACGGACGGGGCTTCGCGGTACACCTGCTCGTCCACCGTAAACGCCTTGATCGGCACCCTGTCCGAGACGTGCCGCGAGCCGTATTGGAACGGCTCCACAACGTCCTCCGGGACCATGTGCCCGGGAAGTTCCGCCGCCGCCGCGTCGGCCCTGCGCCCGTGCACCTTGCCCTGCGGGCTTCCGCCGGCCCACCGGATCCTCAGCGGGCAGTCCGGATTGGGGCAGACTATGTCAAAGTCGCACTCCTCCCTTCTCCCCCTTGCCGTCTCGTAGTGCCGGATGAAGTATCCCGGACGCGTGGGGCTGACCGGACAGAGATCGACGTCCGTCCCCTCCGATTCCAGGAATTGTTTGAGTGACCTCCACAATCCCTCTACCTCGTCCGGTTTCACAGCCCGCCCGTCCGACATTTTTACGGACAGGGTGAAGAACCCGGGGCTCCGGTGCGGCCTGCATCCGACGGCCGATACGCGGATGTCGCCGCCCAGGCCGTCCGTCTGCACGGGACCCTCCGGCGTGGCACTTGCGGAGCGGACCACCCAGTGCAGCGTGCGGCCCTTCCCCGCCGGCAGGCCGCCCTCCGGGACGGCCAGTATCCCCGGGCACGCGGGACACTCGGTCACTTGGGCGGGATCGCCCCCGTTCTCATTGGACCCGCCCCCGCCCTTCAGCATGTCTATGGCCCCCGGCAGCGTACGGATGCGGCCGCCCCCATCTCTCCACGTCTGGGTCGTGATCCTGTTAGGTGTAAGCGACTCCCCCACCCACAGCCCCGCACTGAACGGCGCCGCGCCCCAGATGAAGTCGTCGCTGCGTGTGCAGCCCGCCGGCCGCCAGCCCGCCGGCCGCCCCTCCCCCAGTCCGTACACCCTGAGGTACTCCGCGGCCGATATGACAGAGAGTGTCCGGCGGAATTGCTGTATGGTGAGCAGCCTCAGGGTGTACCGCGTTATCACCGACACGCCGGCGCCGGAGTGCCTGTCGCGGCGTACCAGCCGGCGGTACGCCAAGGCGGTCACGGCCACCGCCAAGTAAGCCTCGGTCTTTCCGGCGCCGGTCGGTACCCAGAGAAGGTCGCAGACGTCCCGGTTCTGCGACTTGGGGTTGATCACCGACTCCAGCGCGGCCAGAATGAACGCCAGCTGGAAAGGCCTGTACGCCATGCGTTTGCCCTTTGTCCATAGTCGCTGCTGGTTCATTGCCTTGTTGGCGAAACAGAACGCCAGACGCGCGTCACCGTTGGAGAGCAGAGTCTCTATGCCGTCGACGATCCTCCGGTGTACCGCCCGGTGGCGGCCGGCCATCTCCCTGCCCGTCCCGCGCAGCCGGTCCTCCAGCCCGGCCGCGCGCTCCTCGGCCTGCCTGATCCATTCCATGTATCCGTTGGCGAGCGGGTACAGCGCTCCGCGGAGGGTGTCGGGGTCATACATGTCCGCCAGTTCCCAGGCGCCGGGGGCGGGGGACAGCCCCAAGTCGTCCCACTCCAGAGCCGGAGCGGGTACCGAACAGGTCGGGACGTACTCCGTCCGAACGTCCGGAGGCGAAAACCTCTTTCTGTCCGCCTCCGGCAGAGCGTCCCCGTCGGCCCACCGGAACGGCGGGGATGCGGCCGCCTCCGCGTCGACTCCGGCGGGGATCTCCGTATCCCTCTCGGGATCGATTTCCCTCCATACCGCGGACGTGAGGTGTCCCTTGGCCAGGAACGGTCTGTTTTTGTATATAAGATCGGCAGTTGCATCTCCGGAGCCGGCCGCCGGGGTGCGGAATCCCGGGACTATCTTGGTGTCTCCAGCGCACAGGACGCGTATCTGCGGCTGGAACACATAGCGCCCGGCCCGTTCCCGTTTCTCCCCAGCCGGATTCATGCGGTTCTCCACGAACATCGACACGCGGTTTTCCCCGCCCGCGCCGGTGCCGCCGTCCACGCTGTAGTGGAAGAGCACGCCGTCATCACGCGGGTCTCCGTGCTGCAGCGGAGTGGACTTGTTCCCGCCACTGTCGAGCTTGAGTATCTTACGGAACGGTCTTCTGACCCACCGAACGCCCTGCCGTTCGTATCTGGCCCACGAGACACATACCTCGAACCGCGGGTCGCCGGCATCCACGAAGAACGACAGCCCCATCGTGGACGGAATGCTTTTGGGATTCAGGGCGGGCGCCGCCGGGTACGTCTCACCCGCAGCCGCCTCGTACTGGTCGTCCTGGCCCGTCTGCGGTCCCTCACACTCCTCCGAAACGGCGTCATCCCCGTCCTGCGTCCCCTCGTCGGCGGGCGCCAGCATTCCTGTAATGTATTCGGACGCCGGATCCTCGATCTGCTCCGTGCACCCGTCCCGCGGGCCGAGCACGTGCCTGACTAGGTCGGAGAGGAGTATCTCCCTCATGGGCGGTCCTCTTCCGTGTCGTTATTAAGACTGCCTGGCGGAGCCGTCCAGCCTAGATGTCCCAAACGTACATGCGAGAACCGTCCCCAATACCGGGGCGGGGCGCCCCCACTGCTCCGCCATCGCCTCGGCTATTCCTGCGAACGTCCGGCTTCTGGCCTTCCAGCGGTCCGGCGAGGGTGGGGCATGGTGGACCCGCGGCTCCCGTCCGTGCACCACGTCAGTCGGCTTCAGTTTGGGCAGGCCCTTGAGCCAAAGGCATGTGGCCTTCGTCTCGCCGTGGCCGAACTGCCACGGCTGGATTATCTGGTCGGGTTTGCGGATGTTGGACGATATTATCGATACGGGGTTCTCTATGGCTATTCGCGGTATGGGCGCATCCATGAGTTCCTGCACGAAGTCGAGCGCCTCGGCCCGCTCTAGCCGTTTTCTGGCAAACCATCTGGCCCCGGACACCGCCAAGTGGGTGCAGGGGGGATGCGCCACCATGAGATCCCAGCCGTCGTGCAGAATGCCCCGCACGTCGCCCCTGTGGTGCCTGCCCGGCATCTCCGTATCCAGCAGGTCGCACGAGACGGCGTCGTGTCCGCGACGGGCAAACGCCTCGCGTACAATGCCGGAGAACTCGCAGGCGACCAGCACTCTCATGGTCTGAACGGGACAGGACTGGTATTAATAATTCATGTACTGGGTTCCTCCTGCAGGAGCGGGTGGTCGGATTGCATCGGGAACGCGGGCGCCTGACTGCACATCATGCCTGCCGTTGCCCTGATGCGCCGTCCATACACCATTAGGTTCCAAGTGCCGCTATCTTTCAGTTCCGAGATACCGCCCGTCCTTGCGAGAGGAGCCGTTGACCGCGTTACATAAATCAAAGTACTACTTCTCCATGAAGACTTTGACCTCAGAAATCTTGAACGCCTTTACCAACGGCGCGATGACTGTCTTTATAGGCATGTTGCTGGGCATAGCCGTGTTGCTGGCAATCGTGTGGGATTTACCTAGCTGGTGCCCTGATTGCGTGAGTCAGGCTATTGGTTTGGGAGCAACGATAGTGATTGTATGCGGCGCCGTGTCTTGGGGCGTGGTGCGTGCTGCATACCCGAAATACTGGCTACCCACTAGCCGTCCTGCTTCGGCCCAAACGACGGAACCGGAGCCGACCGTCGACGATCGTGATAACAATTAACGTAAGGGGAAATATTGCTAGAGTGGTGTCCAGAAGTAACTGGACGTTGTGCCTAAACTCTTTACACCCATCTATCATATACTCGTTGTATTCCTCATTCGGAATGGCGGGCGCTTCAGCACACATCCTATTAGTGACTGTTTCGGTTTTTGAAGCTGCCTTGGTAACCGCATACCGCCTCCGCACAGCGGGTTTGGCGC
>JAEFDA010000153.1 GCA_016126025.1 Nitrososphaerota archaeon | reverse complement strand
CACGTTCCTGTGCAGGACGGCGGTGTCGCGTATCTCCAGCTCGGCGCCGTTGTTGTGGGGCGGCATGCCCGGATGCCTGAGGAAGGTGAACAGGTATGGGGCGGCCCCCTCCAGCTTGATCCTGAACTTGTGGCCCTCCGGGTAGGATGATGCTATCTCCAGGACGGCCCTCTCCAGGGCAATGCACTCGGAGCTGTCGGCCGACTCCCTGCCCTTGATGGCCCGGTATATGGAGAGCAGCCGGAAGTAGCAGGATGTGTTGGATCCGCCGTTCCTGACGGCGCACTCTTCGGCCTCGCGCAGGAGGTGCACCCAGCACCTCTGCCGGACGGGCAGCATGTTGTATACGACGTACCCGTCCGAGACGGCCGGAACATCCAGTATCCTGCTGAAATGTATGTCCAGGACGGCCGCAGCCCTGCTGGAGGCGGCCACGATGTATGTGGCGTCCCGGATGGTCGCCAGCCATACGTATCCCTGCCTGCCGTTCATCCTGATGGGCGACTCGTCCAGCTGCACGAACGGCGCCTCGGCGATATGGCACAGGATCTCCCTGTAGGCCCCCTCCAGCAGGTCCCTGATGGCTTTCCGCGCGTTCCAGACGGCGTTCTGCGTTACGGCAAACCCGTAGAGCGCGTCGAAAAAGTAGGATATGGTCTGGTCGGTGCACCTCCCCGCATAGTACTCCTCGATAAACCCCAGGATCCCGGGCCCAAACGACGTCCCGGATATGGCGGGCGCCGCCGCGGTGGTGATCCCGCCGCACCTCTTGCAGGATCCCCTCCTCATCACGTACGCGACGCACTCCACCATCATGGAGTTGCCGCCGGCAAAATCATAGACCATCTTGACGACCGGCGGCAGCTTCCTGAGGTGGCCGCGCCCGCACGTGCCGCACCGATGGACCCGCAGCACGACGGTCCGGCCCGCCTTGTTGCTGTGGGAGGCGCCCACGTGTCCGGCCGGCGGCCCCCTGCGGGACGGCTCGCCCTCCGCCTTCCCGCCGTCGCCATCGCCACCCGGTTCAGGTCCGCCTCCATCGCCGTCCTCGTCGGCATAGCCGTCCTCCGCCATCATCTTCCGGAAGGCGGCGCGCTTCTCGTTGTACAGCGAGCCGGTCAAGGACGGGGCGTGTGCGTTCTCGTATTTGCCCATCCTCCTGTCGCGCTCGGCAATCTCCAGTCTCAGCCGGTCATTTTCCGCTGCCAGTGCAGCGATCCTCCTACTGGACGCGGCCTCCAGCCGGGACACCATCTCGCGCAGTTCCCGGTTCTCTACCGCCATCCTGGCCAACTCCTCGCGCAGGAGGGCAGTCTCTGACTTGCGGCTCACTCCGGTTCGCGGATATCGCGATCAATAAACCCATGGTCCGGCTAGGCGTCCGAATTGGCCGCTTTGGGGACCTGAGTCCATACGGTGGGGATTGCCAACCTAACGTAAGTTGGGAAAGTATGGTACTAGTGTGAGGAACCATACTCTACCTTATCCTTGTATATGCGGTTGATGGTCATGGAACCGCCGAACCCTACGGCACCGGCGACGATGATTCCCAATACGTTCTCGGTGAATGACTCCGGCCATGGATGGACCCACAGGTACAGAATGACCGCAGCACCCATCACACCGAGAGATATGAACCAGGGAATCCACAACACCATGAGGTTCCTGACGGACGCGCCGTCTTGGTTTGGATTTCTTGCTTGGGGCTCTCCAGACGTATGGCCTTGCATCGATAGTACGGAAGCTGGCTCAATGTCATCAAACTGGACGGCAGCCTTGCTATCGTCTGTTGTCATCAGACTTTAGTTTCCTGTAAAACCGCATGATGTCATCCGTTGGTATGACCCTGTTGCGGCCTGGCCTGTATGCCCTCTTCCAGGGGGTACGCCTCTTATGCGTCATGGTTGCAAGATCCCAGCCGCTATACCTGCCGTACTCCCTGACCACACCATATGCGATGGTGGCCACCTTCCTCCCCAAGATGGGAAACAGCTCAGCCCACCGCTCGGCCACGTTCTTCCTGTCATCCAGACTGGTCCTGCACATGTCCAGTTCAGTTATCGGCTCCCTTCCATAGCGCCTATACGCCTGGTACACTTCCGGTACGACCGGCCCGTGCCTCCACGCCTCAACGTCATTGTAGAATGCCGGCTCGTCCTGTTCCCGCAGCGTGAAGCCGTTCACCAGATAGCACAGCTTGTTGAGCTGCAGCTGATCAAACCGGGTGTCCGAATCAAGCCTGGCGGTGGCCAGTATGAAGTCTGCGACGTGGTTGGCCCCCGGAAGATCCATCGGCTCCATCATATACGCCCTGTTGTGCGTGGCTGTTCTTTCATTGTTGAGAGATAGTGAGAACGAGGTTATAAAAGTACACAAGTATACTAGGACACGGGTCCTCCCGCAAGGATGGGTGATAGGTAGAGGGATCTGCCTCTACGATCTTAAACAATCCGTCGGA
>JAEFDA010000099.1 GCA_016126025.1 Nitrososphaerota archaeon | reverse complement strand
CCCTGGAGGTGATCGCCGAGGAGACCGAAGCGCAGGTGCTCACCCTCAGCCCCATCGAGGGCATCAGCTCCGAGGAGTTCGAGTCCGGCGCCACCTACATCGGCAAGATGAGGGAGAACCTGGCGGTTCTCAGGACGGCGCTGGCGTGCCAGTGAGCCGGCCCGCAGTAGTTCTCCACTACCTATAATTATGGGCCTAGGATGGCGCCAGCCAATGAAATCTGTTGTATACCGCGAATACGCACCTGATGATAATTATGCCAAGATACTGAAGGTGGAGGATCTTGACGATCCCAAGCCAAAACCCGACGAGGTTGTCTTTACGGTCAAGTCCGCGGCCCTGAACTACAACGACATCTGGGGGATGAGGGGCGTGCCAGTGGCCGTCCCGCTGCCCCACATATCTGGGTCCGATGCCGCCGGCGACGTGGTGGCCGTGGGCGAGAACGTCAAGAACATCAAGGTCGGAGACCGCGTGGTCTCCCACACCAACATGGCTTGCAGGGTATGCCAGGCATGCACCGACGGAAGGGAGTTTGACTGTACCCGCAGGACCATCTGGGGATTCCAGACGGGTCCGCTCTGGGGCGCATATTGTGAGCTGGCACACCTACCCGAGGTGAATGTGGTCAAGTTGTCCGACGAGGTATCTTACGACCAGGCCGCCGCTGCATCCATGACGATATTGACCGCCTGGCACATGCTGGTGGGAAGGGCCAAGATAACGCCGGGCCAGACCGTCCTGATAATGGGAGGCGGCTCTGGGGTTGGCACCTTCGGAATACAGATAGCCAAGCTGTACAACTGCGACGTCATAGCGACGGCAGGCCCCGGCAAGATGGACAAGCTCCTGGAGTTGGGGGCCGACTATGCAGTGAACCACCGCGAGGACGGCTGGCACAAGGAGGTATGGCGCATATCCAAGGAGATAGCCAAGAAGAACGGCACCGCGCCGGGGATAGACCTCTCCTTTGATCACATAGGAGAGACTCACTGGAACAAGCAGCTCACGCTGCTCAAGTACGGCGCCACCCTGGTGTCGTGCGGGGCCACCACCGGGTACAATGCCATGACGGACCTGCGGCACATATTCTTCAAGGGCACCAACATACTGGGAGCCACCCAGGGAACCAGGGCCGAGCTGGAGCAGGGTATCTACTGGATGGGACGCGGCAAGATAAAGTCCGTGATCGACTCCACGTTTACCTTTGAGCAGGCCGCCGAGGCACACACCAAGATGCTGACCGGCGACATGTTCGGCAAGATACTGTTAAAACCCGAAGGGGCATAGCCAATGCATGCCGGATCTCTTCCGTAGCCTTATTTTTGTACCCGGGAACAATCCCCGGTTCCTTGCCAAGGCGCGGAACCTGGAGGCGGACATCGTGTGCCTGGACTTGGAGGACTCCGTTCCGCCGGACCGGAAGGTGGAGGCCCGGGAGATGGTCGCCGGCGCCCTGCGGGGCGGGGGGTACCGCTCCCAGGTATTCGTCCGGGTCAACAGCCCGGACTCGGGGCGCATACCCGAGGATCTGGACGGCGTGCTGCGGGGGCGGCCCGACGGCGTGGTGGTGCCCAAGGTGAACAATACCGAAGAGATGGACGCCATATCCCATACCATGGAGAGGCTGGAGAGGTCGACCACCCTCCTGCTGCCGTCGATAGAGTCGGCCGCCGGCGTGCTGAACGCGTACTCCATAGCCTCCCACGGCCCCCGGGTGTGCGGCGTGGTCTTCGGCATATTCGACCTTCTCAACGACATGGGCATGGAGTACTCGAAGGATCCGGGAACTGCCCTGTACGCCCGCTCCAAGGTTCCGGTGGACGCGGCCGCCGCCGGCGTTCCGGCCATAGACGGGATATGGCAGGATGTCCGGGACGCGGCTGGCTTTGGTGCCGACTGCCGGCTGGGCCGCAGCATGGGGTACGCGGGCAAGTCCCTCATACACCCCGACCAGATAGACGCCGCGCACCGCGCCTTTGCGCCCACCGAGCCGGAGGTCCGCTGGGCAAGGCGGGTCTGCGAGGAGTACCGCAGGGCCCTGGGTGGTGGCAGGGGGGCCATCCAGCTGGACGGCAGGATGATCGACGAGGTGCACTACAAGCGCGCCCTGGCGGTGCTGGAGTTGGCAGAATAGATAAACCACACCCCCGCTCACACATACTACGATGCCGGATCCGCTGGAGCCCTCCAACGTAATCAGCACCCTGTACGACTCGGGCCGGTACGCCGAGCTGCGCGACTACTGCAACATGCGGCTGAAGAAGGACCCCGCCGAGATGCTGGCCCTGGAGAACTGCGCGACGGCGTGCCTACACTTGGGGCTGTATGAGGAGGCGCTGGAGCGCTGCAGGAGCGTGCTGGAACGGGACCGGAGCGACCAGTACGCCCTCCGCAACGCGATATACGCCCTAGAGAACCTGCACAGGCACGGGGAGGTGCTGGAGCGCTGCGAGGAGATGCTGAAGACGGATCCCCGCGACGTCTGGACGCTGAACAGCGCCGGCCTGGCGCTGGCCGAGATGGGCCGGTACGCCGAGGCTGCCGAATACTTTGAGCGCTCCCTGAAGCTGGACCCGCACAACACCACTGCCCTGATGAACGGGGCCCTCTCGCTGGCGCGCACCGGGCAAGTCCGCCGGTCCATATCATACTATGATGCGGCCCTGCGCCTGGACCCGTCACTGCGGGAGGCCGCCGAGGCCCGGGCCCGGGCGTACCGCTCCCTGGGGATGGAAGACGAGGCGTTCCTAGCTGCCCAAGGCATACGGGACGGCGACATGGAGCGCATAATTCGGCAGGCCCGGCGCAACCGATGCTCCCTGCTACACCAGCTCTGCCTAGAGGAGATGGACAGGTACCGAGACGCCGACCCCCACGCGGACAACCCGTTCCGCCCGGACGGCCGGGCGCATACATAAAGGCTGCACGGCTCCACCATGCCGTCGTATGTCCGGAAACGCCCAGCTGAACGACCGGCGCGTCCACGCCGCCCCCCTGGGGTTCGAGGAGGACCGCATAGTGCTTCCGGCCGTGCGGAACGGCGCCGACAGGGTGTGGCTCCTGATTCCCCGGCATGACGACACCGCCCGGGACTTTCTGGAGGACGTGCAGGCCGGGCTGGCGGACGCCAAGATCGAGGTGCGCACTATACAGCACGACCGCGGGGATCTCTTTGACATAATACGGGCCACCCGGGAGATAATCAGCCTGGAGGGAGAGAACCATGTCCTGGTCAACCTGTCGTCGGGCTCCAAGATACAGGCCGTCGGCTGCATGATGGCCTGCATGATGTTCAATAGCACCGGCAGGGTCCGCCCCTACTACGCCGAGCCCGAGGAGTACCGCCGCCGGGACGGCCCGCTCTCCACCGGGGTGCGGGAGGTCATGCCGCTGCCCCAATACACCGTCCAGATCCCTCCTCCGCTGCTGGTCAACACCATGCACATCATACGAAACAACGACAACCGCATACGGAAGAAGGACCTGCTGGACAGGCTGCGGGAGGCCGGGCTGGTGGTGATGGTGAGCGACGCAGCCGTCCACATCCCCGAGACTCCCGACGTGCTGGTGGTCCGTGGCCGGGAGCACTACATGGAGACGGCCGGCCTCGCCCGCATGACCGGGAGCATAATCGACCCGCTCATACGATGGAACTTTGTCAGGACCGAGAAGGTGGGGCGGAGCCAGTGGGTCTCCCTGACCGGGGAGGGACTCAACGCCGTCCGATTTCTTCCGGACGGAACCACCCCATAGATCTACATGCGCTCGGCCGCGTACCACATGGCTATCCCCGTTCCTATCAGGGCGTACCACTTGATGTTTCGGCGGTCGGTGAACAAGTTGGGAGATCCCATCTCGTCGCCGTACTCGGCCCGGCGCAGCCGCCTCAGCTCAAAGCCTTGGCCCACCAGCCCCACCACCAGGCATGCGATCCCGCCCAAGCCCAAGTACCAGTTCACTGGCATCCCACCGAGACCCTTTGCTAAATTGCTTTGGGAGGCGGTATGATATGGATCGGTCCGCAGGTGTCGATCTTGGATTGGCATTTCCAACCAAATGTTGCCAACAACTAATTCTCCATACCAATCAACGGTAGGTAAATCCAATAGATATCCGTCCCGGCCGTACGGTACGGTGGGCCCCACACCCGCCGGCAGGCTGCGCCCACAGGGACTTGAGCCATGCACGGCGCGCATTCTCCCGACCGCCTCGCGGTGAGCGGGCGTGGCGCCTGAGGCCACGTCCCACGCCCCCCGGCCTGCGCGTTCGAAGGCCGTCACTGGTACCCATGCGCGCCCATCCAAGGGTGGACCCGGGAACGCCCATGCAGGAACCGCTTACATTCCTGCCGCCTCCGTGTGGCATGGGCGCGCGGATACGTAGTGGGCTTCAAGCTCTTCCTATAACGGCCTGGCGCGCCAAGCCGACCCGCACCGGACTGGCAGGCGCCTCCCCCTGACCGCCCGCACCGGGCGCGTCCCGGCGCTGCGTCATATTCATAACGGACCTGCCCGCACACACCATGATGGACTGCGGGAGCGGATCTGCCGCCGTGTGCTGGTTCTGCCGGAAGGGACGCCACGCCGACTGCATGGGAACGATACCCCGGGATGCCAAATCCGACGGGCCACACGACTGCACCTTCGACACCTCTCTGGTCCCCTGCGGATGCGACCGCTGCGCCGACCAAACGGCCCCAGGTCCCACGGTCCGGCGGGTCGCGGCAGGGCTGCGGCGGGACTAAATAGCCCCCGGGCGTCCGCTCCTACAATGCCCTACGACACCAAATACTGGAACGAGTACGCCCGAACCAACGAGTCCCGGTATAATGCCAACTTTGCCGGGTTCCTGCGGGATCTGGTCTCGTCGTTGCACTGCTCCAGCGTGCTGGAGGCCGGATGCGGCACCGGCATAGACCTGAGGCTGCTAGGGGAGGGCATAGCAGTGCACGGGGCCGACCTCAACGAGGAGGCCATCCGCGCCGCCCGGGAGCGGATGCCCCGGGCCGACTTCCGCCTGTGCGACGTCACGGACCTGCCCTACGGGGACGCGTCGATGGACATGGTGTTCACGCACCGCCTGCTCAACTACCTGGGCGATGCCACGCTGGAGGCGACCATGTCGGAGATGTACCGGGTGTCCAGCCGCTACATCATAAGCTGCGAGACGTACCGTCCCGACGAGGCGTTCATTGACGGCCCCTACAGATACAGGGACATGCCCCGGCGGTGGGCCGCGTACGATGCCATGCCCATCAGCAACGTGGACATGCACCCGGAGATAGACACGTGCCGCTTCCTGCTGCTGAAAATGCCTCGGGATCGTCGGTCGGCTTGACGGAATGACTTTCCACTATTTACCAATTAATACCATTTTATGGTTTTAAATGGTTTATTTTGGTAATATTCTTCCGTGGATCCCTCAGCCTAAAATTTATTAATAATCCATCCGGGGGGTAGTCATGCAACTAATTATTTCAAAGAGGAGAAAAGATCCGGCATGAGCGATGCCAAGATCAAGGCTGCAATACGCAACGTCAAGAAGCGCAGCGGCACCGTCACCGAGTTCGACAAGACCAAGATCTCCAACGCCATATACAAGGCCATGGAGGTCTGCCGGGTGCCCGACAGGAAGACGGCCGACCGCCTAGCATCCAAGGTGGTGAACCGCATGTCCCGGGAGGGGTACTCGGAGACGATCGTGCCCGACGTGGAGTACATCCAAGACATGGTGGAGCTGGTGCTGCTGGAGAACAAGCACAGCGAGGTCGCCAAGGCGTACATACTGTACAGGCAGGACCGGCGGCGCATACGCGACGAGAAGATGCGCATACTGGATGCCAAGACGCTGGATCCCGTCTCCCGCCGCTTCGAGACCAGCTGCCTGCGGGTGCTGGCCTCCAGATACCTCTTCCGCGACTCCAAGAGCCGCATCATAGAAACCCCGACCGGGCTCTTTGAACGGGTAGCCGTCCAGGTGGGCCTGGGCGACATACTGTACGACCCCACGCTGTTTGAGAGGGACGGCAGCCACTCCCAGGATACCGCCAAGGCCGAATCATACATGGAGAAGCTGGACAACTTTGACAACAAGTTCAGCATCGGCAAGTACTACCTCAACAAGTGGCACTTCCGCTCCTTGATCTCCCACTACGTGTCGCTGGCTAGGCAGGGGCGCATGAAGGTCGGCTTCCGGGAGGTGTTGGAGATGCTGGCCGCCAAAAAATTCGACGAGTTTGAGGGGCGTATCACCGAGTACATGAGTATTATGGTGTCCCAGTCATACCTGCCCAACTCGCCCACCATGATGAACGCCGGGGGGCGGCTGGGCCAGCTCTCCGCCTGCTTCGTGCTGGACATGCAGGACGACATGGAGGGCATAATGAAGTCGACCTCAGACGCGGCCCTGATATTCAAGTCGGGCGGCGGCGTGGGCATAAACTACTCGGACCTGCGCCATGAGGGCGACATGGTGGCCTCCACCTTCGGAGTCGCCTCGGGACCCGTCTCTTTCATGAATATAATCAACACGGTGACCGAGGTGGTGAAGCAGGGAGGCAAGCGGAGGGGCGCCAACATGGGCATACTGGAGGTGTGGCACCCAGACGTCGAGAAGTTCGTAAGCAACAAGACCAAGCCCGGAGTGCTGGAGAACTTCAACATCAGCGTGGGGATGTGGGAGGACTTTTGGATGGCCCTCACGCGCCCCGAGGACAACACCTATGTCCTGAGGAACCCCCGGGACCGCTCCCCCGTCAAGGAGATAAACGCCCAGCAGCTCATAGACCAGATAGCCCACTCGGCTTGGAAGAGCGCCGAGCCGGGACTGATATTCTTTGACCACATAAACAAGTACAACGTGATGGCCAAGGCGCGGCGCTCTCCCCTGCGGGCCACCAACCCCTGCGGCGAGCAGAGCCTATACCCCAACGAGTCCTGCAATTTGGGCTCGATAAACCTGGCCAGTCTGGTGCGGCGGAGGGAGGACGGCGTCTACGAGTTCGACTGGGAGGGATACGAGTCAATGATACGCAAGACCACCAGGTTCTTGGACAACGTGGTGGACGTCAACATATACCCCGTGGAGGAGATAGACCGCGCCTCCAAGGAGTCCCGACGCATAGGTTTGGGGGTGATGGGGGTGGCCGACCTCCTGTACAAGATGCGCATACCCTACAACTCCGAGGAGGGGTACGAGATGCAGTCCAAGCTGGCAGAGGCGCTCTCGTACTATTCCATGGACGAGAGCGTGAACCTGGCCATAGAGCGGGGCCAGTTCCAGCTCTGCTCTGAGACCGAGTACCCGGAGGGCCGCCTGCCCATCGCCGGATACTACGAGGACGTGCCGTCCCATTATGACTGGGACGGGCTGGTGGACCGTATAAAGCGGCACGGCATACGCAACGTCCTGACCACGACGGTGGCCCCCACCGGGACGCTCTCAATGATCGCCAACTGCTCCAACGGGATGGAGCCCAGCTTCGCCCTGGTGTTCGAGAAGAGGGTCACCATAGGCAAGTTCATGTACACCAACGAGGTCCTTAAGGAGGCCCTCCACGAGGAGGGCCTGTACAACGACGGCATTCTGGAGAAGATAGCCAACAACTACGGCTCGCTGCGGGGCATAGACGAGATCCCCCAGTGGATGCAGGACGTCTTCGTGACGGCCATGGACATACACTGGTCCGACCACCTGATGGCCCAGGCGGTCTGGCAGCGGTGGGTGAGCAACGCCATCGCCAAGACCATCAACATGCCGTATGATGTCACCGTGGAGGACGTCAAGACCGCCTACATACTGGCGCACGAGCTGGGGCTCAAGGGCATCACCGTATACAGGGACGGCTCCCGGCAGAGCCAGGTACTGCACATGACCGACAAGGACGCCAAAAAGTTGTTTGAGGTTGCTCCCAGCGGGCTGATGCAAAAGTTCGCCGGGAAGGGAGACGGCGACTCGTACGCCGCAAAGCGCATCCGCGCCGCCCTGACACCCCGGCAGTACGAACGGGAGGCTGTGCGTCCCCCGATCCCCGGCGAGGTGCCCGCCGAGATGCAGTGCCCCACCTGCAAGAGCAATCTGGTATTCGCCGAAGGGTGCAGCATGTGCGTGGAGTGCGGGTTCAGCGGCTGCACGTCCAGCTAGGCGTGCGACCGGGCCGCCCTTGACTGGAATAATGGTTGGGTGCGGGGCGTGACGCTTCATCTGGTGCTGGCCGAGTCGGCCCTGGAGCTGGTGCCCGAGTCCATGCAGGGGCACCCGGCTGCAAGGGCCCACGCCCGGCGGCTGGGGCGCCCCGCCTCCGAGACGCTGCTGGATGTATCTTGGCATTATGCGGCCATGCGGGACGCCCCCGACGCGCACAGGCGGGGGCGGCCGGACTTGGTGCACCAGGCCGTGCTGGCGGCCGTCGCCACGCCCCTGTACAGGAACGGGCTGGTGCGCCTGTACGTGCACACCCTGCGGGACGTGGTGGTGCGGTTCGGCGGGGGCGTGCGGGTGCCAAAGTCATATCACCGCTTCGAGGGGCTCTTCGCCAAGCTGCTGCGGGAGGGGCGCGCCGGCGGGGAGGAGGCGCTGCTGGAGGCCGGCGGGGGCACGATACCATCCCTGCTGCGGGAGATAGGTCCCTCGGAGAGGGTCGGCCTCTCCAGGGCGGGCCTCCCCGTCGCGTGCCGCCGGATGGCCGCCGGCTTGGGGGAAGAGGCGTGCGTGGTGGTGGGCGGCTTCCAGAGGGGCGGCTTCTCGGACTCTACGGCCGGCGCGCTGGACAGGATATGCTCGATATCCCCGCGGCCACTGGAGACCCATCTGGTGGTGGGCCGCCTGCTGTACGATATCGAGGCTGAGCTGTACGGCCCAGAGATGGACGGCGGCGCGCCGGCATAGCGGCCATACAGGATATTTATGGAGGCGGGCGGATTGGGCATCCTGTGCGGTCATAGTATAGCCTGGTCAGTATGTTGGCCTTCCAAGCCAATCACCCGGGTTCAAATCCCGGTGACCGCATCGTGTAGATGCACATGGGGTGGCCGCCCGTGAGGCGGCGCCTGAGGGCCGAGGCGCTGGACAGGATGGCCCACATGGTGCGGCTGGCCGTCGCCGCCGGAGTCGGGGCGGCCGGCCAAAGGTACGCGGGGGTCGCCCGGCGCATGAGCACCCGCCACCGCCTCCGTATGCCCTACGAGATGCGCATGATGTTCTGCAAAAAGTGCAAGACGTTCATCCCGCCCGGTTCCGGCTCCCGGGTGAGGCTGGGCTCCCGCCCCCGGGCCGTCCGCGTGACATGCAGGCGCTGCGGCCACATCTACCGCAAGGTGCTGGGACCACGCCGCTGAGGGGCCATTCGGAGGATGCCGTACGCCGGGCCGGGCGCGCGGCCCATCCACTAGGCGGCCCCCCATGGACTGCCCCACTCCGGCGGCCGGGCCGCCACCCATACCACAAAGCGGCCCGGGATGGAAGCAAAGGTCCGGGCCGCTCCGGCGTGCGGAGAAGAGAACCTGGTCGGTTTTGTGGAGCGGGGATGTCGACCGGAGAGCCACAGGATCGCTTTTTGGGATGGCCAGCGGCCGGGACAACGCTGCACGCCGGGAACTGGGAAATTGACTGGGGATGGTCCGGGGTCGGATCTCTTTCCAGTCGTTGCGGATATAGCTCTTACGGCGTCACTTGCCGCGTGCATCCGATGTCGGCGTCTATGTCCTCTGCACCCACAAGGTGCCAGTCAACGGCATACCAGAACGACACGCCGCATGTCTCGACTGGCATGGTAAACTCAAAGTCTGCCGGCTCTGTTCTGAACGAGCGCTCCTCGTTTCCTAGATTCTCGCTCCGGGTGACGTGATGCGTCGAGCCATCCTCATGCTCGCACACCAAAGACGTGACAAATATGATCTTGTCCTCGGCCGTGCCGGTCTTGGATATGTTGAGCGTACAGTCGGTGGCCAGTGCGTTGTAATGGGCCTCCTCTTGGCCGTTGCTCCAAGTGTGGACCGCCCACTGCTCGGGAATGCCCTCCAGTGCGTGGGGCTGGTTGTTTACGGATGAGTATAGGAACGGCACCACGAAAGCTATAGTATAGAATATGGCCGCCGCCGCTATGAAGCCGGCTAGCCCTATGGTGGTATACTTGTAGAAATGGGGGGACACGTCGGATGATATGTGGTGCTTAGTATTAAGATTGGGTCGGGTTAGCGGCACCCCATCCCTAACTTCCTAATTATCTTCGCTTTTCCCAAGGGTTCTCATCCCTCGTTAACTTCCCAGTCGCGCGCGCCGGGCGCGCTTTTATTTGACCTTGCCCTACATAGGGCATGGGCCAGACCAACACGGTCGCCGACACGGCTGTCGCGGAACGCCGGACATACGGCGACACGTCCGAGTCAGCCATACAGCACATGGTAGACATCATAGTAGAGCGGTTTGCGCCAATTTCCATCATACTATTCGGCTCCAGGGCCCGGGGCGATGCCGACAGGTACAGTGATGTGGACCTGCTCGTGGTGATGCCAGAGGGTACGGATGAGAACGAGGCGTGCGTCGCAATGCAGGTCGCGCTTCAACATGCACCGTTGCCAAAGGACATCCTGGTCAATACGCAAGAACGCCTGGAACGCTACGGGCGCATGCTGGGATCCGTCCAACGCGCTGCGCTCAGGGATGGAGTGGGGCTGTATGGCTGACACGGCGCTTGCAGCGGTGCTCATGCAGAACGCTGAGGACGACTTGCGCTCGGCAGAGCAGGCATCGTCAGACGAACGGCACGACATCCGCAACCGCGTATTCAACTCCCAGCAGGCGGCCGAGAAGGCGCTGAAGGCGGCGCTGGTACTGTCCTAGAAGGATACTCCTCATACACACGACTTGATCTATCTGCGTGATAACCTGCCACCGGACTGGAATGTGAACACGCCCGCAGACCTGGGCAAGCTGACAAACATGGCAGTGACCGCCAGGTATGGCAACGGCGGCACGGCTCCGACAGAGTCCGAGGCAGACTGGGCGCTCGGTGTCGCCACTGATATTGTAAGCGCGGTGCGCGCCAGAACGGCTGCTGGACCGTAACGTTCTGGGCGCCCGGCCGGCGACCAAGCCAAGCGGAACGGTCCGCTTCTCCGATCCTCCTTATTAAGGCGGACAATCTAGCGAGGCCATGGATCAGAACGAGAAGCACGAGCTGCTGCTGTACCGGCTGCTGAACCTAGATCAGAACGTGCGCTTTGCGGCCATCTCAGACAAGGACGGGAACCTGCTGGCCCGGGCCGTCAGGCCGGACTTGCAGACCATACTCACCCCGGACGAGACCAAGAACTTCATGAAGTGGACCAGCGAGGCCTGGAACCTCCGGCGGGCCCACCACCCCAAGCTGGGCATGGAGCTGTACAACATCAGCGTCTTTGAGAAGGTGAGGCGCGCCACCTTTGCCCTGGGCGACGACCGGCTAGTCCTGGCCACCATAGACAACAAGGGCGGAATGATGCAGATCCTCGACAAGATACTCAACCTGGTGCTGTACAAGGATTACACCCACGACTGACACGGTTTTTTCTGGGGGACCTGGTCCCCCCTATTCCATGACTCCCATCAGGGTCCACTCCCCGCCGCGGACGCTCCACACCTCGAAGGCGTCCGCCGCCAGGTCGCCGTTGGGGTCCATCGTCATGGGCCCCAGCGTCCCGGCGTACCTGTCGGCCACGTACGGAATGGCCCCGGCCAGCCGCCCGGGATCCGAGCTCTGTGTATGCACCATGGCCAGCCCTAGTATCCACGCCGACTCATACGCGGCCAGCATGTCGTGGTTTGTAGGCCGGCCAGCAGCCTCGGCCAGGGCGGGGCTCACGTCGGTGGCCGAGCCGGAGACGGCCACCTGCAGGGCAGTATACCCCACCGCCGAGGCGAACTCCGGCACGCTCCCCTCCCCGGTGTAGAGGGTCGTCCCGACTGTGTAGTCTGTGCCGAACCACCAAGCGTTGCGCGCCTCCTCATGCTGTGATATCTCC
Organism: Nitrososphaerota archaeon; assembly: GCA_016126025.1. Taxonomy (GTDB): domain Archaea; phylum Thermoproteota; class Nitrososphaeria; order Nitrososphaerales; family Nitrosopumilaceae; genus VYCS01. Next base: position 1,518 of record JAEFDA010000099.1, on the reverse strand, counting down.
TCCAAGAGGGCGGCCTCCTCGTATACGGCCACAAAGACCGCCACCCGGCCGGCCCCGTGCGTCTCGGACAGGGACGCTATCCTCTCCGCCACGCGGGCCGCCACGCGGGCCGTGTCCTCGCTGTCATTCACGATGTCCTCATCATCATCCACGGCCACGCCCTCGTCCACCATCCCCCCCAGATCCAAAAAGGCGCCGGCGACCGAGTTCCTGTAGCCCGTCTCCCAGGAGTCGTGGGTGCGCCACACCGGGAGCAGCACGTCAATCCCGTTGTGCTGCATGAGCCGGGCCAGCTGTATGCCCATCTGCGTGTCGCTGGGTGCAGTCCGGAATATGCGGTCGTCCGCGTCCAGGGATCCCACCGTGGCGCAGCAGCTCACCGCCAGGTGGTCGGGGTATCCGGCTGCCAGCGCCTCCAGTTCATAGCTCGCCGGGAATCCCAGGTGCGTCCGTATGCCGGCCTCCTGCAGCTCGACGATCGCCTGTGCAATATCATCGGTGGTGTGCACCTCCGGTTCCAGACTCCAGCCTGCGCCCGTGCCCTCCAAGTACACGTTGAAGTCGTCAACACCCACTCCCACCGACGCCCGCATCACATAACCGAACGCTTCGTCCGGAAAGACGGCCCCCACCATCTCCGGCTCAAAGGAGTCCAGGCTGCACGTGGTATGTGGCCCCGACACGTACGACATGTCGACCACCGCCCGCACCGCCGCTCCCTCGCCGGTCACTACAACGGGCACCATCAGGGAGCCGTGTCCGGGGAGCACCAGTGGCAGCGCGCCGCCCTCCAGCGTTATGGGCCCGCCCTGTAGCAGGTCCGTCCGGAGATCACCCTCCCCCGAATATCCGGGGTGGCTCAGCGCCATGCCGTTGAGCCGTATAGAGTCGGCCGTTATGGAATACCTGTTGCCCTCCCCAGGTATGTAAAGGTCCAGCGAATATAGCAGCGCGTCGCCGCTGCACCACACCACCATCCGGTGCGTGCCGGCATCCTGGGGTATGGCGCCATACATGGTCTGCGTCCACAGCGTCGGGTCCTGCATCTGCGGGGGGGTCGTATCCGAAGATATCGGGACCGCCCGGGGTATGTCCAGATCATGCAGATCTGCCATGGCCGGGGCCGCCGAAAGCAGGAGCACCAGCGCCGCCCCCACCGGAAGCATCCGGAGCATGTCCGCCGCCTGCCTTTCCCGTATGGAAAGCCTTGCCACGCCGCAATCCTGCACAGGGTGGTGATAAAAGTATCGACTGGTCCCCAGACGCGGGCACCGCGTACTGGCGGGATCTGAATATTCCGGACATAGACATGCTGCTCCCAGCTTTGCAACGGGATGTGGTAGCGGCGGCAAGGCGGCCCGTCCGGCCCGGCGCCCGAATCCCCGGCGGCATGTCGGGGCCGGGATCCGCCGACGTGGGCACGCCCCAAGGGCGGGTACACACTCAACCCCCCTCCCCTACAACCAGCCTAAGATGACTGGGTGCTTGACAACAGCCACGATCATATATGGGCGCAGA
>JAEFDA010000052.1 GCA_016126025.1 Nitrososphaerota archaeon | reverse complement strand
GAGGCTCGACCGGCCGGGCCGCAAGCGGGGGGTCGGCGCGGGCCGCCCGTTCGCCCTGCACCTGTGGGGGAATGGTACTCTGGCCCTGATGTACTACCGCACCTACATGATCCAGGACGGCATGACCCGCCTGTTCAGGATAAGCCAGGGTCAATCTCCACCAACATCGGCAAGATTATTCCACCATATGGGAATGCCTCATAACTACACTCCAGGTCACAAACTAAACACAAGATCCTAGGTCACACTAACTTAACAGCGCCCGCCGAACATACAATATAAATGGCCAAAAGCAGTACGCAGTAACAATGAATGATGCCGATTACAACAGAATCGACGCGCGTCTCAACAGTCTGAGCGATCGCATTGATGGTGTACATGCGGCGATAGATGACATAGAGAGCAAGCTAAAGTCCTGACTGACGCAGGATTTCATCCTCTGTGTCATGCATTTCTTAGCGATTTCACTACGGCCTCCTGTGACTCGATATCGGCTATTACGGCAGCTGCTTTGTTCTGTAGGGCAGTCTTTTTTCTTCGTTACTGATACGGACTTGCATGCCACGCAACTTGGTGCGCAGTTGGTCGAGTTTGTCACTCATTGTGGGTTTACTACGGTTTGGTGGGCTATTAGCATTACGTGGTGGTTCTTCCGATGGTTTGCATTAGACACGATCCGCAATTAGAAATTAAGCGCAACTCCCAGCAAATTGCGACCCTGTGCCAGGCCGTCATGTCGCCATCCGCTCCCACAATTGCATCATGTCCACCAACCCGCACACGATGTCGTTGATCAAGCCGTATTTATGACGCGGATTCCTGTACCTGTCGCCCATCACCCGGAATATCTTGATCCGGCGTATCGCGTGCTCCATGTGGATTCGTACCTTTGAAAGAGACTGGTTGTACGCCTTTTCCTCGGGCGTGAGTTTGCGGCCGGGCTTTCGTTTGACGGCCACCCGTACGTCACGGTCGGGGTACTGCTGCATTCCGGTATAGGAGCTGTCCCCAATGTCTATGGTGCGGGTGCGCCCGCCGCTTTCCTGTGGGGCATCGGCATTGTGGGGCAGGTCGGTCGGAAAGGCTGCGTTGTCCTGCTGGAATGGGACAAAGTCGTGCCTGCTGCCCTCCACCGATGTCGACTTGTGCACTATCAGGCCGTCGTATGTGGTCGTGTACTGCGTCTTCATGGTGTGCCTCTTTGCCTTGCCGGCGTAGTATTTTTTCTGCGTCCGGTCGTCCTGTGGCCGGTATACCGGCTGCTCACTGGCGTCGATCAGGACGGCCAGGCCGGGTATGATCTCTTCGAGATCCTCGACGGCCTTGGCCTTGTTGGCCGCCATGTGCATCTTCCCGGGGAGCGGGACGCACCGCCTCACCGTCGGCCCGGGGTTCGCAATGTCCCTTGACACGGTTGCCTGGCCCACGCCGAAGACCAGTCCCACAAGAATCTGGGTGGTATGTGTCCGGTAGTAGAACAGGAGCATGAACGGCCTTTCCTGCAGGTCCAAGGCAAACCGGCGTCCTGCTCCCACGCCGCGCTTTCTGGACTTGCTGTTGAGTCTGGCGAATTCGGCCCCGCCATACAGCTTGGCAACCTCCGCGTACAGCGAGTCAAACTGCTGGGGCGACATGCCTGCCATGGCCTTGAATGTCCTGGGGCTCCGCAGAGCCTTCTCGTAGGTCAGCATGCCTCTTGAGTGGCGATCACAACTGCTTTACCATATCGGAGCCCGCCGCCCCGAAGATAGTCATGTTGTCCGGGCGCGGACGCGGCTGCCCGTGCCCGTTCTGGCCTGTCTATGGCCCCCGGATGCCCCAAATTGTGCCGGAGGCAGGCTGGAGGACCGCCTGCGGCTAATTGCAAATCATGTCTATTATTGGACCAGTAACAGGTGCGGCTGGGGGTACATGTCAGGTCCGAAGGCGTTCATGCCGTCACAGTGGGCCGCTGACATCCCGTTTCTTCGTAGACTGCGAAGACACCCATGAATCTATCAACGTTAAAATAAATATGCATGGCCGTTCCGCGCATGCGCGTCTGTGTGCTGATATCAGGCCGCGGTTCCAACATGGAGTCCCTGATAAGGAACGCCGACGGCTACACGATCGAGGCGGTCATAAGCAACAAGCCGGATGCGGCGGGACTCCGGGTTGCCGATGGGTTGGGCGTGCGGTGCATGGCGGAGCCGTCGTTGGACGGAATACGGGATATGATGGACGGCATGCGTCCGGATCTGGTGTGCATGGCCGGATTCATGCGGATACTGCCTGCAGACCTCACCGAACGCTACCGCGTGATGAACATACATCCGTCGCTGCTCCCGCAGTATCCGGGCTTGCGGGCCGTAGAACAGGCGCTGAACGACGGCGCGACCAGCAGCGGCTGTACCGTGCACTTCGCGGACAGCGGCGTGGACACCGGCAAGATAATCGCCCAGGCGGCGGTCCAAGTCGCGCCGGGGGATACGTCCGACACTCTGGCCGCCCGCATACTGGAGTGGGAACACAGGCTGTATCCAGAGGCGGTCCGGTGGTACGCCGCCAGATTGGCAGCAGAGGGCGGCGAGGGGCCGGCCGTGCGTGGACGGGATCGGCAGATGATACGGACGGCAGAGCCGGAACGTGCAGCGTCGCACGCAGCGGAGATGGGCGTGGCGTACGTTAGGCGGGACGGTGACTCGTACATGATAAGCGCCGAAAAACCCACTGTTCCGCCGTACGTGGCGGTCGTGCCGGGAGACGGCGTCGGCTTGGCTCTTGAGCGCGTAAGGCGGCTAGCGGCGACGGACGGCAGCGCCTGACTGGAACGCCGTCGCATAATGCCACCCGCCCATCTGTAGCGTCAATCGGTGCGCCGGGGAGGGGGGTGAGGCTTGGAACATTACAGAGCGTGCCTTCTGAAGATGTGCATTCGTCTGCGCGGGGATCTTATGCCTGCGCCGCCCCAGAGGCGACCTTTCTGGCCTGTGTTATCTCTATCTCTACTGCCTCCAGCGGATCCTCGACCCGGTTGCGGCGAATCGCGAACATCTTTGGCTTCTCAAAGTCCTTGGTACAGTCTGGGCAAGCGTACACCAGTACGCGGTACTCGTTGGGGGCCTTGGGGTTGGAGAGGCGCGCGTAGTACACCAGCCGCGCGCCGCAGTCGACGCAGTAGCGGTTGGCTCTTCTAGTTCGCGCCATTGGGACGGGTGCGCGCCGGGAGCTTATCAGCACTAAAGTCAAATGTTCTGCACCAGAGAGTAAACCAGAGTGACAGAATGGCGCCGCCCGACAGATTTGAACTGTCGACCAACGGATTAACAGTCCGGTGCTCTGCCAGGCTGAGCTAGGGCGGCGGCACAATCCAACTCCAACGATGACAATTTAACCGTTTGTCACCCTGCCCTGCACATTAAGGCGCACCACCAGAAGACTTCCAAAGAGAGCTTGCGGTACCGGTCCGGCTGTTTCCGCATATCATGGGGCATGATCACGCCATGCGGCGTGCTAAACCATCTAGTCTGTGCCCGTGCGCTTGTCGTACACGTATATGCCGTCCAAAAAGACGCGGTGGTCCTTGTTCTTGATGCGGGTCTTCAGCTGTATGTTGGCCGCCGTCTGGGTCACGTCCGTCAGCACGTGCCCTGTAACTATGACGTCGTCTCCTTGGGGGTCCACCTTGGCCGAGCCGTGTATGCGGGCAACGCGGGGGGCCCGCTCGCCTTGGAAATTCTCTATAAGTACCGAATCCCCCTGCACCTTTACCGTGACGGGGAAGTGTGCGTACACGATCTTCATCTTGACGGTGTATCCCTCCACGACGCCTTGGCATAGGTTGCCCACCAATGATCTGGCCGTGTTGAGTATGGCGTAGTCGCGCTTGCGGGAGCCGCCGGCCCTGAGAGACACGGCATCCCCTGATACGCCTATGTTGACGGGGATCTTGCGAAAGCTCTTGATGGCTCTGCCACGGGGGCCGTCCACGACTAACATGTGCCGGTTGAGACTTACGGTTACCCCCTCGGGAACTGGAACCGAGGTGACTAGCTTCTCTGCCTTAATAGGCATATCCGATCAACAGTCCTCCCAAGCCCAGATTGGCTGCCTCGTGGTGCGACATGACCCCCTGGTTGGTGGTCACCAGCAGTATGCCTCGGTCATATGAGGGCAGGTACTGTTGCTCCCATCGGCCGTACTCACCCTTCTTCACCTTGAAGCGCGGCGATATGGCGCCGCACTTGGTTACGCGGGATCGGAGCTTGATGAGGAACTTGCCGCCCCGGTTGTCCTCTATGTGTTCCCAGTCTCCGATGTAGTCGTAGCGCTGCAGGGTTTTGAGTACCTCGCCACCGTGCTTGGAGGTGGGCAGGACCGTGCACTGGCGCTTCCGGCGCACCTCGTTGTTGTATATGGTAATGAACAGGTTTGCTATGATGTTGGTGGCCGGCATTATCACATCACCTGTGTTTGTGGAATCCCAGCGAGTTGGCCACTTCCCGGAAGCACCTCCGGCATATCATGAGATCGTATTTTTGTATCACTGCAGTGTAGTCCCCGCACCTCTTGCACCAGCGTGAACCGCGCCCAAAGCTGTGCTTTTTGCGCCCTGTAAATTCGTAGGAGCGGTCCTTCATACTATCTCCACCCCGAACTTCTCGACAAGATAATCCTTTGCCTCCTCCCTGGATATGATGTGACCCCTTCCAACTCTGGCCTTGTGGCGGCTACGAAACCGTATGCCGAACCCGGGCCGCGTCAGCGTCACCGAGACGTCCAAGCCCAGTATGCCTATCTTGGGATCGTACTTGATTCCGGGAATATCGATGTGCTCCCGTATTCCGAAGGAGTAGTTGCCAAAGTCGTCGAACGAGCGGCCCTTTGCAACGTTTCCCCTGGACTCCAAGAGCCTCTTGAGCAGGTCGGCTGCTTCGGCCCGCCTCAGCGTCACCGAAACGCCGATGGGCTCTCCCTTTCGCACACCCCAGTCCCTCTGGGCCGTGCGGGCGTTGCGGACGGCCGGCTTCCGGCCGGATATCTGCTCCAGTGCCGCCTTGGCCGCGTCTATGGCGTCGCCGGAGCGGCCCACGCCCATATTCAGCACTACCTTTTCCAAGCGTATCTCCTTCATAGGATTGGTCTGGCTCATGAGTCGTCCACCCTTATCACCGGAGCGTCGGCTCCCACTGCAATGAGCGCGTCGGTGGGGATCTCGATGGTCCTCTCGCCCAGCGAGACCGTGGCCCTCTGGGGCAGGATGAACGTGCCGTCCTCTATGTTGTCCACCCGGCCGGACATGCCGGCGTTGGCTCCCTGAATTACCAGCGCCTGGCATCCGGGTCGCAGGGGTATGATGTCGGTTATCTCCTGCTGTGGAATGCGCAGGAGGCAGCTGTCGCCCACCCTGACGTCGGCGTCTGATATTATGGTGCGGCCGTCGTGGAATCCCAGAGCCGTGCGTCCACCCTTTATGGTGACCTTGCTGGTGACCTTGACAAGCTTCCTGTCGGTGTCCTCGGTAGGTATGGTTATGGGCTGGAGCAGTTTGCCGCGCAGGGGCACCATGCGGTACGCGTTGCTGACGTTCTCCAGCTCCACCACGTCCATGAGCCCTATTCCGTGATGGAGGGACTTTCTGACCACTCCGTCGACCTTCACCTTTCCCCCGTATATGGAGGACTTGGCCTCCCGCATGGTGTATACCACGCCCAGCATGTCCCGCAGAAAGACGGCAGCGGGCACAGAGCGGGCTCGGGGGTGCGGGCCCGGGCGGGGGGCTACCACGAATCTCTTGTCCTTGCGATGTATTCCCCAGAACGTCGGGGCCATCTGTCTCTTGAGCTTCTTGCTGCCGGATATGCTGACCATTATGCTCTCTCCTCACCGCTAGGGGGATTTTTGCCTTCCCGAGTATCGGCGCCCGGCGACCCTTGAGGCTCCGCTGCTGCTTCCTCTCCGGACGCGTTTTGGCCGCCATCCTGTATCTCCTCTACGTCCAGTGGTTTTATCGACGGCTCTGCCGGGGGTGTCTTTTCTTTAGTTCTCTCCGGGCTGGCATCCTTGGACTTTGCCTTGTGTCCCTTCATCTTGGCGGCCCGCCGCTTGTCGTCCATATTCAGGGCCGTGACCAGAAGGTTGGAGGGGTGTATGTAGATGTCCAACTTTTCGCCGGCGGGCTTCTCCATCTTGATGCCGCCGATTGTGACTCCCCGGGATGGATCGACCTTGTCCACCCTGCCGTTCACGCTCCGGTACTCCCCCCGGAGCACGGTGACAGAGTCGCCTGCCACGACCCGGACGCTGCGGGTGTGGTGGGTTCCTCTGAGATCCCTTGAGAGGTGTGAGGCCATCAGCTTGCTGCGCAGCGCCAAGGACGGGTGGTGCATTGTACGGTTTCTGATCTTTGAAGGCTTCATCTCATATCACCGTGGAGGCAGCATTGGCAATGCGGGGCCATTTCTCGGATGCCTCGGCCGCGACGGGTCCCTTTATACCTGTCCCCTTCATCTCGCCCTCGGCGGAGACTATGACGGCAGCGTTATCCTCAAAACAGACGCGTATTCCGCTGAGGCGCCTGACGGGGTACTTTTGGCGTATGATGACGGCCCCGTGCACCTGCTTCCGGAGCTCGGCGGGCCCCTTCTTTACTACGACGTTGCAGTAGTCGCCCACAGCGGCGGCCGGGAGCCGGGACACCCGGGTCTTGGTCTTGTGTACCATGACCACCTCGAGTATCTTGGCGCCGGAGTTGTCGGCGCAGACTATGTTGGCACCCACCGGTATGGACTTGGTTACGTACGGGCGGAACTCCTCGACGCCCTTGCCCGCCTGCTTTGCCATGCTATCGGCGCACCTCCACCACCACAAAGGATACGGACTTTGCCAGGGGGCGGCATTCTGCGGCTAGGACGCGGTTCCCCTCCTCTATGTCGAGGCACTCGGGAGCGTGGGCGTGGACAGTGCTTTTACTGCGGGCGTACCTCTTGAACTTGCTTATGTACACCGGCGACTCGCGCTGTATTGTTATGGTTTTTTTGGCCCGGGTGCCAGTCACGGTCCCCTCGAAGATCTTGCCCCGAACAGGCAAGCCTGCGTGGAACGGGCAGTTGGAGTCGGCGCATGCGCGCTCCGGGATGGGTACGTCAATACCGATCATGGTCCAGTCAGCCTCTCGTGGAGCCGACCACGCAGCTCCTCTCCTGATACGTACTGTCCGCCAACCAGCAGCGTGGAACCCTGCTTGGGTATCCATCGGGGGCCTTTTGCGGTCTGCAACACGAGCATATGTTTTGTCTCGTCGATAACCGTTCCATTTAATCCTACCAGGCAATGGTTGGAGGAGCCCGCCACCGCCGCTCGGCGCCGCAGAATCATTGATTTCTCAACTCCGTGAGCCGGGTCATCATCCGGGCTATGTCGCGGCGCATCGGCTTTATCTTGCCAACGTCCTTCCGCATGGTGCCCTTGGACGCGTCCGTGTGCATCTTGGCAAGTTCCCCTCGACTCTCCTGGATGCGCGCCAGCAGGTCCTTCTCGCTCATCTCCCGGATGGACTTCATGCTGGTGCGGCTCAATCCGAAGTCTCCTTGTCTGGTTTAGCGGCGTCGCCAGATCCAAGGTCGTCGCCGGCCCGATCGCTCAGGGAAAACTCGGGTGCAAAGTTCTCCTTATGGGCTATGCGGATGCGTATGCCGATTAGGCCCATGGGTGTCTGGACGTGGGCGATGTCCTCGTCTACTATAACTTGGGCGTGGTGTCCGGCGCGGGGGAGTATGCCGACCGTGTGCTTCTCGAAGGAGGATCTGTCGCCCCGCAGCTTGCCCGAGACGGTTATCTGCACCCCCATGGCTCCCGCCTCCATGACTTGGCGGAGCACCCACATCGTGGCCCGGCGGAAGGCCGTTCCGCGTTCTATGTGTGAGGACATCCTGTTGCACATCACACTGGGGGATAGCTCCGGCTTTGCTATCTCCTCTACCCGGATCTGGGGACTCTTGTAGTCAAAGTCCTTCTCCAACTGTTCAGTGAGGGCGCGTATGACCGAGCCCTTGCGGCCTATCACGACCCCGGGGCGCACCACGTATAACGAGACGCGGGTGCCGGTAGGTTGCTTTTGTATGTCGAAGTGGCTGAACCCCGCCTCTTTTATCTCGCGCCGCAGGTAGTCGCGCAGGAGCATCATGTTGTAGTTGTCGCGGATCATCTTCTTAACGGTGGACTGGGCTGACATGCTATGTCTCCCTCCCCACTACCTCTACGTGGGTGCGCGCGTCGTTCCGGGGCGTGGCCCTTCCCATGGCCCGGGGCATGAACCGTTTCGTGAGGCCACCCTTGTGGACGGTGACGTTCTGCAACACTATGCGATCTATGTCCATGCCCTTGAACTCGGCATTGGACTCTAGGTTGGCGAGCAGGCGCAGTATCTCGCCGGCGGCCTTTACGGGGTAGCGGCCGGCCATCACTCCGGGATCGGAGCGGTGCCCCACCTGTTTCTTGTAGCGGCGGAAGGGGACGGCCCGGGTCTTGTTTACGACCTCGTTGAGGTAGTCTTGGGCGCGCTCTAGACTCAGACCGCTTATGGCCCGGCCGATCTCGCGGGCATGTTTGTGGGATATGGTATTCTCCCGTATGGATGCCCGGACGTCGGTCTTGGGGTCGTAATACTGGTATGCGTACCGGAACCGAGCCATATACATCACTTCAGTGGTACGTACAGGCTGGAACGGGACGCCCCCACGCCCGGCGAGCCGTGCGTCACCCTCTTGTTTGTAATGACATACTCGCCTATGTACCGCCCGATCATCTCCGGGACGATAGTAACGGGTACGAATTCCTTGCCCGAGTATACCTCTATGGTGATTCCAACCTGATATGGCAGTATGATGAGATCCCGCAGGTGTGTTTTTATGGGCCCGCTCTTGCGGCCTGCCTTCACGGCCTTTATGTCCTCTATGAGCTTACGCCGGTCGTCTGATATGCCGTGGGATATGTACCTGCCCAATGTGCGTCGCTGTCGGGCATTGAACAGCTTCAGCTGGCGGTCCAAGGACATCTTCTCCAGCCTCTCCAGCGGAACTCCCCGGTACTCGAAATTCTTAACCATGGCGCCAGCATTCTCCGTCCATATTATAGCATTCCCATCTTTGTGGCCAGATCCCGGGCCTTCTCACTGTCGGCAAACTTTACGAATGCCTTCTTACCGTATATGGTGTGGGCCGTGTTGACCCCCACGGGCCTTTCCTTGTACAACACCGAGACTGCCTCAACTATCTGCGTCTTGGTGGCGTCCCGAGATACAATGAGGCATATGCGCGATTCGTTGGATGCCAGCTCGAACGTTCTCTCGGTGATGTGGGGATGCATTATGATGCGGTTGGCCTGCACCACGCTCATGGGCGAGGCGCTGTGGACACGGGGGTGCCGGTAGAATCCGCCGGTCATTGCACGGCCTCCATTACACGCAGGTGCGTCGACGCCATTTTGGACAGGATGGTCAAGGCCGATTCCGAGTATACGGTGAGCCTGGCCGGCTCGGCGCCGGGGGCCATGTCCAGTACGCTGATACCTGATGCCCGCTTGCACTCCACGCCGGGCACCGTCCCGCACGCGCGTGCCAGCGCCGTGCCGTCGGATACCACGAACAGGACGCTCTTGCCGGTCTTCTTGGACCGGCCGCGCAGGGCCGACTTGCCGGTCCGGCTCCTCCGAAATTGCAGGCGCAATACATCTTGGTACAGGTCCAGTGACTTCAGCAGGGCTATGAGGTCCTTGGTGGTGCCTATCTCTTCCACCGAGTCCTGCACCACTATAGGGAACGACTCCACCCCGCCGGTGCGGTGGCCCCGGGACCGTATGGCTTCGCCCATGGCGGTTCCGGCGATGGCCGAGCAGAGGGCCAAGCGGTTCTCCTTCTTGTTGAGCCTCTTCCAAGTGACCTTGGCCACGTTGGGCGGGTGCGCCTGCCGGCCTCCCCTGACCGATGCGACGCCGCCGGCCTGGCCCTGCCGACCGCCTCCTCCGCCGCGCATCTTTGCTATGCGGGAGACTCCGCGGCCCGTGGGCGGATCGTTGGAGCGGGCCACCACGTCCATGCCTGCGGTGGGGTGCCTCCCCTGTGGCTGGTATCTGTGGGAGTCCAGGTTTATGAAGGCCTTGCGGATGAGGTCCCGGCGGAACGGCGTGGAGAAGAGTGGGGGAAGCTCCGCCTCGCCGACTCCGGCGCCGCTGGCATCGTATACGGGTACCCTCATACCACCACTTCCAGTATGCGCGGCTCGGAGATCTTGGCAGGCTCGTTGCGGATCTGGGCCCGCAGCTTCACCAGCCTCTTGTAGGTGCCGGGCACCGACCCCTTGAGTATGATGTAGTCGCCCCGGATGTCTCCAAAGTGCTTGAAGCCGCCGGGCGGGCCCACCATCTCGCCGACCTCCGCCTCGCCCATCGTCATTATGCGTTTGTTGTACTCGACGCGCTGATGGAATCCCATCTGGCCGGCCCGGGGGACGGTGTACATCACGTACTGGGGCGATATGGGCCCCAGGCTTCCCAGCTCCCGGACGGACTTGCGGGACTTGTGCTGCTTCCGCTTGGCGCCGTACCGCTTGATGACACCCTGCCACCCCTTGCCCTTGGTGATGGCGGCCACGTCCACTGCGCCCCCGGTCTTGAAGGTGTCAGATACCCTGACGCTCTTTCCCAGCAGATTGGAGACGTAATTGATGCGGGCATCCACGCTGCCTCCCTCTATGGGGGCCTCGAATATGTACGGCTTCTTCTGCTCCAGGCCAGCATCCCGGGGCACCACCGCCACTATGGCGCATATGCGCCTTAGGTTGGACGTGTCCTGCGACCTCCGGACGGCCGCCTCGCCGGTGTGCAGGGTTATCTTCTTGGTTATCTTCTTGGGCAGATCCTCCGCAAATATGTCAAACTCCGCGTGGAATCCGTTGGTGTCCTTGGAATAGCCGCGCCATCCCACAACGGTAAGCGGGGGTGTGACCACCAGCGTCCCTAGGCTGACCAGCTGCTTGCCGGCGTTGGGGGTCTTTTCGCGGTCGTCTATGCTCACTACCTGCAGGCAGCCGGCCTTGAAGCCGCAGTGCACCAGCATGCGGGGTTCATCACCGGATATTGTGGGGTAGCCGCGTATGCGCGCCTCCATGCTCTTGGCCCTGCCCCGGGGTAGGTACGCCAAGCTTCCGCGGCGCGGCTGGCTGTGCTTACGGTGGCCCATTGTAGGAGTGGGGAATGGCCGACTCCATATATACCGTAGGAAAACCGGCGAACTGATCCGAAATATGCACGACCATCCTCTACAACGCGCCATCTTTTCAGGCCAGGGCCAGACGTCAGGGGTTCAGAACTTGGATCATGTTCCAGATGGTGATGCCGCCTATTGCGGCGCATGCGGCTCCCACACACATGCACAAAACCAGAAAGCCGCGTCCTCTCATGCGGCCGCCGCCCCCATGTTCAGTATGGTCAGGGTTCCCAGCATGGCCTCCTCTAGGCGGACCGTGCGGGTGCGCTGTCGGGGAAAGAAGTTGAGCCGGATCATGTTCCGGCCGCCCAGCCGCCCCCCGGCTATCTCATTGACGTCCCTCTCGGGGGATCCGAAGACCACCAAGGTCGCGGAGTCGCTCCCCACATACCGGGATATGCGGCGGGGGGTGGCCGCGTTGCCGGTCCGGGTGGCTATTATGACACCGCCGTTCCACTCGCGCACCGTCTGGGTTATGCTGCCCCTCTCCCGTACGGCATAGCCCCAGTAGTGGGGGATCTGATCCCGGGGTATTGCGGCCGGTCTGGGATCCGGATGGCCGGAGCCGAACCTGACCGAGACCCGGCCGTCACGGCCCCTTCCGGGGAGCGGCAGGAGCTTTCCTATGCCCACGTCCACATACCTGGTTCCGCGGACGGTGACCGCCAGGCCCTCCCGGATCTCTCCCTCCTGTATGGTGCGGGGGTCCGGCGAGGCATCGTGGCTGGGTATGCCCAGGGGGTGCAGGGCCCCGGCGAACCTCAGGTTTGCAGTCTTGGGAAATATGCTCCTCCGCAGGAACTGCGGCGTCTCTAGGTACCGGAGGGTGGCCACCAGCAGGGATCGGTCGGCGACGTTGTCGCCGTCGCGGTATACCAGTATGGCGTCGACACCGAATACGGCGGCGCACCGGGCCATCTGGGACACCATGCGGGACTTGTCCAGCTTGGTGGAGTGCTCAGAGAGAGCCGAATCGGGTATCGCCACCGACAGGCGCACCATATCACTCGGCAGGCTTGTAGGTGGTCTTGGCGGACTCTGTATACGCCGTTATGTCTGAGGGGCCGACCTCCCGGTAGTTGTTCCCGTCTATGTGGGCCATCCGCATATGCTCGCCGCCGTCTTTTGCCTCGCTGGCCTCTCTTATGGCCGCAATGGCCAGTCTGGATGCCTCCTCCATGGATAGTCCGGCCTTGTACTCCTTCTCCAAGAACGGGGTGGCCCGGTCCGAGTCGCGCCCTATGGCGATGGCGTCATACTCGATGTAGGTGCCGCTGGGGTCTGTCACGAACAGGTGTGGCCCGTCGACGTTTATGCCGCCCAGTATCAGGGCCACGCCAAATGGCCTCACCCCGGCGAACTGGGTGAACTGCTGGGACTGGTCGGCCAAGTGCTTTGCCACAGTCTCCACCTCGACCTCCTCATCGTATATGAGGTGGTTGCTCTGCGCAAAGAACCTGGCGTTGTCCGCCTGGCTCCGGGCGTCGGGTATGTATCCGGCCGCGGCAAGCCCCATGTGGTCGTCTATCTTGAAGAGTTTTTGGGCAGACTCGACGATCTGCAGCTTCCGGGTCTTCTCCTCTACGGCCAGCACCACGCCGTCTGTGGCCTTTATGCCCACGGCTATGGCGCCACGCCGGACAGTCTCTATGGCGTACTCGACCTGGTACAGCCGGCCGTCCGGCGAGAAGACCGTGATGGCCCTGTCGTAACCCTGCTGCGCCGGAAGCATGGGTTCCAGACCCTGCCGAGATTAATTTAAGTCATGCCAATAAGCGGTCTGGCGCCGTACATGCGACACGTATTCGAGGTGCCCTTTGCGGGGCATCCCAACGTCAGGTCCACGCACCGCACCACCACGGAGATAACCGTGGAGCCTTCGCTCACCCCCCGGGGCGACTGCATAGTGGGCGTGGGCGCCGGTGCGGGGTGCGCCGGACTTCCGGCGGACGTGAAGGGCGCCCTCAGGCGCGCCGGCAGCCGGGTCCGTGTCACCATTGCGGTGGGCCAAAATAGCTTCGTCATACGCGGGCGCGGGGATCCGGGGCTGTCGCTGGAGCACCCCACAGACATGGTGGTGCGAAAGAGCGGCTTTCTGTGTCCCCGGACGCTGGCGGTGGGGTGCGATGCAGCCTCCGTCGACATGCCCCGGGAGATGGTGCGGGACCTGCGGCGCGGTGCGGGCGGCGTGCTGGTTATAGAGGTGGACGCACCCTAGGGCATGCCGGAGCTGCCCGCTCCGTGGCGGCGGTGTCTACGCATCCAGCTAAGCCAAATCTGATCTGTACGAGTCAAGGACAGGCGCGTATCGTCCTCTCTGCGGATGGGTTT
>JAEFDA010000110.1 GCA_016126025.1 Nitrososphaerota archaeon | reverse complement strand
AAGGTGCTGGCCCTGCAGCACTCCATAGACGTGAGGCACAGGAGCCTGGCGGTGGGGCGCGAGTACGAGGCCCCCCCTTCGGCGGGGAGGAGCGCCCTGCACATGGACGTATCAGGGTACATGGAGCTAAAGGAGTCCCAAATGGCCTGCTCCCGGTGGCTGGGGCGCACACTGGGCCTGCCCCGCAGGTACGCAGAGGGCATACCCCGCGCGGCCGGCATAGACCCCAGAACCAAGGGGAATGCGATGGACGACTCCCAGATATGCGCCCTGCACGGGGCCGCCGGGCGTATCATAAACGACGTGATATCGGGCAACCACACACCGGTGATAATGCGGGACCAGGACCCCGAGGCGGCGCCGGTGCGGCTGTCGTCGGGGAATGTGGAGGAGGTGGCCGACTTTATGTCGGCGCTGGACTCGGTGTTCACCCAGAACATACTGGAGAGGGGCCGCCAGACGCGCAGCGGCCAGTCCCAGGACCAGGAGACGCGGCTGGAGGGGGTGCTGGCCGAGCAGAAGAAGGCCGTCCAGACCGTGCGGGGCAGGGCCGAGGTCATGGGCAGGGTGGCCGACTCCATGTATGTGATGCTCTCCTCGGGGATACTGCGGCTGGACACCGAGGAGGCCGCCGCGGCCCTGGCCGAGAACGGCGCCACCCTGGTACGGGAGAGGGGCGTGCCGGCGCTCTCCATACTGGACGAGAAGGTCAAGATAAGCCTGGACGCCCCCCTCCAGTCCACCGCGTCGGTGCTGTACGGCGAGTCCAAGAGGCAGGCGGCCGCCATCTCCTCCATACAGGACATGATCTCCAAAACCCAGAGAAAGATCGAGAAGGCCGCCCGGACGGTTCAGGCCCAGCAGGGGACGGTGGCCGCCGCCGAGGTGCGGAAGCGCAACTGGTTTGAGAGGTACAGGTGGTTTTATGCCAGCGACGGGACGCTGGCGGTGGGGGGGCGGGACGCCCCCTCCAACTCCGCCGTCGTGAGAAAGCACATGGAGCCAGGGGACCGGGTCTTCCACGCCGAGATATACGGGTCGCCCTTCTTCATACTGAAGGGGGGCGGGTCCTCGGCGGCGGCCCTGGAGGAGACGGCCCAGGCCACGGTCTGCTTCAGCAGGGTGTGGCGGGAGGCGATGCACGGGTCCGGCGCCTACTGGGTCGACCCCGACCAGGTGAAGAAGTCGGCGCCCAGCGGCCAGTACCTGCCCAAGGGCTCGTTCACCATAGAGGGCCGGCGCAACTTTGTGCGGGCGTCCAGCCTGAAGCTGGCCATGGGCATGATGGAGAGGGACGGGGACGTCCTCCTGGCGTGCGGTCCCCCCGACGCGGTGGCCAAGCACGCCCGCTCATATATCATGATAGAGCCGGGCGGCTCGGACGCGTCGGCGGCGGCCAAGGCGGTGCGCCGCGAGCTCCTGGACATGGGGGCGGAGGGGGCAGATCTATACAATATAGACGACTACATCCGGGTCCTGCCCCCCGGAAGGAGCCGCATCGTGTCGAGGAATAATGGAGCCTAGGTACCTAGTGGACGCGATGCTGGGGAACGTGGCCAGAAAGCTCAGGATGCTGGGGTATGATACGGAGTATACGGCGGATGGCGCCAGCTTGGAGGGGGCCGCATCCTCGGGCCGCATACTGGTCACCAAAAATTCGGCCCTGCTCCGGCGGGCGGCCCGGCTGCACGTCACCACCATCACAGGCGACGCCGAACATACCATAATGCGCCGCCTGCTGCGCGGCCATATGCCCACAGTATCCGGGGAGAGGGCGCGGTGCGCCATATGCAACGGTGCTACAGAGGAGGTGCCGCTGCGCGAGGCGCTGGACAGGGCGCCCCCCGGCATCATGCATACCAAATTCTGGGGGTGCGTGTCGTGCGGGCACCTGTACTGGGAGGGGACCCACATGGACAGGTTGCGGGAGGCCGCCCGGGATTGGATATAGACGGGGAGCGGCTGCCGGCCGAGGCCCGGGAGGCTGTCCGGGCGCACCTGGCCGGGGAGGGCCGCGCCGGGTCCCCCGCCGGGGGCGGGTCCAAGTCGGGGGTCTTCGTCACCATAACCGACTCCCGGGGCCTGAGGGGGTGCATCGGGTACGCCGAGCCGGTGATGCCGCTGTACGAGGCGCTGCGCCTGGCGGCGGTGGCCGCCGCCACCGAGGACCCCCGGTTCGATCCTCTGCGCCCCGGGGAGCTGGATGCGGTGCGGTTCGAGGTGACCGTGCTGGACGAGCCGGCGCTTATACGGGCCGGCACCCCACAAGAGTACATATCCGCCATAACGCCTGGCCGCGACGGCCTGATTGTACGGCGCGGCGGGGCGTCGGGGCTGCTGCTGCCGCAGGTCGCCGCCGAATATGGGTGGTCGGCCCGCGAGTTTCTGGAGAACACCTGCCGCAAGGCCGGCCTAGACCCGGACAGCTGGATGCAGGCCGGCACCGACGTGTACAGGTTCGGGGGCCGCGTGTTCTCCGAGTAGGAACATCTCATCTGGCAAATATTACGGATGGCCGCCTCCCTATGTCTCGGCCACGGTCGTTTGGGTCGAGTTGTGGCACTTTACTGCCCGAGTGGTGTGCCCAATGGGTTATAGATCAGGCTCATCAAGCGCATATACGAACCGTTTTCTAGATCAGAGACGGGCTACTCGAAAGTCATTAATACGCTTAGTTGAGATGGATAGTAATGAGGCAGCAGGCGCTCGGACAACAGGTTGATAGTAATGAGGCAGCAGGTAGCAGCCGCTTGAGGCTCGGCATAACCGACTTCGGTCCTGTATCAAGAGGTATACTAGACTTGAAGCCGCTTACCGTGCTGGTGGGCCCCAACGGCTGCGGCAAATCGCACGTAGCGACCCTAATACATTCAATTATAAACACGGAATGTGAGATGCTTAACCCTTTCGTTTTGGACCAAAAAGACACATTTGTCACAAAAAAACTCATAGAAGAAGCCGGTCGCATAGCAGGGGCTCACCAAGCGGGCGCCGATGCTGTTGACTCGAATATTTGGATGTTGTATATCGAACATAAATTTCAGGTACTATTTGAAATACTATCTGCCAACTTTTCAAGTGCTCACACAAACCTAATAAGAATTGGAGAAAAGCGCTTTGAACTTGACGTGAAATCAAGAATTATCAGCGGGAGCATATCTTGTACGAATGTTATTGATGCAAACCCAACAGAAAAAATACCTCTGATAGTCAATTTTAGCAAGCATGTAAGCGCTCAAGATCTAGACATAAGCAAAATGATACATGAGAATGAAAATACTCTGATCCTTGATATTCCTTACTTTTCAAACAAGGCTACAGAAGCATATATGATCATACAATGGTTGTTAGCTTTGCTACATTTCAGACAGGCACAGCTTGAGCGCTGTATCTATTTTCCTGCTGAAAGAGGAGGATTGACACTAGCGTACAAGTCTTTAACGTTGCATTTTTACAGCGGCCTAGGCATGACAAGCGCGAATCCCATTGATTCAGAACTAACTAATGTTTCAACACAGTTTTTGGGTTTGCATCTTATGTCTCCTGACAACAAAACAGAATTTGCGCCCCTTGTAGAAATGTTTGAAGAAAGTGCACTGCAAGGCAGTGTTATAGCACAGGAAAACACAACTAAATCCTTGTCACTGGCTTTTAAAAAGGACAAATCCATCTTGCCCCTTAGTAGATCGGCTTCATCAGTGAAAGACCTGGCAATATTCTTGCTATACCTAAAGCATGTTGCAAAAAAGGGGGAGACCATAGTTTTGGAAGAGCCAGAGACGACGCTTCATCCGGACAACCAAATTCTGCTTGCAGGACTGATTGCAAGACTGGTCAATGCCGGCCTGCGCATTGTGGTAACGACCCATAGCCCGTACTTTCTGGAACAGCTGAGCCATTGCGTGGTTGCCGGCTCAAGCCAAGCCGGCAAAGAGTTCCGGGAGTTTGCAGACGACGAAAGACTGGACAAGGCTAGCGTGGCGGCATACAGCTTTGAAGAAGATGACGGAGGATACAAGATGATGCCGATCAATGTGGACGATGAGGGCATACCTCAACATGATTTTGTCAATGCCAGCGAAAGACAGTACAACGAGCTTCTGAAACTGGAACAAGACTGACAACATGAGAAAAATTCGAGACATATTCCAGAAATATGAAACAGATGGGTGTAGCGATGACGGCAAGTGCAGCGCCAAGATTCCGGAATCGTTCTTCTCCCTGTGCGGCGAGGAAGTCAGGGATGCACTGAGGGGTAGTAGTAGTGGAAAGCAGAGAGAAATGTGTGATTGTATTATTTTGGATTCAACGGAAAGCAGAATGACGCTTGCCGAACTCAAGTCCGGCGAACCGAAATCCAAAATGGCCAGACATGCAAAAAACCAGCTGAGTGAGGGGATGGTCGTTTTGGCCGAAATGCTGTCACAGGCGGGCAAGTCGGAAGCTGGCCTGCAGCTTGTCCTGTTTAGCAGAAGATTTACGAATAGGTCTGCAATAGAGGAACTGCAAAAGCCTATAGAATATTCCGGACGAAAAATGCGAATAATCAGGACAGACTGTTGCTCCGACCTGCCGGATTCGTATGTGAACGTAAGCCGGAATGACCTGCCTAGCGTATAAACCGCCATGGTGGGCCGTCCAAGCCGAAGATATACCAGAATGACAAAGTGGGTGATGGCATCTGCGCGTGGCGCCAGCATGAGAGCCCATTACGGACTTGCTCACTCCGGTATAGAAGGGGCCAGTCATGCCATCTGGGGACCCCATGAGAACCACCGGGGAATGGGCGTCGACATTAAGATCGTACTGCTGGTCAGGGGCTTCAACTCTGGCCAACACGTTGGATAGAGTACAGTGTTGGCCCGGACGCCTCCCTCTAAGGATTCTCTACCAACCATCGCTGCGGCCATACGCGTCCTGGCTCCAATCAACCGAGGGCTTTCGCCCCAGAAAGAGCAGTCTATGCTTGCGGTATAGCCCGTCGCAAAATTTGGTTGCCCGGAGCCATGCGGCTCCGGGGCTTAAAGGCCAGGTTATTCTTACCCTAGCGGCGCATGATTGACAGCCGACTTATCTGCGGGCTTGCCTCTCTTAAGCATTACATGTGCGGCGGCGGGGAATCGAACCCCGGCCTTATGACTGCCAATCGTGTAGTCTGCCGCGCGCCGCGCCAAAAGAACTACTCCACTTCCAGGATGCCGGCGTCGGTGTCCACCAGGACCCTGTCCCCACCGCGCAGCATCCCCATCTCGGACTCGGTGGCCACGGCCATTGGTATGCCGGCCACGGCGCACCCGGTGGCCACCGTAAGGTCGGCCCGCTCGCATATCATGGCGGCGGGCGCCACCCCCTGCGATTGCAGCGAGTGTATCGTATATGCGCCCACGCTGCTCCCGGACCCGTGCGGGAAGACCAGTATGGAGCCGGCCAGCCGCCTCCCGTGCAGGTCGTGGGATATATCCCCCACCATGCCCGTCCTCTTGTCTATCATTCCCAGGAAGTTTATGGGCCGGAACGACCTCATTACAATGCCCCGGGCGCGCCCCCCCACCATGCGTTTCATACGGTCTCCTCCCGGATTATCCTGTTCAACGGTTTGAGGCAGACCCCCACTCCGTTGGAGCGGCCCAGATAGTACGCCCCCTTGATGCTGTTAGTGGTCACCGAGTCGGTGGTCTCCGCCGAGACCAGGGGGGTCAGGCAGGCGCAGCAGTCGGCCAGCAGGGTGCAGTTGGCCCTCTCCAGTATGTCCAGGTATCCGGCCGCGGCCGCCCTCTCCTTTACCGTTCGGGGGCAGAAGACCATGCACTTCTTGGCGAAGCGGCGCCCACCCAGCATGGCGACCAAATCGCGTATCTCCCCGAACGAGAGCTGGGGGCTCCCCAGTATTATGAGATCCCCCTTCTCGGCGGTGTTCAGCTCGTCGCGTATGCCGGCCGCCTCGGCGGGGCCGAACTCCACCCTCTCGCGGCCAGGCGGCGCCTCGCCAAACGAGAACCTGCCGCACATGCCCGAGGTCCCCATCCCGCCGCATATGGCCTTGCAGCCGCGGGTGTCGGGCTGCACCGCGCCGCATATGCCCGCGTGCCCCTCGCACACCCGGCCGGCAAAGTATCCCAGCATTCCCCACTCCAGCTCGGTGGGGTCAGACACGGCCATCTCCACTGCCATGTCCGGCGGCATATCCTGCCGCAGGGGGCCGTACGGGCTCTTCCCGGTCAGGGCGCTGGCCAAGGCGCTGAAGGCGCTCTCCTTGTTGGTGTGCAGGCCGTCCAGGGAGTTGGCGTGGATGGCCGCGTTGCTCTCCGCCAGGGCCACCTGGGAGCCGGGCCGGGGCAACTGCAGTATGTCATACGGCACACACGAGAAGGTGGTCTCCACGCCCATCATGGCATACGACTCCTGTATGGACCGCTGCTTCTGTATGAACCCCTCCCCCAAGTCGTACGAGCCCACGCTGTCTATGTCAAATCCCATCGGGTTGAGGGTGGTGCGCACCCGCACCTTGGCCCTGTCCCGTATGGACCTGAGAAACGCCTCGCCGGCGTCCCCGATGGTGTTGTAGTTGACCCCCGAGAGGTGCACCCACTCCACCGGGACGAGCCTCTCGGCGCCGGTGGCCTCGCCGGTTGCCACCAGTATGCGGTACGCCATCTGCATTATGTCGCCGTGGCGGCCGGAGAGCGCCGCCTCCTCGTCGGGCGTCAGCTGCATGGCTACGAACGGTTTTTACGTGTATATTACTTGTGGGTGCCGTGCGGGAGATACTGGACGGCATGATCCAGACCATGGAGGAGGTGCGGCCCCCCCGGATGACCGCCCTCCGGGAGCTGCACGACGCCGAGGACCGGGGCCCCTTCAGCATACTGATAGGCACCATACTCTCGGCCCGCACCCGCGACGAGAACACCGCCAAGGTGGTCCGGGCGCTCTTCGCCAGATATGGCACGCCAGAAGAGCTGGCCGCCGCCGACATACCCGACGTGGAGAGGCTCATACGGTCCATAGGGTTCTACCGGGTCAAGGCCAGGAGGATCATACAGGTGGCCAAGATAATCGCGGAGGCGTACGGCGGAGTGGTGCCCGACGATATGGAGAGCCTGACGTCGCTGCCCGGCGTGGGCCGCAAGACGGCCAACTGCGTTCTGGTGTACGCCTTCGAGAAGCCGGCCATCCCCGTGGACATACACGTCCACCGCATATCGAACCGGCTGGGCCTCGTGAACACCAAGACCCCCGAGGAGACCGAGGCGGCCCTGGTCTCCCGCGTGCCCAAAGAGTACTGGCTGCGCATCAACGACACCTTCGTGATGTACGGCCAGAACGTCTGCAAGCCCGTATCCCCCATGTGCGGCGTCTGCCGCATCCGCACCATGTGCGACCACTACTCTAGGAGCGCCGCTTCGAGAGGTACAGAACCCCCACCAGAACACCCACCGCCGCGGTAACCACAAAGGGAAACAGGGCGAAGACGTTCGCGGAGGGGTTCCCCGACATGAACTCGACGGTGAGCAGCCCGTCGGCGGTCGCCGGCGGGTCCCCCGAGCCCTCCATGCCATACACCGAGTAGGACCCTATGACGAAGGTTCCCACGTCCAGGTTGCTCACCACTATACGCTCGCCGTTGTTCACGGTCAGTCCCCCCCGGTCCGTATACGAGAGGTTCACCCGGGCCTCGGGGAACCAGCCCCGTTCCACATTGTGGTGCACCACCACGTACCCCTCCCGGGGCAGCTGGGCGGCCAGCCAGAACTTGTGGTCGGGGTTGGCGCCCATGCCCGCCTCTATGAAGCGGTCTGGATCTAGGGCGTCGTGCAGCCGGATCACCGCGTTCCCCGCCGGGTTCCCGTACAGTATGTCGTTGATTATGGTCACCTGCCAGCTGACGGCGTGGTCGTCGTCCAGCTGTATGTTGGAGGCGTCGCGGCCGACCCGGTTGAACTCATACCAGGGTATGGCCACCTCCTGGATCTGCAGCGACGGGTTCTTGATGTCCTGGGCCAGGGCCTGGGGGGCCCACATGCCCGGCGATGCGGACAGGGCCAGTATAACCAGCAGTATGGCGCCTCTCATGGGTGTGGTAAGGGCACAGAGCGATAAATACCTAGCATGCGGCCTGGCCGCATCAGGGCACGAACTTGTTGGGCATGCGCAGTATGAGCCGGGCCACCTCCGGCCGCATGATATACTTGGAGGGCATCGTGTTGCTCTCCACCAGCTCCCGGAGCTTGGTGCCGCTTATGGTCTCGCGGTCCTCTATACCGTGCGGGCACACCTTGGCGTTGGTGAACGTATGGCAGCTGCGGCAGTAGAAGAACGCCGGGAAGAATATCGGGGCTATCTCCAGGTCCGGATAGTCGCCGAATATCTTGTGCGCCGCGAACGGCTCGTAAAAGTTTCCCACGCCGGCATGATCCCTTCCTATGGCTATGTGGGTGCAGCCGTAGTTCTGGCGCATTATGGCGTGGTGTATGGCCTCCTTGGGGCCGGCGTACTTCATCTCGGTGTGGAGCGTGGACATCTTGCACCGGTTGGGCGCATAATAGTACAGTATCATCAGCTCGTACGACTTTATTATGACATCGTTGGTAAAGTCGCCGGACTTCTTCTCCCCCAGTATGGGGCTCACGAAGACGCCGTCCCGGACGGTGATGGAGGTCTTCTGGAGCATCTCGTGGGCCACGTGCGGGGGGTTCCGCGTCTGGAACGCCACTATGGTCTTCCATCCGAGGTCGCTGAATATGTCCCGGGTCTCCACGGGGGTGAGGCGGTGCCGGCGCAGCTCGGTCATCGGCGGCCTCTTCACGTAGGTTATCTTGCCCCCCACCGCAAAGCCCTCCATGGAGATGGTCTTTGCCACCCCGGGGTGGGAGATGTCGGTGGTCCCAAAGACCTTCCGGGCGATGTCCTTGCGGGCCAGCTTGAAGGACTCCTCCACGTGCAGCACCGCGTACCCGTTTCCCAGCGGATCCCGGAGCAGGACGTCGCCGGCGTCCTTGGCCGCGGCGGCCGTCTCCCTGTCGACCGCCAGCAGCATGGGGATGGTCCAGGCCGTGTCGTCGGCCAGGCGGCCCCGGTCCACCACCGAGTCCAGGTCCTGCTGCACCATGAAGCCCTCCAGCGGGCTCATTATGCCGTCGGCTATGTTCTCGGCGTCGGCGGCCAGGTCCGTGGTGGTGTCTATGGCCGGCATGCCCTTGGTGTCAGCCCGGCCGAAGCGGTTGATCAGCCTCCCGCCGTGGGGCCTTATGCCCTTGTATGATATACCGTCCCGGGGCCTGGTGTCGGAGCCTTCGGGGGTCACGCGCCGTGGTGCAGGCCGCACTCTTTTATACCCTGCTCCCACCACCAGCGGCCGGCCCGCATGTCCTCGCCGGGCCGTACCGGCCTGGTGCAGGGCTCGCACCCTATGCTGGGGTACCCCCTATCCAGCAGGCTGTTGTACGGAACGTCATTCTGCCGGATGTACCCCCATACGTCGTCCCAGCTCCACTCTATGAGGGGGTTTATCTTGAGTATGTTGCCGTGGGCCGCGTCTATCTGGAACATGGACGCGTCCTGGCGGGCCTGGGTCTGGTCCCGCCGCAGCCCGGTGATCCACCCGTCCAAGGTCTCCAGCATGGCGTTCATGGGCTCCACCTTGCGGATGTGGCAGCAGAGCTTGCGGCTCTCCACGCTGTCATAGAAGAGGTTCTGGCCCTTCTGGTCGACCATCTCCCGGACCCTCCCGGCGTCGGGGAACAGCACCTCTATGCGGGCCTTGTACCGCCGGCGGGCCGCGTCGATGGCGTCGTGCGTCGCCTGGGGAAGCCGCCCGGTGTCCAGCGTGAAGAACCGGAACTCGGGGTTTATCCCTACCATTATGTCCATCAGGACCGCGTCCTCGGCGCCGAAGCTGGACGCCTTGCCCACCCTGGGGTGGAGGTTCTCGGAGGCCCACCGCAGGGCGTCCTCGGCGGTGTGGATCTCCGAGTTCAGCCTGTCTGCCAGCGACTGGTCGAATCCGGCCATGGTATGGCAATGCGGACGCCCTATTTTGCCTTTTTCTGATGCCTGGACACGCGGGGCCCGGGCTGTGGTCCGGTATGTCCGGGTGCAGGGGGACGGCTCAATCGGGCGCGGCGCTCCCAAGGATGGCCGGCCCATACCGGAGGCAGCCTTGGCCGTGCGGGCATCCTAGTCTGACACGTTCTCGATGGCCCGCTCAAAGGCCCCGTACGGCTGGTTTCCGGCTATCTTTTCGATCCCGCCCGGACCCACTACCACAAACGACGGGGTCTGGCGCAATCCGGCCAGATGGGCCTGGTCCCTGTTGAACTGTATCCTCTCGGTGTGGTCCATGTCCAGGCAGGCCTCAAACTCCGCCATATCAAGTCCCAGGCCCTGGGCAAACCCGACCACTCCGTCGCGGGCCGCCCAGCCGCCCTGTATGCGGCCCTGGTTTTCGAATAGCGTGTCATGCAGATCCCAGTACATGTCCTGCTCCTGGGCGCAGTATGTGGCCGCGGCCGCCGTCGAGGAGTCCGGTCCTATGAACACCAAGTCCAAAAAGTAGAGGTTGGCCTGGCCGGTCTGTATGTAGTTGGCGTCTATGGCCGGCTTGGTGTTGTCAAACCACGACCCGCATTTGGGACACTGGTAGTCGCCAAACTCGATTATCGTTACGGGAGCCCCCGCATCGCCCAAGAGCGGTGAGGCGCCGCTCAGGTCCACCCCGCCCAGCACGGTCACGATATTCTGGAACGGATCTATGACGGGGCCGTTCAGCACACCGCCTGCCCCGGGTACAGACACCAAATCCTGGTCCAGGTGGAGCTCGATCTCGTCAGGCGTCGTGAGCGCGGTGGCGTTCGGAGAGCCGCCCCACGTCACGTTGTGCGTGAGCCATACGGGGGTGTACGTCCCGTTGCCGGGGATAGCCGCCACCACCTCGCGCTGGAACCCTGCATATCCGGCGCCGGGCAGGCCGTCTGCAAACAGGAACATGTCCGAGGTGTGGTTGCCGTCTATAGACACCAGCGAGGGCGAGTGCGCCACGCCCAGCACTCCGGCGGCGTCGGAACCGGCGGCCCCGGTCAGGATATAGTGCACGGGCTGGCCGCCGGGTCCCAGGGCAGGGTGCGCCACAAATGTCACCGTCATGCCGTCGGAATCTATCTCCGTAATCTGCCCCCCGCCGTATGCCGTACCGGTGGCCCCGGCGCCCTCCCTTATGGTCATCTGGCCCCCGGGCCATGCCACCTGCGGGGCGTTTACAACGGCGCCCGTGTCGTTTGCCGCGGCGCGGCCGTCCGATATAGCCCCGGCCACCTCCGCCGAGGAGCCGAGCACCTCCGGATCTGTCATCCAGGTTATCTCAACCACCCTGCTCAGGGCGGTATATTGTGCACCCCCCGGCGCATACTCGAACACCTCGGGCTGGTGGCCCTTCAGGCCCGTGCCGTCGGGCCCGTTGGCGAAGACATACATCGTGTTCAACGCCCCCCTGTCGATATCTGCGAGGGGCGCGGCCAGCTGTACGGCCCATTCTTGGCGTTCGCTTATCAGTTCGGCCCAGGCCTCGTCGCTGGCATCCGTTATGATATAGAGTACCTGCCCGCCGTCATACGTCCCCAGATGCAGCGGCATGGTAGCCTGGGTCCTGGTGTGCTCGGCGGCCGGATCCGCGGCATCCGCCGGTGCCAGCGAGGCCACAGCCAAGGCCGCGGCCGCAAGTGACGCGGCAAGCAGGATCCGCATACGATGTATACAACCATACCATCAGATAAGGGTTGCACCACAATAGTGGGCACCGGTTTTCGCCTATGCAACATTTCGGGTATATCCAACTAGCATATACCCCCCAAGAGACACGCTCCCGGAGGGCCAACGCCGTTTGAACCATTGGATGCATCCGGGCGGTCGTCCAGGAGTCGCGCGTCCCCCACCGTATGGTACGACGGGTTTTTCGCGCTCCCTTTGGGCCGCTGCCCTTCGCCGACGTGCGGGAACCGCACGGCGGCAGCGCCCAGCAGCAGGGTTTGGACGAGCTGCTGTTTCTGCTGGGCGCGCTGCTCCCAATCCCCGGCCACCCGCCGGCCGGGATCATCACAATGTGGCTCCCCCGGACCGGCCGCCGGTTCATATGCGGACTCGCAGCAGCGGCACAATATGTTTATGGCCGCCACGCCGTCCCTGTCCGCATAATACAAACATGGAATGCACGCCTTCGTGCGCCTCCACAATTTCCACGCCCCGGTGTTGTATTCGGGCGCCCACAGCCTGGAATCGCACGCGGGGCACCTGGAACTGGTGCCGAACGGGTCCACATCACATACGGGAAGCCCGTACTTGGCGAACACTTCCCTGGCTGTCCGAGTTATCGTTCCCTGGCTCAATCCCATCTTGAGGAGGTCGCGCTCGGCCCCGGACATCTTGCGGTTCCGCCTGACCAGCAGGCGGTCGATGGTGGGCTGCTCCAATGCCAGCATCATGCCGCAGGCAGCCAGGGCGTGCATCAAATTGTACAGATAGTTGGTCTTTTTGTTCCTAAATCTGGTGTTTATGCGGGCGCGCTCCCGCCGGTTCACGCGCTCGTCGCGGCGCTTCTTGCGCGGCAGGCGTTGCTTGTTCTTTGGCTTGCGGCCGGGATGCTTGACGTGGCGCGGCGTGGCGCGCGCCTTCCTGCGTTTCTGTTTTGGCTTTCCGCCGGTCACCCCTAGCGCGCGGTGCTTTTTGCGGCGCTCCTGGGCGTATCCGAGCGCCGCGTTCCCGATGTACCGCACGCTGCCGTCGGTGTCGGCCGTAGTATGCTCGCGCTTGTTCACGTCCATCCCGATGATCCCCCGGGGCCGTGTGGAAGCGACGGGGCGCGGCTCGTACGCTATGGACAGTGTGGTGCGCGTCACGGTGACGGCGCCGACGCGGACGGCGCACGCCAGTTTTTGTATGATGTGCGGGCTGAGCCTAAACTCGGCGACGTGCCTGGACGGCGTGACCGGAAACCGCAGCACCACGTACGGCGACTCCAGTATGGGCCGGTCCGGCGCCTCGGACAGTCTGCACCAGAAGCCCCTGCCATATATCACGCAGGAGCCGGCCCCCTGCCGCAGCACCGGGTTGGTACATCTTGGGCGCCGCGCGTTGGGGTCGCGCCTGCGGCGCCTTGCGTACGCGCGCACCTTGGCTTCGCAGTCGTCGGCCATGTACGAGGCGAAGCTTAGTGCCGGACAGAGTAGTTCGACCAAAATTGATCTAAATCCTATGTTGGCCGGGGACGTATTTCGACTCGGTCGAAGATCGGGGTTGGTTTGCGTCTGGATCCTGCGTCCGGGTGCCGCGCAGTATATGGCATGGGGAATTTCCCGTGTCGGAGTACGGCGGGCCAATCCGGCGGCGGCACATGGGGCACCGCACATGCCCGTATGGGTGTGGCGCTATGGTATGTTGTACTGATCGGTTAGGTATGCCATGATCTTGACGGGTTTCATCTCCCTGTCCACTATGGCCTCTATTGCATCTTTGAGATCCTCCAAGGAGTGGAAGCACTGGCCCGCCAGCAGGCGCTTGAGCTCCCGCCACTGAACCTCGATGGGGTTGAGCTG
>JAEFDA010000152.1 GCA_016126025.1 Nitrososphaerota archaeon | reverse complement strand
ATATCCCGCTCCATACTGTTCGTCATACTGTTTCTGGCGTTCCCGCCCGTATGGGACGGGGGCGCCCACATCATAGAGGGCATATCATTGTGGGTGCTCAACCCCCACTACTCGTTCGACCCGGACTCCCCCTGCCCGGCGGAGTGGTCATATACAGAGATCACACAAAGGTACGAGGAGTCGCCGTACCGCCGCGGCCCCGCCGACACGAACCCCCAGATGGTCTGCGACCCGCAGCTCAAGATACGGTACATATTCGGCCAGATGATGGGCACCACCGAGCTCCAGACCACAAAGTCCGCATATCTAGACCCCGAGGACCCCTTCGGGGCGCTCACCCTGGACATACAGAACTTTGCCGAGTCGGTCCTGGTCAACACGTTCCTGGGCCTGACCAAAGCTTTGGTGACCATCAACGTACTGCTGCTGGCCTTTGTCATAGGGATAATGGCCGACCTCCTCATAGGGATGGTCATAGCCGCCCTGCCCATATTCCTCATGATGACCCTGATACCCCGGGCCGACCACATCGCCAACCGCTTCCTGGACGCCCTGCCGGCCCTCTTCATGCTGCCATTGTTGTCGGCGGTGGTGGTATCGGTGGGCGCCGGGTTCGTGGCGCAGATCGGCGAGTGCCCGGACATGTGCCCCGACCACACCCTGACATACGCCTGGATAAGCTCGCTGGGGGTGGTCTTCTTTGCGGTGACGCTGCCCCTCCTGCTGGTGCCCCTGCTGGGCCACGTCACGCAGGTGGCCTCCCGTACCATAACGGGGGCCATACAGACGGCCGGGACGGTGGCCGGCACCGGAATGGCGGGGGCCATACAGGGCGTGCGCTCGGGGCTGGCCCAGCCGGGGGGCGTGCGGGACCTCAGCTCGCTGGCCCGGACCGCCGGGGCCGGCTCGCTGGGCGGGCTCCTGGGGTCCCTGTCGGGCGCCTCCCGCACCGGAACGAAGTTCTCCGATGCGGATCCCACAGTACCCGTGGGCCCGGCCGCCTCGGCGGCGGGCTCGTACGTGGCGGGGGGCGCCCCCGGCATAATAGACCGCATAACCGGGGAGGGCGCCGCATCCGAGGTGGAGTCGTACATGGGCCGCATGCGGGACGAGGCCCAGGCCATCGAGCGGCTCCGCCGCGCCGGCGTCGAAAACCTTCCCCGGTACGACCCCGGCGGCGACATCCGGGCCCACGCGGCGACTATACAGCGGCTCCGCCGCGCCGTCGGGGACCGCCACAAAGAGGCGTGGGACAGATACGAGGCCGAGCCGTCCGCGCAGATGCTGGCGCACACCATGGGTGTGGAGGGGCTGGCCGCCAGGATAAAGTCCGAGACCAAGAGCCGGTATGATACGGGCCAGCTGGAGCGGGCGCTACGCTACACCGGGGTGTGACCCAGATGTGCGGGCCGCGCATCTATACTATCAGTCGTGGGCCTTGCTCTGCCAGAGGCCCAGCACGTTCCCCTCTATGTCGGAGACCTGCGCATAATAGCCGTGCTCGCCGATCTCCTTCTTGGGGAAGACTATGCTGCCCCCCGACCCTGTCACCGTACGCAGGCTCTCGTCCAGCGACTTTACGCTAAGTACGATGACCGGCCCGTCCTGGGGGGTCTCCTTGCGTCTCATGCCGCCGTTTATCGCGCCCGGACTCTTGGGCATCCAGGTGTCGGGATCCATATCGGTGGTGGTGACCCAGTGGTAGTCCATGTCCGGGAGCTTGGCTATCTTCCAGCCGAACACATCCTCGTAGAACTTTTGCATCTTGGGCTGGTCCCTGCAGGGTATCTCAAAGTGCGTGACGCTGTCCATGGCGGTGCGGAACATACGTGTCCATATAATTGGTGGGGCGCGCCATGACATGCCGCACCGATACCGCCATTTCATGCGGCAGGATCGTACTGCCCGCGCCATATGGTCCGACGGCCCCGCACCCGTTCTACTTGGAGGTCAGGCGCAGCGACTCGGCATAGCACTGCGCCGCCTCCTCCCCCCTGCCCATCTTTGAGAGGCACCTGCCCCTGTCCATGTGGGCGCCGGCGTACTCCGGATCTAGCCGCAGCGCCGCATCGTGGCACTCGAGGGCCTCGGCGTACCTGCCCAGCATGTACAGGCAGATGCCCTTGTGGTGGTGCGAGGCCGCATCTTCGGGGTCCAGCCGCAGCGCCGCATCATAGCACTCTGCGGCCTCCTCATATCTGTCCATGTCCAGCAGGCATCCGGCCTTGCCCCGGTGCGCCTCCCGGTGGCCGGGCTCTATACTTATCGCCGCATCATAGCATTTTGTGGCCGCCTTGTACATGTGCATCTCGTGCAGGGCGAGTCCCTTGTGATGGTGCGCCCACGCATACTTTGGGTCTATACTTATCGCCGCATCATAGCACTCCAGCGCCTCCTCATACCTGTCCATGTCCACCAGGCAGTCGCCCTTGCCCATGTGCGCCCACGCATACTTTGGGTCTATACTTATCGCCGCATCATAGCACTCCAGCGCCTCCCCATACCTGTCCATATGG